>DATKFM010000371.1:0-4859 GCA_035544395.1 Verrucomicrobiia bacterium
TTCTCCAGGGCGTCGGAGATTTCGCCGACGGTGGCGCGGGCGCGCGTGGCCTCGATGGACAGCGCCAGGAGATTGCCCTGGCCCGAAGATGCAGCCTTGGTCAGCGCATCCAGCGCTGTTCGGCATTTGCCTTCGTCGCGGGTGGCGCGGATCTTGCGAAGGCGCGCGATCTGCTGATCGCGGACCCGGGTGTTGTCGATATCAAGGAGATGCAGCTCCTTCGCGGGCTCGCCATCGGACTGGTACTTATTGACGCCGACGATCACATCCTCGCCGCGATCGATGCGTGCCTGGCGCCGTGCCGCCGATTCCTCGATGCGCAGCTTCGGCATGCCGGACTCGACCGCCTTGGTCATGCCGCCCAGCGCTTCCACTTCCGATATCAACTTCATCGCTTCCGTAGCGAGGCTGGCGGTCAGCGACTCCACGTAATAGCTGCCGCCCAGAGGGTCGATGACATGGGGGATGCCCGTCTCTTCCTGCAGGATGAGCTGGGTGTTGCGGGCGATGCGGGCGGAGAACGGTGTCGGCAGCGCGATGGCTTCATCCAGCGCATTGGTGTGCAGCGACTGCGTCCCGCCCAACACGGCCGCCATCGCCTCGATCGTGGTGCGGATGACGTTGTTGTAGGGATCCTGCTCGGTGAGGCTGACGCCCGAGGTCTGGCAGTGGGTTCGCAGCGCGAGGCTCACCGGATTCTTCGGCGCATGTTCGGACATCAGCCGCGCCCAGAGCAGTCGCGCGGCGCGCAGCTTGGCCACCTCCATGAAGAAGTTCATGCCGATGGCGAAGAAGAACGAGAGGCGCGGCGCGAAATCGTCGATCTTCAGACCGCGGGACAACGCGGCGCGCACATAGTCCAGACCGTCTGCGAGAGTGAAGGCCAGCTCCTGCACTGCCGTGGCACCCGCTTCCTGCATATGATAGCCGGAGATGGAGATCGAGTTGAACTTCGGCATGTTGCGCGCCGTGTACTGGATGATGTCGGCGACGATGCGCATCGAGGGCGCGGGCGGATAGATGTAGGTGTTGCGGACCATGAACTCCTTGAGGATGTCGTTCTGGATTGTCCCCGAGAGTTTCTCCGCCGCCACACCCTGCTCTTCCGCCGCGACGATATAGCCGGCGAGCACCGGCAGCACCGCGCCATTCATTGTCATGGACACGCTCATGCGGTCGAGCGGGATACCGTCGAACAGGATCTTCATGTCCTCAACCGAGTCGATGGCAACGCCCGCCTTGCCCACATCGCCGACGACGCGCGGATGATCGGAGTCGTAACCGCGATGAGTGGCGAGATCGAATGCCACCGAAAGGCCCATCTGCCCGGCGGCGAGATTGGCACGGTAGAAGGCGTTGGATTCCTCGGCCGTCGAGAAGCCGGCATACTGACGCACCGTCCACGGACGATTTGCGAACATTGTGGCGCGCGGGCCACGCAAGTAGGGCGGGAATCCCGGCAGCGAATTCACATCGCCGAGCGCTTCAAGATCGGCCGCGGTATAGAGCGGCTTGACGGGAATTCCTTCCGGCGTCTGCCAGACAAGCGAATCAGCGGTCTCTCCGCCGAATTCCTTGCGGGCCAGAGAATCCCAGTCCGCCAATGTCTTGCGCGGAAAATCCGCCAAAGCCAGCCTCCCGATTAATAGATTGGAAAGTATAACGCGGGTGCCGCAACGGCGTCTACGAAAGGGCAGGCCAAATTTGCGGTTTACCGCAATTGCCGCAAGAAAACCCCAGCGCAGCGGAATATTTACCATATCGAAGGCAACCGACCGCCCCAAGAATCATTTAACCGGGAGATGGCAAGCTATGCCTGCGAGCACCACCTATGTCAGTCAAAGGACCCTCTACCGTGCGTACCGGCCCGATAACCATGTTTCGAGCGCTGCCGCTTCTGGCCCTGACATTCTTCCTCACGGGCTGCGGCACCAACGTCATGTGGCTGCTCTCGGAAGAGAGCCGGATCATGGCCGAGGCCGATCCGCTGGTGGTCTCCGCCGAGCAGGCCGGCAACGGGCTGGAAATGCCGGTTTATCAGGCCGAGGACGCTAAAAACGCCGCCTGCGAATTTCTTCATCACGCTGTGTTCGATCGTCTGCAGCGCGATCCCAGCTTTTTCGACCAATTCGCTTCCGACCTGTCGAGCGCCATCGTGCTGATGCTGCCGATCGGTCGAGTGGAAGATTGCGCCGAGGCTTTCACGGCCTACAGCGCCGCGGTCGAAAACCTGGCCGCCTCCATCAACGATGCGGCGAAGCTGCCGGGCGCGGATCAGACGGCCGGCGACGAGGGCAGCATCAACTGACCTTCAGCGCCGGCGCGAGGCCGGCCCGCGCCGATTCCGCGCGCAGCCGGTGAAACGCGATCGGCCGATCGAACCCTCTGATATCCACCGACTCCCGGGACAGATCTTGATCCCTGAGAAGCTCGGCGACCGCCCGATCTCCAGCCATCTCCGCCGACAGCACAATATCACCGCCGGTGCTCTCGCCCTGGAGACGCGAGGCGAGGTTCACCGTCGAGCCGAAGTAGTCCAGGCGGTCGTTCAAGGTCACGGCGATGCAGGGCCCAGCGTGGAGGCCGAGCTTGATGACGATGGCGTCGCCGCCATGGTCGTCATTGAACCTGTTCACCTGCCGCTGGATGGCGATGGCGGCGCGCACGGCTTTTGCCGGATCGGCGAAGGCTGCCATGACCGCATCGCCGATGGTCTTGACGATGGCGCCATCATTCTCGCGGATGATCGCGGCGAGAAAGGCGAAGTGGTCGCGCACCAGATGATAGGCGCGGGCATCGCCGACTTTCTCATAGAAGGCGGTGGAGCTCTTCAGGTCGGTGAACATAAGTGCGATCTTGGCCACGCCCACATCGTCGCCCGGGCGCAGCGCCTCGCTGGCGAAGAGATCGCGGAAGGCCTGCAGGGTGGTGATGCGGTCTGCAGTTAGCGCATCCTGCACCCAGGCGCGGTCCTCGATGATGAAGGTGAGCGTCCGGCGCGTGCGGTTGACCAGGCGGATGAAACCCGGCGTCGCCGCACCGCCGCTGCGGACCGCGGCGTCCTCGATCACCACCTCCGGAAAGCCGCCGCCGGACCACGAAATCTCCAGCTCCGGCCCGGGCTCCAGCGTGCGCAGGCGGTAGTCGCCCCGGCGGAGCAGCGCCTTCACCTCCCGCGTGGCGCCGGCCTCCACGGTAATGTTCAGGCGGATGTGCGGCGTCGACATCGGTCCGAACAGGCAATATTGGCCGGGCACCACGTCGCGCACGCCGGGCGCCGGGCGAAAACTCGCCTCGACGTTTTTGGCGAAGTCGCGGTCATAGTCGATGTTGCAGGAGGAGCAATGGGCGCCGGTAGGCATCTGGTCCAGCGACGCCGAGGAGGATTTCGCCACCCGGCAGCGGGGGCAGAGCAGGTCCCAGCGCAATTCCAGCAAGCCCGCCTGTACCGCCTGCAGGCAGAGTTCCACGGCCTCGCGCTGGTCGATCTTCCATTCCCGCGCCAGCTTCAGCGGCCGCACCTGCCAGAGATCCACTTCCTGGGACTTCAGCACATAGTCGGCGAGGCGCTGCGCCCGGCCATGGCCGTTTGGCGTGGCATCGATCGCCGTCACCATTTGCGCCACGCGGCCCTGGGTCGTCGCGTCGACCGGCGGCGGGTCATAGGCGAAGGGCTCCGGCCGCTGGCCCTGGGCGAAGGCATCGGCCTCCGCCGCCAGCTTGGCGAAGGTGCGTCCGGCCTTCTCCAGGAATCCGCCGGCCAGCAGCAATCGGCCGAGGATGCCCGAGGGCACCGCCTCCACCTTGTAGACGCCGCGGCTGCCGCCGCCTTCGGGCGTCAGCTCGAAGGTGGCGCAGAGGGTGCGGAACGGGCCGTTGCGGAAATCGCGGCAATGTTCGAACCACTGCTCGGAGATAAAGTTCACCGGGCGCTCCTGCCATTCGATCGTGACAGGTCCCTTGCGCAGGCGGCCGGCGAAATCCACCGAACCGTCGGGACGCGGCGTCTCGATGATCTCATGCTTCGGCATTGCCGCCGCCTCGTTGAAGCGGGCGGTGTCGGCCATCGACGGCCAGATGGCGGCCGGCGGCGAGGCGAATTTCCACTCCCAAACCCGCTGCATGGATGACGTCCCTCGCCCTGGTTCAGCCGCAAGGCCCGGCGGCGCTTCCTCACATACGGGCGAAAGCCCGCGGCGGATGCTTTATCCCCAGGCTCATTTTTACCAGCAGAACTCGCTGGATAGATAGCGCGGCGTGGCGCCTTCCCGCCGGCAGAGGGCGGCAAATGCCGGCAATTCCAAACGGTTGCCGCAAATCAGCTCAGCGGCGTGGATACCACCGAGGATGAATAGGCTGTCGATGCCGGCCCGCGCAGCCCCGGCAATATCGGTGCGCAGGGAATCGCCGACGGCAAGGATGCGCCCGCGCGGCGGCGAGCCCAGCGCGGCCAGACAGCGCTCATAGACTTCGGGATGGGGCTTGCCGAAATAGCGCACCTTGCCGCCCAGCGCCTCGTAGCGGGCGGCGATGGCACCGGCACAGATCTCCCGGGCATCGCCCCTCACCACCACCAGGTCGGGATTGGCACAGATCAGCGGCAGGTCCCGCACCCGGAGCTGTTGCAGCAGGGGTTCATAGTCGGCAACGGTCTCCTCCGGCCGGTCGGTGCCGCTGAGCAGCGCGAAATCCGCCGCCGCCGGATCGCCGGTCCAGTCCAGATCCAAACCCGCCAGCAGGCTACGATCCTTTGGCGGCACGATGGCCAGGCCGCGGCGGCCAAGTCCGGCGGCCCACCTGTCACCGCCGCTCAACGCCAGCCAGGTTTCCTCGCCGGAGGAATGGATGACGTCGTAGAG
>DATKFM010000372.1:0-2769 GCA_035544395.1 Verrucomicrobiia bacterium
CACGGAAACCTTTGTCGCACTGAAAGCCGAAGTGGCGAATTGGCGTTGGGCGGGCGTACCATTCTATATGCGCACCGGAAAGCGCATGGCTTCGCGGCTGTCGGAGATCGTGGTGCAGTTCAAGACCATCCCCCATTCCATATTCGGCGAAGGTGCCGGCGAGATCAGCCCGAACCGACTGATCATCCGCCTGCAGCCGGACGAGGGCGTGAAGCTCATGCTCATGAGCAAGGACCCCGGCCCCGGCGGCATGCGCTTGAAGCCGGTGCCGTTGAATCTCAGCTTTGCCGAGACCTTCCAGGTGCCGTTCCCCGATGCCTATGAGCGGCTGTTGCTGGATGTCATCCGAGGCAATCCGACCCTATTTATGCGCAAGGACGAGGTGGAAGCGGCCTGGACCTGGATCGAGCCGATCCTCGACGCCTGGACTCGCAGCTCGACGACGCCGAAGGCCTATACCGCCGGAAGCTGGGGACCATCCGATGCCCAGGCATTGATGGCGCGCGACAACAGAAGCTGGTTCGAGGACGCAGCATGACCATCACGTCCGGCATTCGGCTCCGCGAACATCAGTTCTCGGATCTTGATGCTCTCGCTGCGTCGTTGGCGGCGGCGGTTGCCGCCCAACTGCGCGCCGCGCTCGCCAAGCGGCCGTCGGCCAGCCTGGTCGTGGCTGGCGGCACGACGCCCGTGCCGTTCCTGACGCGGCTGTCGAAGACGGCCTTGGCCTGGGACCGCGTCCTCGTGACTCTCACCGACGAGCGCTGGGTCAGCACCGGCGATCCCGCCAGCAACGGCGCGATGCTGCAGCGAACATTGCTGCAGGCCGCGGCCGCGCCGGCGCAGTTCGTTCCCCTATATACCGGCGCCGTGACGCCGGAGGCCGCAATCGCCGATGCCTCCACTCGTCTCGCCGATCTGCCGCGCCCGTTCGACGCCGTGGTGCTGGGCATGGGTGAGGACGGCCATACAGCCTCGCTGTTTCCCGGCGCCGACAATCTCGCGGCGGCGCTGGCGCCGAAGAATGAGCAAGCCGTCATGGCTATCCGCGCTCCCGGAGCGCCGCAGCCGCGGCTGACCTTGACCTTGCCGGCGCTGCTGGATGCGCGGAATCTGTTCGTCCTCTTCGCCGGACCGGCCAAGCGGCGTGTCTATGAGCTTGCTTGTGGCGAAGGCCCGGTGGAAGAGATGCCCATCCGCGGTGTCCTGCGCGGCGCCTCCGTGCCGGTCGACATCTACCATTCAGCTTGAGGTCCAGGATCATGCCCGTCCAAGAGAGAGTGGCCGACATCACCGAGCGCATCATCAAGCGGTCCCGCAACGACCGGCAGCACTATCTCGATCATATCCGCGAGGCGGCGCGGCGGGGGCCGCAGCGGGGCAAGCTGTCTTGCGGCAATCTCGCCCACGGCTTTGCCGCCTGCGGCACGGCCGACAAGCAGGACCTCACCGGCGACGTCAAGGCCAACATCGCCATCGTCTCCGCCTATAATGACATGCTGAGCGCCCATCAGCCTTTCGAGCGTTTCCCCGCGCTGATCAAGCAGGCGGCGCGGGAAGCGGGCGCCGTGGCGCAATTTGCCGGTGGCGTGCCCGCGATGTGCGACGGCGTGACTCAGGGCCAGCGGGGCATGGAGCTGTCGCTGTTCTCCCGCGACGTCGTGGCGCTGGCGACGGCGGTTGCCCTGTCCCACGACATGTTCGACGCCGCCCTCTATCTCGGCATCTGCGACAAGATCGTGCCCGGCCTGGTGATCGGCGCGCTCAGTTTCGGCCATCTGCCGGCGATTTTCGTGCCCGGCGGCCCGATGCCTTCGGGACTGCCGAATGATGAGAAGGCCCGCGTGCGGCAGCTCTATGCCGAAGGCAAGGTGGGCCGCGCGGAATTGCTGGCGGCGGAAAGCGCCTCCTATCACGGGCCGGGCACATGCACCTTCTACGGCACCGCCAACACCAACCAGATGCTGATGGAGATCATGGGCCTGCATCTGCCGGGCGCGTCCTTCGTCAATCCGAACACGCCGCTGCGCGATGCGCTGACGGTGGCGGCGACCAGGCGCGTCGCCGAGATCACGGCGTTGGGCAACGAGTTCACGCCTGTCGGCGAGGTGATCGACGAGCGGGCGGTGGTCAACGGCGTCGTCGGCCTGCTGGCGACCGGCGGCTCGACCAACCATACGCTGCATCTGCCGGTCATGGCGCGCGCCGCCGGGATCCGCCTGAGTTGGGATGATTTCGCCGACCTGTCCGAGGTCGTGCCGTCGCTCTGCCGCATCTACCCGAACGGCAAGGCCGATGTGAATCACTTCCATGCCGCCGGCGGCATGAGCTTCCTGATCGGCCAACTCCTGGATGCCGGCTTGCTGCATGCCGATGTGCGCACGGTCGCCGGTGATGGCGGCCTGACTCGCTATCGCGGTGAGCCGGTCCTGAGCGGCAACTCTATCCTCTGGCGCGATGGACCGGAGCAAAGCCACGATCCCGCGGTGCTGGCGCCGGTGTCGGCGCCGTTCAGCGTCAATGGCGGGCTCAGGCTGCTGGAGGGCAATCTGGGCCGCGCCGTTATCAAGGTGTCGGCGGTAAAGCCGGAACGATGGGTGATTGAAGCGCCCGCCGTTATCTTCAACGACCAGGATGAGCTGCAAGCGGCCTTCAAGCGCGGTGAACTGCAGCGGGATTTTGTCGCCGTCGTGCGCTTCCAAGGCCCCAAAGCAAATGGCATGCCCGAACTGCATAAGCTGACACCCGCGCTGGGCGTGCTCATGGACA
>DATKFM010000373.1:0-16965 GCA_035544395.1 Verrucomicrobiia bacterium
GAGGTCCTTTCCATCACGTCAAAGGTTGAAGACTCGCACCGGGCGCAGGTCACCGGCCTCGAATCGAGCGAGCGCCACCGGCTTTCCGCCGGCCGTGGCGCAGACCAAAGTCCCGCTCGAAATGTGGCTGACCCTGCCTGCATCCTGGCGGCGGATAAATCCCACCGGTTGTCCGGAGCGCAAGCTGTTCGCCTCGATGTCGGTCAAGGCCAGTGCCGGGATGTCGTCCAGCGCGGTCTCGACCGGTCTTAAATGCCCGAAGGCGGCGGGACTATGCCCGAGGGCTACCAGCGATTCCAGGGAAATCGCCTGGGACTCGTCGAACGGGCCGACGGCGAGCCGCCGAAGGGCGGAAATATGCCCGCAATTTCCGAGACTTAGAGCGAGGTCCCGGCCGAGCGCGCGCATATAGGCGCCCTTGCCGGACTCGACGTCGAAGCTGGCGTGGTCGGCATCATCGATGGCGACGAGGCGGAAGGCATGGACGGTGATCCGCCTCGGCTCCAATTCCACCACCTCGCCGGCCCGTGCCAGGTCATAGGCCCGCTCGCCATCCACATGGATGGCGGAGAAAGCCGGCGGCACCTGCTCGATCTCACCGGTGAAGCGGGGCAGAGCAGCCAGGATCTCGGCTTCCGTCGGCCGCCGGTTGCTGGTGGCGGTGACCGCGCCTTCGGCGTCGTCGGTGGCCCGCGCCTCGCCCCAGCGCACGGTAAAGCGATAGCGCTTCCGGCCGTCCATGATGAAGGGAATGGTCTTGGTGGCCTCGCCCAGCGCGATCGGCAGTATGCCTGTGGCCAGGGGATCCAGCGTGCCGCCATGGCCGACCTTGGCGGCGTTGAAGATGCGCCGCACCTTGCCTACCACTTGGGTCGAGGTCACGCCCGAGGGCTTGTCGAGCACCAGCCAGCCGCTGACCGGATCGCCCTTGCGCTTACGCGCCATCGCCGGAAGGCCCTTTGCGGCGGCCCGGCTTCGGCGCCGCTTCGGGTGCCAGGTCCTGCGCCACCCGCGGATCCTGCAGCAATTCCTCGATCCGGGTCGACTGCGCGAAGCTGGTGTCGGTCGCGAAGCGGATCGTCGGCGCCATCCTGAGATCCACCTCGCGGGCAATCTGGCCGCGGAAATAACCGGCTGCATGGTTCAGCGCCTTGACCAGAGCGGCGCTGTCGCCGCCGCCGAAAGGCGTGACAAAGGCGGTGGCGGCGCGCAGATCCGGGCTGACGCGGACCTCGGTCACCGTCACCTGGGCATCCGCCAGCAGCGGGTCATGCAATTCGCCGCGCGCGAGGATGCGCACCAGCGCATGGCGCAGCTCTTCGCCCACCCGCAATTGCCGCGGCGTGCGGTCGGAACCGCCCTGACGTTTTCTCATGGTCTCTGGCCGTCCGGCGCGATCGGACCGGCGCTGCGAGGCGGAAGCGGCGGCGGCGATCCTACGCCGCCGTCACCTGCTCCATCTCGAAGCACTCGATCATGTCGCCTTTTTCGATATTGTCGTAGCTCTCGAAGGCCATGCCGCATTCAAAGCCCTCCTTGACCTCGCGCACTTCGTCCTTGAAGCGCCGCAACGTCTTCAGGCTGCCTTCATGGATGACCACGTTGTCCCGCAGCAGGCGCACCTTAGCGCCGCGGCGGACCAGGCCCTCCGTGACCATGCAGCCGGCCACCTTGCCGGACTTGGTGACGGTGAAGACCTCGCGGATTTCGGCATAGCCGATGAACTTCTCCCGCAGGGTCGGCGCCAGCATGCCCTTCAGCGCCGCATTGATGTCGTCGATCACGTTGTAGATGATCGAGTAGTAGCGGATATCGACACCGTCGCGGCGGGCCATGTCGCGGGCCTGGGGATTGGCGCGGACATTGAAGCCGATGATCATGGCGCCGGAGGCGCGCGCCAGCGTGACGTCGGATTCGTTGATGCCGCCCACCGCCTGGTGCAACACGCGCACGGAGACCTCGTCGTTCTTCAGCTTCGACAGGCTGCCGACGATGGCTTCCAGCGAACCCTGTACGTCGGATTTGACGACGAGGGCCAGTTCCTTGGTTTCGCCGGCGGCGATCTTCGAGAACATCTGCTCCAGCGTGCCGCGGGATGCCGCCTTGGCCTGGACCTCCCGCTGCTTCTGGCGGCGGAATTCGCTGACCTGGCGGGCCTTGGTTTCGTTCTCCACGACGATGAACTGCTCGCCCGGCAGGGGCGTGCCCTGCAAGCCGAGCACTTCCACCGGCATCGACGGCCCGGCGCTGTCGATGTTTTCGCCGCGGTCATTGACCAGGGCGCGCACACGGCCCCATTCCGTGCCGGCCACGAAGATATCGCCGACATGCACGGTGCCGCGCTGGATCAGGATGGTGGCGACCGCGCCACGGCCGCGCTCCAGCCGCGCCTCGATCACCGTGCCGGTGCCCGGGCGATCGGGATTGGCCTTCAGCTCCAGGATTTCCGCCTGCAGCATGATGCCTTCGGCCAGCTTGTCGAGATTCAGCCGCT
This sequence comes from Verrucomicrobiia bacterium, assembly GCA_035544395.1. Classification (GTDB taxonomy): domain Bacteria; phylum Pseudomonadota; class Alphaproteobacteria; order Dongiales; family Dongiaceae; genus DATKFM01. The sequence continues at coordinate 2,495 of DATKFM010000373.1, forward strand.
CCTTGGCCGACACTTCGATGGTCTGCACCTCGCCACCCATGGACTCGGCGACGATGCTGTGCTGCAGCAGCTCCTGGCGCACCCGCTCGGGATTGGCGTCCGACTTGTCGATCTTGTTGATGGCGACGATGATCGGCACGTCAGCCGCCTTGGCATGCTGAATCGCCTCCACCGTCTGTTCCATGATGCCGTCATCGGCGGCCACGACCAGCACCACGATATCCGTGACGTTGGCGCCGCGGGCGCGCATCTCCGTGAAGGCGGCGTGACCAGGCGTGTCGATGAAGGTGATCGGCTGTCCCGACGGCGCCTTCACCTGATAGGCGCCGATATGCTGAGTGATGCCGCCGGCTTCGTGCGCCGCCACGTCGGTCTTGCGCAACGCATCCAGCAGCGAGGTCTTGCCGTGATCCACATGGCCCATGACCGTCACGATGGGCGCGCGCGGCTGCAGGCTCTCGGGATCGTCGGCGGTGCCTTCGATGCCGGTCTCGATATCGGCGGCCGCGACGCGGCGGACACGGTGACCGAACTCCGTGGCCACCAATTCGGCCACGTCGGCATCGATCACCTGATTGATCGTCGCCATCACGCCCATCTTCATCAGGGTCTTGATCACGTCGCCGCTGCGCTCGGCCATGCGGTTGGCGAGATCCTGGACGGTGATGGTTTCGGGGACGGTGACGTCGCGCACGACCTTCAACTGCTGTCCGTCGGCGCGCATTTCAAGCGCCCGCTGCTTTTCTTTCTCGCGGGCGCGGCGCACCGAGGCCAAGCTGCGGGACCGCTCTTCATCGGAATCGCCCAGGGCTTCGGAGATCGTTACCTTTCGGCCAGCGCGGCGTGGTTCCAGGCGCCGGGGCGCCGGCACCGGCTTTGCCGCCGTCAGCTTGCCCGCCCGCTTGGCGCGCGCGGGTTCTTCCTCTTCCTCCTCGACGGCTACTTCGGCGCCGCGGCTGCCCGGCTTTCCCGGACGCAGCGTTGCCGGTGCTTCGGTCGTCTTGGCGCCCGGCACTTTCGCGCCATCGGCCTTGGCTTTCGGCGTCGTCGAGTCGAGCTTGCTGCGGGCTTCGGCTTCGATGCGCGCGCGCTCCTCGGCCTGGCGGCGCTCTTCCACTTCCTCGGCCTGGCGGCGGACAGCTTCTTCCTCCGCCTTGCGCCGGTTCTCGACCTCAAGGGCGCGGCGGCGCTCTTCGTCCTTCTTCGCATCCTCCAGCACCTTGACGCGGGTCGCGCGTTCGTCGGCAGTCAGGTGCGGGGCATGCAGCGCTTCGATGGCGTTCTCGATCGCCAGGATCTCTTCCGGCGGCACGGTGGCGTCCGCCGTGACCTCGGTCATGCGGCCGCCTTCGTTGGGAGCGAAGGTGCGTTTCTTCTTCACCTCGACCGAAACCGTCTTCGAGCGGCCATGGGGGAAGCTCTGCCTCACCTGGCCGGCGTCGATAGTCTTCTTGATCTCAAGCCGCCCGGGACGGGTGAGCTTCAGCGGTTTCTTTTCGGTCTCTTTACTGTTTTCGGTTTCGTTACTGGTTGCCATTTGCCTACCGATCATCAACGCATTCTCTTGGGCGGACGCCCTTCAATCGCTCGACCTCCGCCTTAATCTTGTCGGCGAATCCGCCGGGCGCCACCACGGCGTGAATCGTATTCTCGTGACTCAGAACCTGGGAAATCTCGTCTGACGTGAAGACTTCCACCACGGGCAGATCGTCAGCGAACGCCCGCATCTTCGCCCGCCCGTCGGCAGCACCGTCGGACGCCGCCAGCAGCAGGCCGGCACGGCCCGATTGCAGCCAGGCGCGGCATTTCTCGAAGCCGGCGACGGCGGCGCCGGCGCGGCGCGCAAGGCCGATGAGATCCAGGCAGCGGCGGCGCAGCAGCAACTCGATCAGGTCCAGTGTATCCGCCGGCACGGTCAGGGACTGCTTCGCCGCCTTGGCGAACAGATTGCGGCGGCAGGCCTGTTCCAGCGCCTTGCGCTCCGCCTGCACCCAGAAGCCATGGCCCGGCAGCTTGCCATCGATGTCCGGCAGCACCTTGCCATCCGGGTCGGCGGCAAAGCGGATCAGCTGCGCCTTCGGCAGGCTCTCGCGGCTGACCAGGCAGCGGCGCAGCGGCGACGTGCGTTCCCGGCCGGCGCCGGTATCCACCAGCGCCTCCAGATCCGCATCTGCCGTGACTGCCATGGTCATTTCCAAGTTCATTGCTCGCGTTCGGCCTCTCGCCTAGCCCGTTTTTTCCTGCTCCGCGAACCAATGGGCGCGCGCCGCCATGATGATGGTGTTGGCGTCCTGCTGGCTCAGCGTGAAGCCGCGCAGCAGGCCGTCATTCTTGTTGATCAGCTCGTCGCTCGAGAGATCGGCGAGATCGTCGCGGGACTTCACGCCATTCTCGCCGAGCGCCACCAGCATCGCCGGGGTCAGCCCTTCAAGGGTTGCGAGATCGTCGGTAACGCCCAGTTCGCGGCGGCGGGAATTCATCTTCTCGTTCTGCTCCTGCAGATAGTTGCGGGCGCGGTCGCGCAGTTCGCTCGCCACGTCCTCGTCAAAACCTTCGATCGACGCCAGCTCTTCCACCGGCACGAACGCCACTTCCTCGATGCTGGTGAAGCCTTCGGTCACCAGCAGATGGGCGATAACGTCATCGACATCCAGGGCATCGATGAACATCTGGGAGCGGGTGCGGAATTCCTCCGAGCGGCGCTCGGATTCGGCGGCCTCGGTCAGCACATCGATGCTCCAACCCGTGAGCATGGAGGCGAGGCGCACATTCTGGCCGCGGCGGCCGATGGCCTGGGCCAACTGCTCGTCGGGCACCACCACTTCGATACGCCGCATTTCCTCGTCCAGCACCACCTTGGAGACTTCGGCAGGCGCCAGCGCGTTGACCACGAAGGTCGCGGGATCGTTGGACCAGGGAATGATGTCGATTTTCTCGCCCTGCAATTCGCCGACCACCGCCTGCACGCGGCTGCCGCGCATGCCGACGCAGGCGCCGACGGGATCGATGCCGCTGTCGTTGGAGATCACGGCGATCTTGGCGCGGCTGCCGGGATCGCGGGCCACCGACTTGATCTCGATGATGCCGTCATAGATTTCCGGCACTTCCTGGGCGAACAGCTTGGCCATGAAATCCGGATGGGTGCGGGACAGGAAAATCTGCGGCCCGCGGGCTTCCTCGCGCACGTCGAGAATAAGGGCGCGCACGCGATCGCCGTTGCGGTGGGATTCCCGCGGCAGGCATTCGTCGCGGCGCAGCAGGCCCTCGGCCCGGCCGAGATCCACGGTGACATTGCCGAACTCGACACGCTTGACCAGGCCGTTGACGATCTCGCCCTTGCGGTCCTTGTACTCGTCGAACTGGCGCTTGCGCTCTGCCTCGCGCACTTTCTGCACGATCACCTGTTTCGCCGTCTGCGCGGCGATGCGGCCGAAATCGATCGGCGGCAATTCGTCGACCACATGCTGGCCCAGCTCGATGTTCGGCTCGATCTTCTGCGCCTGCTTCAGAGTCAACTGCGTTGCCTCGTTCTCCACGGTCTCCACAGCCTCGCGATGGCGCGTCAGGCGGATCTCGCCGGTCTTGCGGTCGATATGAGCGCGGATATCATGCTCCGGCCCGTATTTCGAGCGGCCCGCCTTCTGGATGGCCTGTTCCATGGCCTCGAGCACCTCGTCGCGCTCGATGCCTTTTTCGCGCGCGACGGCATCGGCCACCTGAAGTAGTTCGAGCCTGGGAACAGCGATCGTCGTGTCCATAATTTTCCTCAACACCTAGCCAGTCGTTTCACTCGCCGCAGCGGCGATCAGTTCATCCGTCAGCACGAGCTTGGCGCGCTGAACCTCTTGGAAGGGCACCTTCGACTCGCCCTCAGGCGTTGCGATATGCACCTGATCGCCTGCCATGCCGAGAAGCTTGCCGCGGAAGCGGCGGCGGCCATCGATCGGCGTGCGCGACTCAAAGCGCGCTTCATAGCCTTTGAAGCGGTCGAAATCCGCCGGCTTCACCAGCGGCCGGTCGATGCCGGGGGAGCTGACCTCCAGCGTGTAGGTGCCGGCGATCGGATCTTCCACATCCAGCAAGGCCGAGATGGTGCGGCTCGCGTCGGTGCAATCATCCACCGAGACAGCCGCGCGGTCCGCGCGCTCGATCATGACCTGCAGCGTCGCATGGCGCGCGCCGCCCATCAGCAGCACCCGTACCACGTCATAGCCCTGCGCCGCCAGGGACGGGGCGATCAAACGTTCGATCTCAGCGGCCTTCTCGCCGAACATGCGACTCCAATTCAGTGCGGGCGCCATTACGGGCCGGAAAATCCGGGTAACAAAAAAGGCGGGCCGCTGGCCCACCTTTGTTTTTGCATCCCGCGACATTCCGCGCAGGACTATTTATTGGCTTAGTTTATATAGCCAAGGGTGGGGGCCCTTCAAGGGCAATTCAGGCGCGGGGGCGCCTTTGAAATGCAAGATATATGGGGTTCCTACCGGCTTTAATCGCCTTCTCCTGATACCGGGTCGGTATCCAGTCCGCAGGGGGCTGGCGCCAGTCCTGGGGTCGCTGGGCCAACCAGGCGAGATCCGGATGAAGCCGGCTGTTTTCCAGAGTCCATCGGATATAGCCCATATCGTCGGAAGCGATCCGCAGTTCCGCACCGTCGGCCATCACCCGGGCCAGCGCATCCAGATTGGCCCGACCGGTGAAGCGCCGCTCCTTGTGGCGGCGCTAGGGCCAGGGATCGGGGAAGAGCAGATAGATCCGTTGAACGCAGGCATCGGGCAGGCGCGGCAGCAGACCCCGGGCATCTGCATGCAGCACCCGGACATTCGTCAGCTTTTCCCGGTCGATATGGGCCAGCGCCGAAGCCAGGCCATTGAGGAACACTTCGCAGCCGATGAAGCCGATATCCCGGTGGCGCGCCGCCTGGCCAGCCAGATGTTCGCCAGCGCCGAAACCGATCTCCAGCCACAACGCCTGCGGCGTTGGGGAGAACTGATTGCGGGGATCGAAAGCTTGATCTTCAGAAGGCAGCGTCAGGCGGATCCGCGGCAGCAAATCGTCGACCAGCCGCTTGCGGCCGATGCGCAGCTTGCGGCCTTGCCGCCGTCCATGCCAGTCGAACCGGGGTGCCGCCGTCGGTTTGCTCATTGCAATCGCGCCCGGCGCCGCGGGCGCGGCGCTGCCACTAGTTCAGGCGGCTCTTCAGCTTGTCCACGAGATCGGTGCGTTCCCAGGAGAAGCCGCCATCGGCATCCGCCGCGCGGCCGAAATGGCCATAGGCAGCGGTGCGGGCATAGATCGGCTTGTTCAGCCCCAGATGTTCGCGGATGCCGCGGGGACTGAGATCCACCAGTTCCCCCAGCAGACTGACGAGTCGCTCTTCCGCCACCTTGCCGGTGCCATGGGTTTCCACATAGACCGACAAGGGCTTGGATACGCCGATGGCATAGGCGAGCTGGATGGTGCAGCGATCGGCAAAGCCGGCGGCCACCACATTCTTCGCCAGGTAGCGCGCGGCATAAGCGGCCGAGCGGTCGACTTTGGTGGGGTCCTTGCCGGAGAAGGCGCCGCCGCCATGAGGGGCCGCCCCGCCATAGGTATCGACGATGATCTTGCGGCCGGTGAGGCCGGCATCGCCGTCCGGGCCGCCAATCACAAAGCGGCCGGTGGGATTCACATAGAAATCGGCTTCCGGGCACATCCAGCCTTTCGGCAGGGTGTTCACCACGTGGGGCCGGACGATTTCGCGGACCGCTTCCTGATCCAGGTCGGCGCTATGCTGGGTCGACACGACGACTGAGGTCGCGCGCACCGGCTTGCCCTCTTCATATAGAAGCGTGACTTGGCTCTTCGCATCCGGGCCGAGGCCCGGTTCGGCCCCGGAATGCCGGGCTTCCGACAAGGACTTCAAGATATTGTGGGCGAAATAGATCGGCGCCGGCATGAGACCCTCAGTCTCGCGGCAAGCATAGCCGAACATGATTCCCTGGTCGCCGGCGCCCTCGTCCTTGTTGCCCTTGGCGTCGACGCCCTGGGCGATGTCGGCCGACTGGCTGTGGATGTAGTTCTCCACCGCCGCCTTGCTCCAATGGAAGCCGTCCTGCTCGTAGCCGATATCCTTGATGGCGTGGCGCACCACCTGATCGATGAGGGCCGGCGTGACGGAAGGATGTCCGCGGACTTCGCCGGCCAGGACCACCCTGTTGGTGGTCGCCAATGTTTCCACGGCGACGCGGGAATAGGGATCGGCGGTCAGGTAGGTATCGACGATGGCGTCGGAGATACGGTCGCAGACCTTGTCCGGATGGCCTTCGGACACGGATTCGCTGGTAAACAGATAACTGCCTTTGGGCACGCCCTACCTCATTCGGTGAAAAACGGACATATAGCCGTCGTCACGGGGAAGAGGGCCGACCGGCCGCCTTACCGCGCCAAGGCTATTTCGAACCGGATTTCGACTTTCCGAGGGATTTCGTCAACTCGAAAACCCGCTTGCGGACCACGGGGTCGGAGATTTTGTAGTAGGCGCGCACCAGCTCCAAGGTTTCCCGCTTGGCCATCGGGTCGAGTTCGAACGGCTCGGCGCGGGTATCGCCCAGACCGCGCAAGCGGCTGGGCGTCTTGGCGGCGACGCCGGCCGACATCTCATCGAAGAAATAGGAGATCGGCACGTCCAGGACGCGCGCGACATCAAACAGGCGGCTTGAACCGACGCGGTTCGCGCCCCGTTCATACTTCTGCACCTGCTGAAAAGTGATTCCCAGAGCATCGGCCAAACGTTCCTGGCTCATACCCAGGAGCGTGCGCCGCTGCCGCAACCGCGCACCGACATGCATATCGATCGGGTTTGGTTGTCCGTCTTTCGAGCCTCGACCCGATGATTTCCGTCCCCTGGCCATAACGGTCCTGTCCCCTCCCGCTATTTTTCAAACCCGCGGTTTAATAGTGATCACACTACAACTGGTCAACGGTCAGTTTGCACACAATCATACAGTCATGCCAGTAGCCAGCGTGCGACAGCGGTTGAAACGGCGCAAATCGACAAGAGCACCAAGAGAATCCAGTTTCCGACTTGTGCGAAGAGCGTCGGCGCCGGCGTTGCGGCCGGCAGGCCATGATCGATGACGCCGACAACATCGAGATCGAGCTGCACCTGGACGCGGCCGTAGGCGTCGATAACGCCGGAAATTCCGGCGTTGGCGGCGCGGACCATCGGCACGCCTTCTTCCGCTGCGCGGAAACGCGCGCTGGCAAAGTGTTGATATGGGCCGGTACTGCGCCCGAACCACGCGTCATTGGTCAGGCTCAAGAGCCACTGCGGATGATCGGCTCGATCGGCAACTTCGCCGGGAAAGATCAACTCGTAGCAGATGAGCGGTCCGACCGGCGGCAGGCCCGGCAGATGAAGCGTGCGGGGGCCCGGCCCGGCGGAGAAATCCATCGAACCCGGCGTGATCTTGGCGATGAAGGGGAAGAGATCCCGTTGCGGCACATACTCGCCATAGGGAACGAGGTGGAATTTGTCGAAGCTGGCGATAACAGAGGCGTTCCCATCGATCGCCAGGGCGCTGTTCCAGATCTGCTCGAGATTGCCGGTTTCGGGAACCGCCCGCACCGCGCCGGCGATCAACAGTCCCTGCGGCGGAACGACACGTGCCAGGGCCATGCGCACATCGGTATTGCGCTCCAGCAGATAGGGCACCGAGGATTCCGGCCAGATCACGTGGGTGACAGGTTCAAGGCCCGGGCTCTTCAAACTCAAGCTCAACAGGCGATTGAGGTTTTCCGCGCGCCGGTCGGCGCTGTTCTTCATCTCCGGCGGAATCGACGGCTGCACCAGCCGCAGCGTGACGCCGGGCACGAACGCGTCGGTCGCGCCTGACAGACGCACCGCGCCGATCGACCAGACGATGGCAAGGATGATCAGACCGGCGGCGGCGGACCAGCCGGCCTTTCCCGTAAGCTGCGGCGGGGCATCCGCCGATGGCGACCAGCGCAACAGCAGCGCGGGCAGACCACAGCCGATGACGGTGGCCAAACTCAGGCCCCAGGTTCCGGTCCAGGCGACGATCTGCATCATCTGATCGGAGAACGCCCAGCTATAGCCCAGCAGATTCCAGGGAAAGCCGGACAGCACCCAACTGCGCAGCCATTCGCCGATGATCCAGGCGCCGCCGAGCGCCAGGATCCGGGCCGGCCCCGGCGACCACAGCAAGCGCGCCAGGCCGGCCGCGAGCCCGACATAGACCGCCATGAATGCGGCGAGGCCACCCACGGCAAACGGGATCATCCAGCCGAACCGCAGGGGATCGGTCAGCATGGAATTGCCGATCCAGTAGAAGCCGGGAATGAAATGGCCGAGTCCGAACCACCAGCCGGTCCAGAAGGCCCCCTTCACGCCACCTGTGCGGTCGATAAGCAGGATCAGGCCGGGCAGCGCGATGAAAAGCAGCGGCCACAGATGCAGCGGCGGCATCGCCAGCATGGCCAGCAGGCCGAGCGCCATGAGGAATCCGCATCGGCGCCAGCCCGATAGCGAATCCAACCAGGCGACAAGCCACCGGCGATTCCGGTCGCCGGTCTTCAATTGCGGGCTTTTGCTGGCGGCCGGTTCAGTCCTGCTTTTGGTCATGGACCGGCGGCGACGGCAGATTGCGAATGCGCAGCCGCTTGATGCGCCGCGGATCGGCATCCAGCACTTCGAAAATTATGCCGGAAGGATGAGCAATGGTCTGGCCGCGGGTGGGCACGCGGCCGGAGAGCGAGAACACCAGGCCGCCCAGGGTATCGATATCCTGTTCCCGCTCTTCATCTGACAGCACCGGGCCGACCTCGTGTTCGAAATCCTCGACAGTGACCCGGGCATCGGCGATCAGGCTGCCGTCGGGCCGCTGATGCATGGCGGGCCCGACCTCGGTGTCATGCTCGTCATCGATCTCGCCGACGATCTCCTCCACCACATCCTCGATGGTGGTGACGCCGTCGATGCCGCCGAACTCGTCGACCACCAGCGCCATATGTATCCGGCTCTCGCGCATCTGCAGCAGCAGATCGAGCGCGGGCATGGTGGGGGCCACGAACAGCACCTGGCGCACCAGCTTTTGCAGATCATAGGGCTGCTCGCCGGTCAGGCAGTGCAGCACGTCCTTGATGTGCACCATGCCAATCACATCGTCGAGCGTCTCACGGTAGACCGGCAGGCGGGAGTGGCCCTTGGCGCCCATCACCTTGACGAGCTCGTTCAGCGGCACGTCGGCGGAAACCGCGACGATATCGCCGCGCGGCACCATCACGTCATAGGCGGTGAGGTCGCGGAGTTGCAGGATATTCCGCAGGAGGATGCTTTCATCCTCGCTGATCGGCTCGTCGACCTCGGTCTCCGATTCCTCGATGATCTCTTCGATGGATTCCCGCAAGGAGGGTTCGCCGTTGCGGCCGCGGCGCAGCGCGCGCAGCCAGCTCTTGAGGCCCTTGAAGACCGAGGCGGTTTCCCGCTGTTGCCGCGAGGAGGATGCGTCGCTCATGGCCCGGCCTCAGCCCTTGGCCCGGCGACGGGCCGGCATCCGGTAGGGATCGGCAATGCCCAGGCGCGCGAGAATATCGGTTTCGATCGCCTCCATCCGTTCGGCATCCGCAGTGCGCCCATGATCATGGCCCAGCAGATGCAGCACGCCGTGAATCACCAGATGGGTCGCATGATCCGCCGGCGTCTTGCCCTGTTGCCGCGCTTCGCGCAACACCGTCTCCCGCGCCAGGATCACATCGCCCAGGGGACAGGGTTGGCCAGGCGCAGCCCCGTTCCAATCATCGGGCGAGCCGAAGGACAGGACATTGGTCGGCTTGTCCTTGCCGCGATAGCGGCCGTTCAATGTACGCAGCGTCGCGTCATCGCCGAAGGTCAACGACAGTTCGCCTGATGATTTTCGAAGGCGCCGCCGCTGCGCCGGGGTGGCGCCGGCGTCCAACGCCGCGAAGGCGGCCCGCTTGGCGCGAACGGCGATGCCAGTAACGGCCTGCCGCCATCCGCTGTCGGCGATCCGCACGGCAATTTCCACGTGGTCGGCCATGGCGCTCTTTTCCTGCCTACGGCTTCCGGCCATGGGGCGCGCCCTCGGTCGTCTTGTCGCGCGCGTCATAGGCGCGCACGATCCGGCTCACCAGGGTGTGGCGCACCACATCGGCTTCGGTGAAGCGCACAAAGCTGATTCCTTCGACGCCATGGAGCACATCGACTGCATCCTGCAGCCCCGAGCGCACGCCGCTGGGCAGATCGATCTGGCTGAGGTCGCCGGTGATGACCATGCGGGAATCCTCGCCGAGACGCGTCAGCAGCATCTTCATCTGCACCGGCGTGGTGTTCTGTGCCTCATCGACGATGACAAAGCTGTTCGACAAGGTACGGCCGCGCATGAAGGCGAGCGGCGCGATCTCGATCTCGTTGCTGGTCAGGCGGCGCATCACCTGCTCCGACGGCATCATGTCATAGAGCGCGTCGTAGAGCGGCCGCAGATAGGGATCGATCTTTTCGCGCAGGTCGCCGGGCAGGAAGCCGAGCCGTTCGCCCGCCTCCACCGCCGGCCGCGACAACACGATACGATCCACCGTGCCCTTGTTCAGCATGGCGACGGCGACGGCGACCGCCAGATAGGTCTTCCCGGTGCCGGCGGGGCCGAGGCCGAACACCATGTCGGCCTCCCGCAACGCCTTCATATATTCCGCCTGCATCGCCGAACGCGGGCTGATCAGCTTGCGCTGAGTGCGCACCGCCGTGCCGTCGCCGCTCATGCGGTCGAACAGGTTTGGCTCACCCGGCGTGCGGGCGAAGCGCAGCGCCGTATCCACATCGGCGCGGTCCAGATTCTGGCCGCGCTTCAGCCGCTGATAGAGCGCCGTCAGGGTCTCGCGCGCGGTCTCCACGGACTCCGGCGGCCCGGAGATCGCCAGGTGATTGCCACGGGACACCAGCGAAACGCCGAGCTGCTGCTCGATGCGCACCAGATTCTGGTCGTACTCGCCGAACAGCAGGGGCAGCAGGCGGTTGTCGTCGAACTCCAGGTGAACGGGTTGCGACGCGGGTGCGGCGGGCGGCACGGGGGGTTGCGACCTCACGCTGACATCGCCGCTGCGCGCGGCACAGGTGCCGAGGGAACCACGCTATCGGCCAGCCGGCCGGCGAGGCTGTTGGGATGCAAGGCGTCGATGACGACGTCAGCGATCTCGCCGATCAGGCCGGGGGCTATGGCATGCACCGCCTGGAGATAGGGACTGCGGCCCACGAGCTGGCCTTCATAGCGGCCTTCGCGCTCGAACAGCACCGGCAAGGTGCGGCCGATCATCGCGGCATTGAAGGTTTCCTGCTGGCGGCGCAGCAGCGCTTGCAGCCGCTCCAGCCGTTCGGCTTTCACCTCCTCGGGCACCTGCTGCGCCATGATCGCCGCCGGCGTGCCGGGCCGTGGGCTGTATTTGAAGGAATAGGCCTGGGCATAGCCGACATCTTCCACCAGTCGCAGCGTCGCCGCAAAATCCTCGTCGCTCTCGCCGGGAAATCCGACAATGAAATCCGACGACAGCGCCAGGTCGGCGCGGCGGGCGCGCAGCCGTCCCACCACGCGCAGATATGACGCGGAATCGTGATGCCTGTTCATCGCCGCGAGTACCTTGTCCGAGCCGGACTGCACCGGCAGATGCAGATAGGGCATAAGCGACGGCACGTCGCCATGGGCGTCGATCAGATCGTCCGCCATGTCGCGGGGATGGGAGGTGGTGTAGCGGATGCGGTCCAGCCCGTCGATTTCGGCCAGGTGGCGGATCAGGCGGCCGAGGCTCCATTCATCCGCGCCGCCCCCGACCGTGCGCGGAGCGGCGCCGTGATAGGCATTCACATTCTGGCCCAGCAGCGTGATCTCGCGCGTGCCGCTGGCCACCAGCTGGCGTGCCTCCGCCGCGATATCGGCCACCGGCCGGGAGAATTCGGCGCCGCGGGTATAAGGCACCACGCAGAAGGTGCAGAATTTGTCGCAACCCTCCTGCACCGAGAGGAAGGCGGTGAGACCCTGACCGGCGCGGGATTCCGGCAGATGATCAAATTTCGACTCCACGGGAAATTCCGTGTCCAGCAGATGGGCGCCGGCGCGGCGGCCATCCTTCGCACCATGGGCGCGGGTAGCCCGCGCCACCATCTCCGGCAAGCGATGATAGGTCTGGGGGCCGAGCACGATGTCCACATAGGGCGCCCGCGCCAGGATCTCCGCGCCCTCCGCCTGGGCGACGCAGCCGGCGACGGCGATGACCATGTCGCGGCCTTCACCGCGGCGGCGATGCTGCTGCTGCCGCAGGCGGCCCAGTTCGCCGAAAACCTTCTCCGACGCCTTTTCGCGGATATGACATGTATTGAGGATGACCATGTCGGCGTCGGCCGCATCTTCGGTTGGCGCATAGCCGAGCGGCGCCAGGACATCCGCCATGCGGGCGGAGTCATAGACATTCATCTGGCAGCCGTAGGTCTTGATGAAGAGTTTCTTGGCCAAATCGGTCAGGGCGTCCGCTCAGCAAGGAGAGCGACGCGTTTCGCTCCGAACATGCTCAATGAATGTGGTCGGAACCGGAGTCTAGCATTAGCCGCGCCCCCTGTGAACCGGCAGCGGCGCTCTTTTCTCCAAGATTTCATATTATATATCAGTGGTTTATCTATTTGCCCCGAATTGCCCGATCGACTCCGGCGGCCACCTCCCGCTGGCAATGGTCGCTCAGCGCCTTGCGCGAGCCGAAGCGGGAGAACGGCACCGCCGGGTGGAATTCGACCCTGATCGTCAGGGTTCCAAGGCTGGACAGCTTCGCCAGATGACTGAACAGGTCCATGTCGCCATACCAGGCGAACAGCGGCCGCAGGCCATGGCCCACCGGCACCCCATTCAACCTGACATAGGCGATGGAGACCGGCTGCACGATCAGATCCTTGATTCTTCCTTCGCCGCCGCCATGGCGGCTCGGCTCGGCGACGCTGAACAGCGCGCTGCGGAACGGCAGGACGCGGTTGCCGTCATTGCTCGTGCCTTCCGGAAACAGGATGACATTGTCGCCCTCGGTCAGGCGCGCCAGCAGATCGTCCCGCTGGGTATGGGTGGAATGGCGGCGCCGGTCGACGAAGATCGTGCGCTGCAGCTTGGCCAGCATGCCGAAGAACGGCCAGCTCGCCACCTCTGTCTTGGCGACGAAGCTGCCAATGATCATCGAGCCGAGCACGGTGATGTCGAGATAGGAGCTGTGGTTGCAAACGAAAAGTGTCGGCCGCACGGCGCTCATCTCTCCGGTCACTTCGACCTGAAAGCCGAGGGCGCGGCAGCATTGCAGATGATACCAACGGGGAAACCGCTGTTGTGCCGTTCCGGGCAAGGCCATCAGCAGCATTTGCAGCGGCACGGCGATCGAAGTGAAGAAGAAATAGACGGCCAGCCTGATGGCCGCGCGCATCGGCGACCCCAAACCCAGGTCGCGCGTCCTCCGCTGCGGCGGCATCGTTGTCGACGAAGTTGAACCCACGGGCCGATCGCTCAGACGGATTGGCCGTTCCCCGCCGGACGCTGGGACTGATCGCCGCGGGTATAGTGCTTCACGTAGCGGTCGGACAGCCAGTCGGTCTTGACGATGATACAGACATCCGTGGTGTGGAACTGATGATCCACCACCGCGCCATCGCCGACGAATCCGCCGAGGCGCAGATAGCCCTTGATCAGCGGCGGCAGTTTTTCCATCGCCGCTTTCTTGTCGAGCGCATCCAGGCCCAGCTGGTTCATGGACACCATGCGGTCGGGCAGGGCGCGGGCGCGCAGCTCGACCGGCGCCAGATGATGATGATAGAGATAGGACAACGTCATCGCGTGCGCCTCGGGCTCGACGCCCGGCAGGCTGGCGCAGCCGAACATCAGGCCGATTTCATAATGCATCACATAGTCGGTGATGCCGCGCCACATCAGCTGCATCGCCGCCCGCGAGCGGTATTCCGCCTCGATGCAGGAGCGTCCCAGCTCCATGACCTCGCCGGGATGGGCCAGAAGCGGCGCGATGTCGAATTCGTCCGATGAGTAGAAACGTCCATGCTTCTGCGCCACCGACCGCCTGAGGATGCGATAGGTGCCGATCACCTTGCCGCTGCCGCCATGCTTATGATCGATGATCAGCAAGTGATCGCAGACCGAGTCGAAATTGTCGAAATCCCGACGCACGGCCGCCATCTCGGCTGTCGGCTGCGCCGCCATCTCCTCATAGAAGATGCGGTAGCGCAGCGCCTGCGCCTCCTCGATCTCGGCCGGGGATTCCGCCACGCGCAACTCGAAATCACCGACGCGGATGCTCACCGGACGGTCGTCGAACTGATGGGCAACCGCCATCACTTCGTCTCCGCGCGGTGCTTCTTGCCGCCGCTGATGGGAACGGCATAAAGCTCCAGCCGGTGATCGACCAGTTTGTAGCCCAGT
>DATKFM010000374.1:0-4863 GCA_035544395.1 Verrucomicrobiia bacterium
GTGGGAGCCGGCCCGGCCGTCCGGCTTGCCCTGCTGGTCGATTTGGCAACCCCGGAGAGCATCGGTCGGGCACCCGAAAACCAGACTGAACCCCTTATGGGGATTGAACTATTTCGCATCCGGCTGGCCCCTTTCGAGGCCTCGGCGCCGACCAAAGTTCGGCTTGCGGTCCGGCAGGCCAGCCGCATAATCCGCCCCCCATGAGCCACCCCGTCATGACGGCCTCCCGCGGCAGCGCGCCCGAGACCAGCCCGCGCCGCGCAGCCGATGCGCGCCGCTTGCTATTGGTCACCGGCCTGTCCGGCGCCGGCCATAGTTCGGCGCTGAAGGCGCTGGAGGATATGGGCTACGAAGCCGTCGACAATCTGCCGCTGTTCCTGCTCGGCGGCCTGATGGAGAAACCGGAGATGCTGGCGCGGCCGATCGCCATCGGCGTCGACAGCCGCACCCGTGATTTTTCCGTCGCTGCGCTGGAGCAGCATATGGCGCGGCTGCGGGCGCTGCCGGGCATCGAGCTGCGCCTGCTCTATCTCGATTGCAGCGACGACATCCTGCAGCGCCGGTTCAAGGAAACCCGCCGCCGCCATCCGCTGGCGTCCGACCGGCCCGTGATCGACGGCATCGCGCAGGAGCGCGCGCTGCTGGCGCCCCTGCGGCACATCGCCGATGTCGCCATCGACACCAGCGAGCTGCGCCTCGGCGATCTCAAGCAGATGCTGCTCGGTCACTTTGCGGTCGAGCAGACCCAGGCGGCGCTGTCGGTGATCTCCTTCTCCTACCGCGAAGGCCTGCCGCGGGAGGCCGATTTGGTGTTCGATGTGCGCTTCCTGCGCAATCCCCATTACGACGAAAGGCTGCAGCCCCACAGCGGGCGCGACGCCGCCGTCGCCGATTTCATCGAGGCCGATCCCGCCTTTGCACCGTTCTTTGCTTCCTTGACGGCGATGCTGGCGCCGCTGCTGCCGGCCTATGACCGCGAGGGCAAGAGCTACGTCACCATCGCCATCGGCTGCACCGGCGGCCGCCACCGCTCCGTCCATCTGGCCGAACGCCTTGCCGCCTGGCTCAAGGGGCAGGGGCGCGGCGTCCATCTCCGCCATCGAGATATCGACCTTGCGGGAAAGACTTCCTCAACCTCCCCCAACGACAATCCACCGGTCGCCGGTTGATCCGACGCCGCGCCGGAACGAAAAAAGGAATCGCTCAATATGATCGGAATGGTACTCGTCACCCACGGCCGCCTGGCGCAGGAATTCGTCTCCGCGCTCGAGCATGTGGTGGGGCCCCAGACCGGCGTCGCCGCCATCTGCATCGGCGCCGACGACAATATGGAGCAGCGCCGCAAGGAGATCCTCGACTCCGTGGCCAAGGTGGATGACGGCGACGGCGTCGTGCTGCTGACCGACATGTTCGGCGGCACGCCGTCCAACCTCGCCATCTCCGTACTCGACCGCGCCAATGTGGAAGTGGTCGCCGGCATCAACCTGCCGATGCTGATCAAGCTCGCCTCCTTGCGAAAAACCGCGAAGCTGCAAGCCGCCGTCGCCGCCGCCCAGGACGCCGGCCGCAAATACATCAACGTCGCGTCCCAGCTTCTCGCCGACGCCCGGCAATAGACGGCGAGGCACGGTTTTCATCCGATGCCCAACGATCAGCCGTCAGCTTCCTCAGATGCACTCTCCCGCTGGGTGACGATCCGCAATCAGCGTGGCCTGCATGCGCGCGCGGCGGCGAAGTTCGTCAAGCTGGCCACCACCTTCGCCGCGGAGGTGACGGTGCAGAAGGGCGACATGACCGTATCCGGCGCCTCGATCATGGGGCTGATGATGCTGGCCGCCAGCCCCGGCACGGAGATCGAGATCCGCACCAAGGGCGCCGCCAAGGCCGAGGCGCTCGCCGCCCTGGTCGCGCTGGTGGAGCGCCGCTTCGATGAAGAGTGAGAAGAAACGCGGCGCCGCCAAGCGCAAGACCCGCGAGCGCATCATCGACGGGCTCGGCGTGTCGCTCGGCATTGCCATCGGTCCCGCCCATGTGATGGAGGCGGGCTCCGTCGACATCCCCGAATACACGGTGGATGACGACAAGCTGCCGGCCGAGCTGGAGCGCTTCAAGGACGCGGTCGAGAAATCCCAGCGCCAGTTGCGCAAGCTGAAGACCAAGTCCGCCGACCTGCCGGGCGCCGCAGCCGAGGAACTCGGCTTCCTCCTGGATGCGCGGCTGCAGATGCTGACGGGCTCCCGCGTGGTGCGCGGCGTGGAAAAGCGCATTGCCGAAACCCGCGCCAACGCCGAATCCGCCGTGCGCGCCGAGATCACCGAGGTGGCCAACAGCTTCGCCCAGCTCGAAGACGCCTATCTCGCGGCGCGCGCCGACGATATCCGCGAAGTCGGCGACCGCCTGATCCGCAACCTGACCAAGAGCCCCTACCAGGCGTTCTCGAAGCTGCCGGAGGGCAGCATCATCATCGCCGAGGAGCTGTCGCCAGCCGACACCGCGCTGATGGATCCCGCCCATGTGGGTGGCTTCGCCACCGCCATCGGCGGCTCGGAAAGCCATACCGCCATCATGGCGCGCTCCCTGGGACTGCCCGCCGTACTCGGTTTGGCGCAGCTCGTGCTGGAAGTGCAGGTCGGCGATATCGTGATCATCGACGGCAGCTCGGGCCGCGTCGTCATCCGGCCGAAGCCGGCGACCTTGTCCGCCTATCGCGAGCGGCGGATGGAGTTCGAGCGCGCCCAGCGCCAGCTCGCCAGCCTGCGCCGCCTGCCCGCCGTCACCCGCGACGGCACCGCCGTCACGCTGCTGGCCAATGTGGAGCTGCCGCGCGAAGCGGAGCTGGCGGTTGCCGCGGGCGCCGAAGGCGTCGGCCTGCTGCGCACCGAGTTCCTCTATATGAACCGCCCCGATCTGCCGGACGAGGAAGAGCAGTACCAGGCCTTGCGCGCCCTCATGCGCGGCCTCGACGGCAGGCCGATGACCGTGCGCACCCTCGATGTCGGCGGCGACAAGCTGGCGGCGGCCCTGGCCGACCGCCACGGCCATGCCGCCAATCCGGCGCTGGGCCTGCGCGCCATCAGGCTGTCGCTGAAGGAGCCGGAGCTGCTGGAGGCCCAGCTCGGCGCCATCCTGCGCGCCGGCGCGGCCGGGCCGCTGCGCATTCTCCTGCCGATGATCTCCTCGGTGTCGGAGATCAAGCAGGTGCGCGAAATCCTGGTCTCGCTGGCCCGCCGCATGAAGCGCCGGGGCGTGAAGATCGCCGACCCCCTGCCGCCGCTGGGCGTGATGATCGAGGTGCCCGGCGCGGCGCTTGCCGCCGATGCCCTGGCGCAGGTCGCGGATTTCTTCGCCATCGGCACCAACGATCTCACCATGTACACCCTGGCCATCGACCGCGGCGACGAGCAGGTGGCGCCGCTCTATAACCCGCTGCATCCGGCGGTGCTCCGGCTGATCCAGTTCGCCACCGAAGCCGCGCTCCGCGCGCGCATCCCCATCAGCGTCTGCGGCGAGATCGCCGGCGATCCCCGCTATGCGGCGCTGCTGATGGGCCTGGGCATCCGCGAACTTTCGATGGCCGCCAATTCCCTGCCGCGGGTGAAGCAGCGCATCCGCGCCATCGACCTCCTCGCCGCCACCCGCTGCGCCCGGACCATCATGGACCAGTCCGACTCCGGCCGCATCGCGGCGCTGCTGGACGATTTCAACTCTCTGGCGTGACCTTCGCCTCTGGTTCAAGGCTGCAGGACGCACTTGCCCCGGGTTATCCACCGGGAAATGAGGTCCAACGCTCCTTCTCTTTACGACCCCTTAACTATGTTTCCCCAAAACTAGCGGCCGGACGCAGGACGTCTGCTTAGCGATGTGGAGGCTGGAAACATGTTCTCGAGAGATAATAAGGCTGCTACCCCTGAACCGACCCCAATGACGCGGCTCGATCCTGCGCAGCGCAGCAATGGCAATGCGGCGCCGTCCATCATCGGCCGCGATCTAAAGATCAAGGGCGACCTGATCTGCAACGGCGACATCCAGATCGATGGCGAAGTCGAAGGCGACGTCCAGAGCAGTACCCTCACCATCGGCGAGGGTGCCAAGGTGCGCGGCACGGTTTCCAGCAACAGCGTCCGCGTCCACGGCTCGTTCAACGGCCAGCTCAAGGGCCAGTCGGTGACCCTGGCGAAAACCGCCAAGCTGGTGGGCGACGTGACGCACCAGACCCTGGGCATCGAAGCCGGCGCTCATTTCGAGGGCAAGTCCCTGCGGATCGACGGCGCCCAATCCTGAAGCCGCGAGTACCTCAACGAAGCGAATGAGGGCTTCGTTTGAGGAGCGAACCTTGCAGGGGCGGGTTTCAAACCCGCCCTAGTCCAGGGCTCTAAGGACATTTACTATTTTTGAATTACCGCAAAAGGCCTAGACTCCAGGCTGGTTCAGCTTCGACCATTCTTGGAGACCGCAAATGACCTACAGGCTCGCCCTTGCCGCTCTCGTCCTCGGCTGTTGGACGGGTTCCGCCACCGCCGACGATGTCCCCGCCACGGCAACGGCGCCGATCAAGATCGCCGTATTCCCGTTCGAGATCGAGGAGTTCAGCGCCGCCGCCGAGCAAGGCTCAAGCCCCGATGAGTCCTCCTTCCTGGCCCAGTCCACCGATGAAGCCAAACAGCAGCTCCTGAAATCGGGCCGCTACAGCGTGGTCGACACCGCCGGTGCCGACATCGCCGCCGCGAAGGGGCAGGGCCTGCGGAATTGCAACGGCTGCGAAGCGACGATCGCGACGCAGCTTGGCGCTGACCAAGCGCTGATCGGAGTCGTGACCAAGATCAGCATGATGGAATACGTCGTGCAGCTTCAGGTCAGGGATGC
>DATKFM010000375.1:0-6154 GCA_035544395.1 Verrucomicrobiia bacterium
CGATCGGCCGCTTGCGCGCGTCGAGCACGACGAAATCGTTGCCCAGCCCGTGCATCTTGATGAAGGGAAGTCCGCTCATGGCCATGGGTTATAGGGGGGTGGGGGGAGGCGAGTCTACAGTACCCCGGTTGAGTTGGAAGATGATGCCGACGCAGCCAAAAATGCGTGGAATTGCGGGGCTTGTTTCGCTCCCTCTTCCGCGACGCGAAGGAGGGGGTGCTCGGCGAGTAAAGGACACAACCTTGAGCACTTCTGAGTCCAGCAATATACGTCTAAGACATAACAATTGCGTAATGCGTAATATTCCGGAGGGCGCGGCTCACCTTTTCCAGGTCGCCAAGGTCGCAGATCGGCTGAGCAACGGGGCTGATACTTGAGAATCGCGCCGACGCGGGATCGCCCGCGCGAGTGAAGGGGAGTCAGTCTGTTCGATGTCGAGCGCCCAAAAAGCTCTGCAGCCAGTGCTGGTGATCCTCCTCGGCTTCGTGGCTCTGGCGCTGGCTTTCTCCGCGCGCGCGACGGTCGGGCTGATGATGCCGATCTGGGAAGGCGAACTCGGCTGGTCGCGGAGTTTCATTTCCGGCGGCGTGGCCGCTGCCCTGATCGTCATGGCCATTCTGGCGCCGCTGGCGGGACGGCTCGTCGACCGGCAGGGATCGCGCAATTCCCTGGTCATCGGCCTTCTGGCGTTGTCGGCCGGCTGCGTGCTCATTCCCGTCAACGACGGCAAGTTGTGGTTCGTCATCGCATTCTGCGGGCTGTCGGCGCTCGGCTTCGGCCTGGTCGCCACCCATGTGGTGTCCACTGCGGTCGAGCAGCAGCTCACGCGCAATCAAGGCCTCGGCATCGGCATCGCGACCTCGGGCTCGACGGCGGGCCAGTTCGTGATCGTGCCGCTGATCGCCGTCATGATGACAGTGCTCGACTGGCGCTGGTCCTACCTGGCGCTGTCGGCCGCCTGCGCAGGTCTCGCGGCGGCGGTGTACTGGCTGATGCCGCGTGGCATGGAGCCGAAAGAGCGAACCGCCGAGGCCGGGAGATCGAGTGCAGGTTTCGGCGCGGACCTCCTGCTCATCCTGAAAAATCCGACCTTTCATCTGCTGTTCTGGAGCTATTTCATCTGCGGCTACACGACCAGCGGCGTCATCGAGACTCATTTTCTGCCCTATGCGTCGCTCTGCGGCTTCGGACCGCTGCCGTCGGCGACAGCCTATGGCCTGCTCTCGGCGATCAATCTCGTCGGCATGATCCTCGCCGGATGGCTGACCGACCGGATGAATCGCCCGCTGCTCCTGGCGGCCATCTATGCCATCCGCGGCCTGACCTTCATCCTGCTGGTCAATGTCGGCGCCGATTATGAAACGCTGCTGCTGTTCAGCGTGATATTCGGGCTGGTCGACTACTCGACGGTGCCGGTGACGGCCAGCCTTGTCGCCAGCCACATCGGATTGCGGGTCATGGGCCTCGCCTTCGGATTGATTTCCGCGGGGCATCAAATCGGCGGCGCGCTGGGCGCATATCTCGGCGGCTATCTCTTCGACCTCTATGCGCAGTATGCGTGGATCTGGTGGTCGTCATTCGCGCTGGCGGTTGTGGCCGGCCTCATGGTCCTGGCGATCCGGGACCGGAAGCCGGCGGACGGGCTGGCGGTTGGCGTGGCGTAAGCGGCGTAACGGCCGCGCAAGAACGATCAAGCGCGGAACTGCGGATGCGGGGCAGGGTTCGGAACGGTAACGTGAGGACCCCATGGAGCCTGTCGCCAAGGCCATCTGGTATATCGAGAGCCACTTCGCCGGCGCCATCTCGCTCGACGATATCGCCGATGTCAGCGGCCTGTCCCGCTTTGCGCTCTCGCGGGCGTTCGGCGAGGCGACCGACCGCTCGGTCATGCGGTATGTCCGCGGACGGCGCCTGACCGAGGCGGCAAAAGCACTGGCGAACGGCGCCGGCGACATCCTGTCGGTGGCGCTGGAGACGGGCTACGGATCCCACGAAGCCTTCAGCCGGGCGTTCCGCGATCAATTCGGCCTTACGCCCGAGGCCGTGCGCGCGCAACGCTCTCTCGACAACATCCCGCTCGTGGAGACCTTCAAGATGGACGATTCATTGATCGTGAAACTGGAACCGCCGCGCTTCGAGAAAGGCAAGCTGCTGCTCGTTGCCGGCCTGGCGGAGCGCTACAACTATGAGACCTGCATGGAGATTCCCAAGCTATGGCAGCGCTTCACGCCTTACCTCGGCAACATCCCGGGGCAAGTGGGCAATGTCGCCTATGGCGTGCGCTATAACAGCGACGACGAGGGCAATCTCGATTACATGGCCGGCGTCGAGGTCAGCAGCTTCGACGGGCTGCCGAAGGAGCTGACGCGGCTGCGCATCCCGGCGAAGCGTTATGCCGTGTTCCGGCATAACGGGCATATCTCGGAGGTGCGGCGCACCCACTACACGATCTGGAGCCAGTGGCTGCCGGAGTCCGGCCATGAGCCCGCCGATGCGCCGTCGTTCGAGCGCTATGACGAAAGGTTCAATCCGCGCACCGGCAGCGGAGGCCTGGAGATCTGGGTGCCGCTGAGCAAGTAAGAGCCGGTCGCTACTGCGCCAAATGCGATAGCGCGGTGCGCAATGGCGCGCTGGAGATCTGCACGAGGCCCGTGAAAGGCTGCGCCAGCTCCATGATCAGGAAGATCGCGCCGGAGACCGAGAGTGCACTCAGGAACAGCGTCGTAACGACGGTCATGTTGGGCGGCGCAAACAGACCGAAGCTGGCGAACAGAGCGGTGAGCCAGAAGACCAGGATCACCAGGAACGGCCTGGGTATGGCATCGCCTTCCTCCTGTGCCACCAGCAGCCAGCGGGCCCGGCCCAGCTCCGTACTGATCTGCAGCGCCATGGATTGCAGGCTGCGCTGCTGATCGTTGCCCGGCGCCAAGCTCAGTATGAGGCTGTGGAGGTTCTCGCCCTCCGCCGTGGTCGCCGGCGCTACCGTGGCCTCCTGCGTTGCGTCGTTCGGCCAGATCCGGTTAACCGCGACAGTCACCAAGTGGTGCAATTGAAGACGGGCCTCCTGAGCTTCTGGCCCGTATTGCGCGAGGATGCTGTCGACCAGGATGAGATTCGCCGATATCTGGTCAAGGCCGCTTTTCTGATCATCGTAGGAATTCTTCGCCGAGGCGACGAGCAGGCCTAGCACCAAGGCAGCCATGGTCGCCACCAGGCCCATGCCCAGCTTCACCGAGTCCTTGGAGTCGTCGCCGAGATGCCGCGGCGGTATCCTGCCGCGGAGATACATGCCGAGCAGCGCGCCGCCGAAGATGCAGACGAACACAATTGCGCCGATGGCCCAGGCGTCCACGCGTCACCTCCCTCAATTGTCTCCCATCATACAAACCGCGCCGTGGCTTGCCTGTGTCTTGCGGCCTCCGGCCCGGCAGCGCTAGCCATCCAGCCGCCAGATGCGCACCGGCTCGGCGTAGCCTCGCACAGTCACCGCGCCGAGAGGTGCGCTGCTGCCGGCGCCACCGCCCAGCGCCGCCATGACCGCATCCGAAACGATCAGGCGCGCGTCATGCTCTTTGGTCAATTGCTCGAGCCGCGCGGCGAGATTGACTGTATCGCCGATGGCGGTGAACTCCTTGCGCCTTGGCGAGCCGACATTGCCGGTGACCGCCGGACCGGCATGAAGGCCGATGCCAATCCTGAGCGGCCAGGGGCTGTCGGCCAGCCCGCGGCGGTCGATCTCGGCCAGCACCTCGCGGGCGGCGGCCACCGCATGCTGGGCGGCGGCGGCATCGTCCAGCGGCGCGCCGAAGATCGCCATGAAGCCGTCGCCCAGGAACTTGTTGATGAAGCCGCCATGCCGGTCGATCGACTCGATCATGAAGGCGAAGGCGCCGTTGAGAAAGGCGACGACTTCCTCCGGCTGACGGTTGCGGGCGTGCGCGGTGAAGTTGCGAATATCCAGGAACATCACGCAGATCTCGCGCCGTTCCCCCGGCAGCTCGGTGGGACTCGCCAGCAGGCGCTCGACAACAGCCGGCGAGACATGCTGGCCGAAGAGGTTTATCACCCGCTCCCGCGCCGCCGCCGCTTCGGTCGCGGCACGGAACTTGGCGCGCAACCGCATGGCGACGAAGCCGGCGATGATGCCGGCGCCGAGCAGGACCGCGGCCTTCAGCAGATGATAGGCCGGCAACATCACGGGATCGGTGAGCGCGCCGCCAAACGGCAGCACCGCGTAGGCGACTCCGAGATAACCGGCCGCGGCGACCGCACCGGTGAAGGCCGGCAAGATGAAGTTCAGCCGCAGCGTCGAGGCGACGATGTAGAAGAAATACAGCATCGACAGCCAGGTGCTGAAGGCGATGGCCGGGCCGACATAGTCGTTCACCCACCAAAGCATTGCCGTCGGCAGGCTGGTTTCGATGACGGCATTGCCGAACCGCACGGGCGTCGGCATGTCGAGACCGCGGCCGGCGCGATAGCGCAGGATGAAGATGACGAGCACTTCATAGGCGGCGAAGGGCCCGATGATCGCCAGCGGCAGCCATCGCGGCAACGGCTTGAGCGCGAACTGCTGCAGGACATCATGGAGAGGCGACAGGAACAGCGACTGTTGCACGGCCAGGAGAATCAGCAGAACTCCCGCGAGCACCTGCACGCGCAACCGCTCGCTCGCCATGATTTCCTTGGCAAGGGCGCGCTCGAAATCCGGGCTGGCCGCTGGCGTTGCCATCTTCGCGTGTTAGTCCGGCATTCCTGCTTTACGCAGGCCGCTGCGAACATGCTCGGCCTCGGCACCGGTCCACAGATGGAGCTTGATCTTGGAAAGCGAGATGTCCGGCTGCTCCTTGCGGGCTTCATCAGCCGCAACGGCCGCTTCCTCCATCCGTCCGATCTGCGCGTAGCAGGCGGCGATTCGCCACCAGGTCCAATAACCCAAGTGCTTCCGGCGCTTGAAGGCATCGGCGGCCTCTTCGTACCGCTGCGCGGCATAGAGCGCCATGGCCAGGTCCATCCAATACCACTCCGGATGGTAGGGATTGATGCGCATTGCCTTGCGGATGCGATCGATACCTTCTTCCGCTCGCCCGAGCCCTGCCAGCAAAAGACCTGACCCTGCCAAGGCATTGGCCTCGTTCGGGTTGAGCGAGATGGCGCGCTCATAATGCAATTCGGCGCTCGTGAGATCGCCGCTATAGCCGTAGATCATGCCCAGCAGCCAGTGACAGCGGCCATCGTCATCATCAAGCTCGACCGCTGTCTGTCCCAGCGCCACCGCATCGCGCAATATCTTCTCCGGCGCGTCGGCGTAGCCATGGAGAACCACATCGGCAAAGGCGCGGTAGGCACGGGCCCGGGCATAATCGGGATCGAGCTGCATCGCTTGCTGAAAGAGTTCCACAGCACGCTGGTTATCATCGGGGCCATAGCTGCGGAGATGCTTGATTCCGCGCAGCACGCATTCATAGGCACTGAGATGCGGCTTTCGACGCGTCTGCTCGAGCAGTGAACTTTCCACGCGGCTATGCAGCGTCGTGACGATGGCGCTGGTCACCTTGTCGGGGACGGCGACGATATCGGCCAGCGCGATGTCGTAGGCTTCGCCCCAGACCTGAGTCCGGCTGGCGGCGGCGATGAGCCGCACGGTGATGCGCAGGCGTTCGCCCTGGCGCTGCAGGCTGCCCTGCACGAGATGGATGACGCCGAGCCGGCGGCCGATCTCCTGCACGTCGGCGGTCTGTTGCGCGATCGCCGCCGAGGAATGGCGGTCGATGACGAACAGCATATGGAAGCGGCCGAGGCCGGTGATGATGTCCTCGGTCACACCGTCGCAGAGCGGTGCCAGCGCAGGGTCGGCGCTTAGATTGCTGAACGGCAGCACGGCCACCGACGGCCGATCCGCCGCGCGCTCGCTCGCCGATGCGCTCGGCACCGCCGACATTCTATCGGTGACGATATCGCGGTACAGCGCTTCGGTGCGGCTATCGGGCGGAACACCGAGCTCTTTTTTCAGAATGTCCCGGCAGTTGCTGTAGAGTTTCAGCGCGGAGGTATTGTCGCCACATTGCGCCAGCAGGCGCATCAGCGCGCGGCAAACGCTTTCGGCCAGGGGATCGGCGGCGAGCAGCTGGCGGCCGATTTGGATCGCATCGTC
>DATKFM010000376.1:0-4515 GCA_035544395.1 Verrucomicrobiia bacterium
TCAGGCTTCAGGCTGGTTCCGCTGGCGCTTCCCGAAGCCGGGCGGTTCGCCGAAAATTGGTTGCAACTGGTACATTTTTTTCTGAGGAAGGTAGACAGGATTGCCTGAGCGCAACCCGCACAATGTGGTGCTGACTCAGCAGGCGGCGCAGCTCCTGCGCAAGGAGTTCATCGGCTGGCAATGCCGCTTGCGGCAGCTCGCCATGCGCCAGGGCGGTGGGCGGCCGACATCGGGCATGCAACCGCGGGTACTGTCGCTTCGGGGCGAGGAGATCGCACCGCGGGTCACAGTGCTGCTGAACGAGCTGGAGCCCGATCACAGCATCAGCCAGTTCAAGTTCCAGTATCAGCGCACCCAGGATCCGATCGAGCGCTATGACAAGATATTGGAGACGCTCTCGGGCAGTTACTTCCAGCAGCCGGGAAATTTCAGCGATGTGATGACCGGCCTGTTCGGGCCGGACTCAGCCATCGCCGGCATGCTGCTCAACCAAGGGCGCTGCGTGCTGGAGTTCGAGCAATTCACGCAGGCATATCGCTTGACTTGCGCCGTGCGTGAACTGGCGGAGTCGCAGCCCTGGCACCAGGCGACGTACTGGCACAATCGCATGTTCAACCCGAACATGCACGACGGCATCCGCATCCTCGCCTTCACCCCGGACTGGCGGCATTCGGAGGACTATCGGGTGGAGACGTAGGCCGGAATGAATTCGTATAGGCAGAATCTTCTCGGCTACAGCTTCCTGCTGCCGGCGATATTGGTCATGGCGCTGTGTGGCGTTCTTCCCATGGCATTCGTGGCGTACTATTCGGTTCACGACACCTTTGGGGGGAATATTTTCGTTTGGGTTGGAGCGACCTGGTTCAAGGACGTCCTTGCTTCGCCGGAATTCCATGCAGCGCTGGCGCGCAGTCTGGGATTTTCCGCTCTGGTCCTGGCGATCGAAGTGCCCTTGGGAATCTATATCGCCCTGCGCATGCCGACGAAGGGCGTCATGGCGTCCGTCTACATAGCGCTCATGACCATTCCGCTGCTCACGCCGTCCATAGTCGTCGGATATCTTTGGGCGGCAATGGCGTTGCCGAAGGCGGGCCTGCTGTATGAAGTGCTGGCCTTCTTGGATCTCAGCCTCAATATGAACAATTCCATCGCGGCTTGGCTGGTGCTCGCCCTGATGGATTGCTGGCATTGGACAAGCCTTGTAGTTCTGCTGTGCTTTGCCGGGTTGCGGGCCATTCCGGACGACTACTACCGGGCCGCACGCATCGATGGCGCGAGCAACTGGGCGGTGTTCCGATATATTCAACTTCCGAAACTTCGCATTGTGTTGCTGGTCGCGATACTCTTGCGATTCATGGATAGCTTCATCGTTTATACCGAACCCTATGTCGTTACACACGGCGGCCCCGGCGTGTCGACGACGTTCCTGTCGCACGAATTGGTTCTCAAGGCCCTGGTCGAGTTCAATCTTGGCGAGGGCGGCGCAATGGCGGTCGTCTACTTCCTGATCGTTCTGTCTGTGTCCTGGGCCTTCTTCGTCCTCGTTGTCCCCAAGCCCGAGGGCAGGGCCGGTTCGGCCAGATCATGAACAAGAAAACCTCCTTCGTCCCCGCAATTTACGTCGGTTTTCTGATAGTGCCGATCTACTGGCTCATCATCATGAGCCTGAAGACCATGAAGGAGATCGAGAGCAGTTTCATTCCCTATCCGCAGGCGCTGACACTGGAGAACTTCGAGTTCATATTCAGCGACCCCGCCTGGTACCTCGGTTATCTGAATGCCCTGATCTATGTTCTGATGAACGTGGCGATCGCCGTGACGGTGGCAGTCCCGGCGGCCTACGCGTTTTCACGATATCGATTCTTTGGCCACCGCATCCTGTTCTTCGGTTTTCTGACTTTTCGAATGATGGCGCCGGCGATCCTGCTCGTGCCATTCGTGCAGATATTCTCCGAGCTCAATCTGATCGACACGCATATCGCCGTCGCCATCGCCCATTGCTTCTTCAACGTGCCAATCGCGGTCTGGATACTCGAAGGGTTCATTTCCAGCATCCCACGGGAAATGGACGAGAGCGCCCGGATCGATGGCTATGGCCTGTTGCGCTACTTTCGAAAGATCCTGCTTCCTCAGATCGCGCCCGGGATCGCCGTGACCGCATTCTTCTGCTTCATGTTTTCCTGGGTCGAGGGGCTGTTGGCCAATGGCTTGACTGTCGTGGACGCCAAACCGATCAACGGCATCATGACGCGTGCGGGGAGCGTCATGGCCGCCGATATGCCGTTGATAGCGGCCGCGGGTGTCCTCGGGCTCATACCAGGCGTGGCTCTCATAGTCTTCATGAGGAACCATCTGGCCCGGGGATTCTCCATGGGACGCGTCGTGTGATTTCGACTCCTTAACGCTTGAGGTCTTCGGGCTCGATGAGGTTCTTCATCGCCTGGACCGCCGTGGCATAGCCCTTGGCGCCAAGTCCCACGATGACCGCCGTGGCAGCCCTGGATACGTAGGATTTCCGGTAGATCGATTCCCGGCGATGAATGTTCGAGATGTGCAGCTCGATGATCGGTCCGGAGAACATCTTGAGAGCATCCAACAGGGCGAGCGACGTGAAGGTGAAGGCGGCGGGGTTGATGACAATGCCGGCCGCCTCGTCGATCGCCTCCTGCACCCAGCCGATAAGTTTCTCCTCGCTGTTAGTCTGACGGAACTCGAGCGGAACGTCGCCGGCGGCCTCGCGGCACATCGCCTCCACCTCCGCCAGCGTTGTCGTGCCATAGATTTCCGGTTCGCGCTTGCCGAGCCGGTTGAGATTGGGGCCATTCAGGACATAGATCGGCTTGCGCATTTTCTGCGGTCCTATCCCTGGTACCCCAGCAGCCGCGGCAGCCAGAGCACGAGTTCCGGAATGAAGGTGATCAGTGCCAGAGCGCCGATCATCGCGAGGAGAAATGGCGCCACGTCCCGCACGATATGTCGCAGCGGCGCGCCGGAAATGTTGCTGACGATGAACAGCAGCAGACCGTAGGGCGGTGTGATCAGCCCGATCATGATGTTGACGACGCAAACAACGCCGAAATGGACCATGTCGATGCCCAGCGCCTGCGCTGTGGGGATGAAGACCGGCACAATGATCAAGAGGATCGCCGTGCCTTCCAGCACGCAGCCCAGAAGCAGCAGGACCGCATTTACCAGGATCAGAAACGAAACGGGGCCTAGTTGCCATTGGGTGAGGAGCAGCCGGAGACTTTCCGGAATATTCTCGATGGTCACCACATAGTTGAAGACCAGGGCGCCGGCGATCAGCATGCCAACCGAAGCCGTGGTGCGCGCACTCGAAAGCAAGGAGGCATAGAAATTACGGAATGTGACGCTGCGATAGAGAACGATCGAGACGACCAGGGCATAGGCAGCGGCAACTGCTGCCGCTTCGGTTGGCGTCGTCACGCCGCCATATATTCCTGCCATCAGCACTACCGGCATCATTAGTGCCGGGAGGCTCTCCCAAGTAATCCGCGGCAACTGGCGCAGCGGCACGGCCTTTTCGACCGGGAAATTCTTGCGGCGGGCTGTGCCGGCGATAATCGCCATCTGGACGATACCCATCAGCAAGCCGGGAACGACTCCGCCAAGAAACAGGTAGCCGATCGAGGCATCCGACACGAGGGCGTAAAGTATCATGGGGATGGATGGCGGAATGATCGGCCCAATGACCGCCGAGACAGCGGTCAGGGCCGCCGCATAGCTCGCCGTATATTTGCCGTCCTTGGTCATCAGGTACTGCATCATCTTGCCGCTGCCGGCGGCATCGGCGATGGCGGAGCCGGACATCCCCGCGAAGATGATGCTCTGCAGGACATTGACCTGGGCAAGGCCGCCGCGGAATCGGCCGACGACAGCGTCGCACCAGCGCAGTAGGCGCTCGCTGAGGCTGCCATTGTTCATCAATTCGGCCGCGAGGATGAACAGCGGCACGGCCAACATCACATAGTTGGAATACATGCCGTTGAGGAACTGCTCGGCCACTGTTCCCATGTCGGCGCCCACGAGAAAGAGATAGAGGATGGTGCCGGCGATCATCGACAGGCCAATTGGCAGGCCGAGCAACGCCAGGGCGGTGATGACGACAATCGAAATCGAGAACGGGCTGGCGATGTTCATACGCCCGAGCCCGCCTTGGTGGGATCGAAGGCATCAGGCGCCCGGCCCCAGATCGCCCTCCAGCCGAGCCAAAGATAGCGCAGGATCATGGCCACTGCGAAGACAACGTACATCGCATAGAGGTAGTCGAAGCGAATCTTCAGATAGGCCGTCTTCTGTACCTTCATGAAGGCGACATAGTCGACTACCGCGGGCAGAGAAACACTGAAAAGGCCGATCAATGCGGCCGCCGTCACGATGGTCATGGCGCGCCGTGGTCCTGCGCCTACAGCGCCATAAATGATGTCAAAGCGGATCTCCTCGCTCTCCCGGATGACGAAAGCCGAGCCGAAGAGCACGAGCCAGAGCCACATG
>DATKFM010000377.1:0-2074 GCA_035544395.1 Verrucomicrobiia bacterium
GATCCTGCGGGAGAGCGTGAAGGTGTGGAAATCCGATCCCGTCAATTTCGGCTTCCAGCAGGTCGGCTACGTCTCCGTCGGCGAGGGCAACCAGGAGAGCGACTATATCGGCGTGCACAAATCGCAGAATGACGAGGGCTATCCCTCCGACCTCTATATCGGCAAGGACGCCAAGAACTTCCTCAAGAGCATCTGGCCGGACTTCAACACCGAGAAGGCCGATGTCGTGCTGCATGAGAAGCCGTCGGGCTACGCCGGTACCCATATGGCGGTCTGGGGCCTGGACCAGAAATGCATGCAGTACGGCGTGCGCCGCTGCTACGGCCCCGAAGTCATCGGCTACGAGATGCAGAACGGCCGCGTCACGGCGGTGAAGACCGACCAGGGCGACGTAAAATGCGATGTCGTGGTGATCGGCGCCGGCGCCTGGACGCCGATGCATTGGGGCTGGCTGGGCAAGGGCGACAAGCTCGACCTTAACTACAAGGACGGCCGCGTCGCCAAGGACCACGACATGTGGACCTTCTGGCGCCTGCTGGAGGGCGAAGTCTACCTGCCCGAAGGTGCTGATTTCCGCACCGCGCAGGATCGCGACAGCCCGGTGCTGCATGTCGAGCTGATGAACACGCCGGTCGTAACCGAGGACGGCCGCGAGTTCCCGGACAAGCATTTCTACATGTATGCGCGCTATGCGGCGGAACGCGTCGGCGCGCCCGGCATCCAGGGCGGCACGATTCCGATCCGCATCGGCGGCAAGGCCGATGTCGAGCCCTACGGCCATCTCAATGACAAATACCAGGCCGACGATTGGTTCGCGGATTACTACTGCGCGACGCTCAGCTATCTGTTCGGCCGGTTCAAGGGCGGGCGCAAGCTGTTCAAGGAACGGCGCAATGGCGGCATCGGCGCCTTCACGCCTGACAACGTGCCGGTGTTCGACTGGGTCGCGCCGAATGCCTGGATGATCGCGGATTCCAATCACGGCTTCAAGATGATCGGCGTCGGCGAATTGTCGGCGCGCCATCTCACGGGCGGCCCGCTGCCCGATGAGCTGAAGCCCTTCAGCCTGAACCGCTACAGTGCCGGCTGGACCTATGGCGGCGGCAACTCCAATTGCCCTTGGGTGTAGCCTAGATACAGCGGGTACGGAGGAAAGCGCGAATGGGGATGCTCGACGCGAAAGTGGCCATCATCACCGGCGGCACCAGCGGCATCGGCGAGAGCTCGGCCGAGCTGTTCGTGGCCGAAGGCGCCAAGGTCATCCTGACCGGGCGGCGAACCGCGGAAGGCAAGTCGATCGCCGCGCGGCTGGGTGCGAATGCGAGCTTCCTGCAAGCCGATGCGACCAGCGAGGCCGACTGGCAGAAGCTGATCCGCTTCACCCTGGACCGCCATGGCCGGATCGATGCGCTGTTCAACAATGCCGGCGCGCCGGCGCAGACCGGCGGTATCGAGGGCCTCGATGTCGGCGCATTCGATGACTCCATGGCGCTGCTGGTGCGCTCGGTGATGCTCGGCATGAAGCATGCGGCGCCGGTCATGAAGCAGCAGCGCGCGGGATCGATCATCAACAACGGATCAGTCGCCGCCCACCTCGCCGGATATTCGAGTTCGATGGTCTATAGCGCCGCCAAGGCGGCGGTGGTGCATCTCACCCGCTGCGTGGCAATGGAGCTGGGCGAGCATGGCGTGCGCGTGAACTCCGTGTCGCCCGGCGCCATCGCCACCGGCATCCTGGCAAAGGCGCTGGGCGCCGATGCGGGCAAGGCCGATGCGATGGCGACAAAAATCAGGCAGATCCATGCGACCGCACAGCCGATACCACGGGCCGGCCTCGCCGAAGATATCGCCCAATGCGCCTGCTGGCTCGCCTCCGACCGATCCAGCTTCGTCAATGGCGAGGATATCGTCGTCGATGGCGGCCAGATCCGCGGCCGGATGTACACGCCGCAGCAGGAAGGCTTGCGCAAGGCCAAGTCGACTCTCGGCTTGGACGGCTGATCATTAAAAACAGCTACTCCGGCAGGCCCGCCTCGCGCAAGCCGTCGAGGACCATGTTCAATGATGCAGGGTT
>DATKFM010000378.1:0-18421 GCA_035544395.1 Verrucomicrobiia bacterium
CGATGGACTCGCCGTTCACGACATCGAGCCGCAAAGTCTTGCCGATATCCAGCAGCCGCGTGCCCTCCACCTGCACCTTCATGTCGTCGGCGTCGTAGCTGTCCTTGCGGTCGATGGTCACCGTGATCGGTGCGGCCGGGCTGGCCAGCAGCTTCCGGAGAACCGCTGGCTCGAAGATCGTATCGCCGTTCACGATCAGGAAATCTTCGGCCATCTCGCCGCGAGCCAGCCAACAGCTACCGAGATTGTCGGCAACGTTGAAGAACGGATTGAGGATCGTACGCAGCGCCAGTCCATCGCGCCGCAACGCCGCCAGATGCTCCTCCACCATGGCGGCGCGGAAGCCGACGACCACGGCGATCTCGGTCACGCCGCAGGCGGCCAGCGTCTCCACCTGCCACTGCAGCAGGGTGCGCGACTTCAGCGGCAATAGGCATTTCGGCCTGTCGGCCGTCAGCGGCAGCAGGCGCGACCCCTGACCGGCGCT
The DNA here is from genome assembly GCA_035544395.1 of Verrucomicrobiia bacterium. Taxonomy (GTDB): domain Bacteria; phylum Pseudomonadota; class Alphaproteobacteria; order Dongiales; family Dongiaceae; genus DATKFM01. The sequence goes on from DATKFM010000378.1 coordinate 488, forward strand.
CAATATGACCGCACGCATCCTGTTCCTGCTGTCCGATCCCTGCTCTCTAGAAGGCGCCGGCGGAGAATCCCGGCGGTGCTGCCTTGCGTCGCCACGGCAGGCTACACGCCGCTGCGGCTGTGGCGGCGCCAACTTGTAAGCCGGTCACCATGCTGTCAATGGACTTGCGCCGCGAACGGGACTAGCTTGATTGCAGCTTCTGAGCAGGCCTCTGTGCCTGTTCGCTCGCGGGGGAACAATGGAAATTCCGGCGGCCCTGCTGGTCTGCCTGCCCGAACGGCTCCATCCGGTGAGCCGCATGTTCCTGGAACTCTATATCCAGGGCCGTATCACCACCCAGGACTTCCTCTGGGCCTTCCATTTGCCGAATTCCGACTACCTGCCCGTGGCCGCCTGCATCGTGAAAATCTTGAATTAACGGTTGCCGGGGTATGCTTTGCATCCGGCAGGGTCTTTTGATATACCCCGCCACCGAACAATTCACAGGCTCTGATCCCCGGTAGCTCAGCCGGTAGAGCAAGCGGCTGTTAACCGCTAGGTCGTTCGTTCGAGTCGAACCCGGGGAGCCAGTTAGAACAAGGGGTTAGCGGTGATCGCTAACCCCTTGTTTGGTCTTTCGGTGGCGCAGCGACATGGCAAACGTGCGAAACAAGTATCAATGGCGAGAATGCCGAGCGCGGGTGCGCGAGGTCTTGATGCGCGAGTGGGATCCCATCGGTGTCGCAGGCGTGCCGGAAGCTGCGGACGAGTATGACACCTATGCCGCCAAGGCCTATGCCATGCTGATGGTTGAACGCGCAACGGCAGGCGCAATCGCCGCATACCTTCTTGATGTTGCAACCACGCAGATGGGCATCTCGGGCGCGCGCCTTATCGAGCGCAGTAAACGGGCAGCAGAGGCCTTGGTCGCACTGCGCCCCGAGTTCGAAACGCACTAGAGTAGTCGAGCACTGAAAGTCCGACGCCGGATTCTACTCGACGACCACATCAGCCCGGTCGAGAACGGCCTGAGGAATCCTCACACCCATTTTCTTCGCCATCCCGGGATTGACATGGAGAAAAGTGTCCTCGACGACGGCAACGGGAATTGTTCCCGGCCTCGCGCCCTTGAGGATTCGCACGACGAGATTTCCCGTCTGGAAGCCGACGCTGTAATAGTCAAAGCCGATGGCGGCAATTGCGCCGTGCTTCACCGAGTCGATGTCGCCGGTGTAGACAGGTATTTGATTGTCGACGCCGACCTTAATGACGGCGCTGAGCATCGCGATGACCGTGTTGTCGGTCGGGACAAAGATGACATCTGCCTTGCCGATCAGGCTCTCTGCCGCGGCCGCCACATCCGAAGACGTAGCGACAGGCGCCTCGACGACGGTCATGAAGCCGTTCGTTGCGGCCATCTTCATCAGGCGCAGCAGGGTATGGGAGTTGCTTTCCTTGGGATTGAACAGCACGCCGATCCGGCGCGCATCCGGCGTGATTTCCTGCATGAGATCGAATTGCTTCTTGACCGGCGCCAGATCGCTGATCCCGGTCGTGTAGCCCCCGGGCCGATTCATATTGGGCACCAGTTGGGCGCCCATCGGATCCGTGACGGCGGTGAAAACGACGGGGATGCCCACAGTCGTCTTCGCGATCGCCTGCGCCGATGGGGTGGAGATAGCCACGATGACGTTGGGCTTATCTTTTGCGAATTTCTGGGCGATCTTGGTGGCGATGGCGGGATCGCCCTGCGCTTCCTCATAGATGAACTCCAGGTTCTTGCCGCTTACATACCCGGCGCTCTTGAGCGCATCGCGGATGCCGTCGCGGCAGGCGTCGAGCGCCGGATGCTTCTCGATTGCCGTGACAGCCACGACCACCTTTTCAACTGCACCGGAGGAGAAGGAATACAGGGCGAACGCAATCAGTGCCGCTACCGCACCGGCAGCATTCATCTTCTGGCGCAGCGGCAGGTGCATGATAGTATTCCCCTATGAAATCGAATGCTGAATACCATCATAGTATCGCTCGCCGCACCACTGCCATGGCGCCCGGACTGCTCCCGATGGCCCGTCCAGATAGGCGCCCGCGCTGCTTCAGCGAACGGGCGTCAGTTCCATAACGGCGATGGTTGCGGCGCCTCGCGGCGCGATTTCGATCGTCGGCGGCGCCTGGGGTGACGCCTGCCATAGCAACGTGTCGCCGGCCGTGCCTTGCAGACGTTCCGCCATGGCCATGAACGCGGCGCCACCCTCAAGCAGATGCAGCATCGCGATGGGCGCATCCACAGCGAGCCGCACCGGGTCCGACCAGCGGCAAACCGTGGTCTGGGACGAGAGAATCCGGCGGTTCACCATCAAGTTGAAATCCCGGATCGGCCCTTCGATCAGCTTGCATTCCGCCGCGGCATCGCCGGGAAACGAGAACGGCAGGAAACAATGGTCCAGCCGTCGCGGCGCCTGTCCGGCCACGGTCAGCTCCATGCCCTTCCCCTCGATCACCATGATGGTGCGGTCGATGCCGGGAAAACTGGAGAACGGGCCGGACTGATCGACAGTGGCGATGCTGAGCCGCCAGCGGAAGCCGGCGTCGCTCATCGAAGCACCGGGCGGATCGATGGCGATTTCCCGCGTCACGCCCAACCCGTTCTTCCAGGGCATAAGCAGGTGATCGGCGGGCGTGATACGGCGCAGCAACGGCGTGCCGGTCACAGGTTGACGATCCCTGAGGGAATCTGCAGCAGGTTGGCCATCGCGCCGCAGACTAGCCGCGCCGCGCGGATCAATCCAGATCAGGCCGAGTGGGGCTTGGCCTCGGGCGGGCGCTTGCGGCCGTGGCGCTGCCGCTCGAGCGCCAGGGCGAGGCCTGGCACATCGTGGATCTCGTCGGTCCAGCCATGGACGATGGTGAGGTTCTGGCGCACCCGCATCTCGTCGACGCCAGCCGCGGCCAGGGCGCCGGTGAACAACCGCTCGATGCGCGCCGCGACCGCCTGGTCGCCAGAGCTGCCTTCATGATCCCGCGGTCCCAGGAACGCCGCAACGATGCTGCCGTCGCCGCCGACGCCCACGATTGAACTGGGATCGTACAGCCCGTCGACGATCTGCTGCGTCGGCGCATCGCCACTATCGGCGATCACCTCGCGGTCCAGGCGCGCCAGCGACACCCGCAGATGCAGGTCGGCCAGCCGACGCAATTGCGCGTCGAGCTTGCTGACGAACGCATTCGGCAGCGACACGCCCGCGCCATTCGGCGGCGGAGACTCGCTGTCGCTGCGGTTGTCCAATCTGAATAATTTCGTCGTCATCAAAATATGCTTAACGCCACATTAACCATTTGTATATGTCGTTCAATAAGTTATCAGTCGATATTAATGCGGTCTTGGGTGAAAGTTGTGGCATGGCTTTCGCACTGCCGCAGAAACCGCAGCAGGCACCATAGTTTGCTATTGGAAAATTGCGCGCAGAGGCGCGTTGAGGGATTTGTCAGCCCGCGAGCGGCAGGCTGATCTGCATTACCAAGCCGCCGCTGGGCCCATTCTCAGCATGCACTTGGCCGCCGACCGCCTCGACATTGCGCCGCACGATCCAGAGTCCGATGCCCGCATGTAGCGAACTGCCGGCGCCCTCGGCCTCTTGCGTCGGCCGATTGGAGAAGCGCCGCTCGAAAATCCGCTCCAGATCCTGGGACGGCACGCCAGGGCCTTCGTCGGCGATGGTCAGCCGGGCGCGGCCATTCTCGCGCTTCAGGGCCAGCGTGATACGGCCGCCCGGCGGCGAGACGCTGATCGAGTTATCGACGATGTTCTCCACCACCGTCTCCAGCAGCTCCTCGCTGGCGCGCACCACGATCTTGTCGTCGAGGTCAGTCGCGAAGCGCAGGCCGCGCGCCTCGATCACGCTGCCATAGGCGACGATCATGCGCCGCAACAGGCGCGACACGTCAACCGGCTGGCGCGGCGGATCCAGCAGCTCGGCCATCGCTTCGTCCATTCGCCGGGCCGAGGAGACGAGCTGGTCCAAACGTTCGATGGAGTTCTCGATGACCTCGATTGCCCGGCGGCCGCGGGGCTCGCCACTGGGGACCAGCCGCTTCAGCGGCTCCAGGGACTGCCGCATGATGGCGATCGGCGTCTTCATGGCGTGGGCATTGTCTTCGGCGGCGTGGCGGATGCTGTCGGCCGATGCTCGCAACTTGGCGATCAGGTGATCGAATTCCTCGGCAACGCCGGACAGTTCCACCAGCTCGTTCTGCGAAGCAAAGCTGCGGTTGCCGGCATGGCCGGTGCGGATGTCGCGCGCCAAGCCACGGAAGCGCAGCACGCTGCGCCGCATGCTCAGGAACACGATGATGGTAATGATCGCCATCGCCAGATAGATCGCGGCGGCCACTTGCACCTCGAAACGCTGCCACACGGGCTCCGCCAGAGAGGTGCCGAGCATGCTGGCATAGGGGTGGGCCACTAGCACGATCCAACAACCGGCCGGCGTCAGAACCGGCGTGATTGAGGTCAGGATCTCGTCTTCGCCCGTGGGATCCTGATAGCGCGTCGCCAAAGAGAGATTCTCGGTACAGCTCGCGGACACCCGCCCCAGGATGCCCTGGCGCAGCAGCTCGTCGCGGGCGCGGGTCAGCTCCTCTGCCGGCACCACCGGCGACGCCGCCACAAAGAAGAATCCGCTGACGTCGGTCTGATCTACCGGCCGGAACAGCACCTTCAGCCGCGTGCTGGCGCTGGCGAATCTCTGCAGTTCGTTATCGACGGTGAGCAGCGGCGACGGGTCGGATTGTTGCAGCGTCGGCTCCAACGCCAGACCAACCAACCGGCCGCGCTCCTGCACCGCTTCGATCAGCAGCGCCTGGCGATCGGCCTCGGCCTCTACGAATGTTTGATACAGCGCAACTGGGACGGCGATGAAAACCGCCGCCAGCAAAATGGTACGGCTCGCCAGTGAGCGGCGCGGCCTAGAGGCCTGCACCCCTGAAGCAACTAGCGGCGCATTACGCCTGATCGACCCAACGATAGCCAAAGCCTGGATAATTCTCGATGCATTCAAATGTATCGTCCACATCGCGGAATTTCTGTCTTATCCGCTTGATGAACGACCGGACATTCACCCGGTAGCCGTCTTCGCCATAGCCGGCGATGAAGTCCTTCCCCCTGACCAGATCGTAGATTTGGCGGTAGGACACATCGGTGTCCTTTGCTGTCGCCAGAAGATGCACGATCTGGAATTCCGTCAGCGTAAGATCGACGCGATGGCTGCTGTAAAAAGCGCGCTTGATGTCGTTGCGCAGCTCGAGGCCGCCGCGGGAAAAGACCACCGGCGAATCCTGCGCCAGCTCCGCGCCGGCGCCGCCCTTGGCGCCGTCGGTGATCAGCCGCAGCCGCTGCAGGATGATCGATAGGCTGCGGGATTTCTCGATGAAATCCACCGCGCCCCAGCGCAATGCTGCTTCTTCATAGATCTCGTCGCTCAGCACGGTCAGGAAGATGACCGGCACCTGCACATCGCGGGTGCGGAGCTGCCGCAGCACCCCGAGCCCGTCGACGCCGGGCATGCGCCAATCCAGCAGGATCGCATCGGCAGCGCCGCCGCTGTCGAAGTGCCTGAGCGCGGACTCGCCATCGCCGAAATCCTCGATCTGATAGCCGTTTTCGACGAGATTGAGCCCCAACGATTCGCGGAACAGCGCGTCATCGTCAACGATCACGACCCGCTTGGCGGCTTCGGCAAGCGCTGTCGCGTGTGTCAGGTTCCCGGCATCAACTGCTGCAGACATTGTTCGCTTACTTCCTCATTTAGTTTACTCGAATCGAACTCCCGCGCTTTGCCATTGTCGATTTCGTAAGTCAGGGCCCGGAATTCGCGCGTATTAATGTCGGCGTAGAAGAAAACATTCAGCACACAGCTATCGGTGCTATAGGTCCAAACCTTTCCCGGCGGCTTCTCGCCCCGGCCGCTCGGTTCGCCCAGCAGGCTCTGTATCTGCTCGAAGTTCAACCCGACCAGCTTCTTCGGATCCAACTGCGGCGACTTGAACTCCTCAACCGTGACCGGGCCGCTGTTCATGAACGAGGTTCCCGCGACCGGCTTGCTGCCGGGCACCGGCACCGCGTCCTGCGGCAGCGGCGGCAATTCGGGCGCCTCTGTCCGGATGGTCGACTCCGGCACGGCGGCCACATTGTAGTCCCGCTGGTCGCCTGTAGCGCATGCGCTCAGAGCCGCCACCGCGACGACCGGCAACACCAGACTGCGCCTCATGGCTCTGCCCCTCTGTTGGCATACGGGCCCATTCATCCACCCTCGAATGAGCCGCAGAAGCGGTTAACGAACCATTAACGCATAGGGCAACCGCTAACCCTGCCGTTATTTTGGGCGAGCGGCGACACAGGAACAATCTTTCTTTTCAAGCACAAAGACTTGCCAAGAAAACGTTAACGTTAACCCGAGGGTGGCGCAAGCGGAAGGATGGCCGCCCTGCGTGGCAAAATTTTGGCGATTCGGCCAGGCCGGTGACAAAAAAGGCAAATAGCAAGACTATTTCTTGGGCTTTATCGCCTCCCAATCCGATTCGGTGAGACGGTCGAGGAAGTTGAACTGCCCCGCCCCCTGCAGCCACTCGCCGCCATCGATGGTCACCACTTCGCCATTGATGTAGCCGGCGCCGTCGCACAAGAGGAAGCTGGCCAGATTGGCCAGTTCCAGATGCTCGCCAACCCGTTGCAGCGGGTTCTTGGTCTCGAACACCCGCGCCAAGTCGGCCCGTGGCACCAGCCGCTCCCAGGCACCCGGTGTCGGGAAAGGCCCGGGGGCGATCGCGTTTAGTCGCACACCCCGGCCGCCCCACTCCACCGCCAAGCTGCGGGTCATTGCCAGCACCCCGGCCTTGGCCATGGCCGACGGCACCACATAGGCCGAGCCGGTCCAGGCATAGGTGGTGATAATGCTCAGGACCGTTCCCTTCCGCTTTGCCGCCAGCCAGCGGCGCCCTGCGCTCAAGGTGCAATAGGCGGCTCCATGCAGCACGATGTTGAGGACGGCATCCACGCCCCGGTGCGACAGGGTCTCTGACCGGGAAATGAAGTTTCCGGCAGCATTGTTCACCAACGCATCGAGTGGCCGCTTGTTCCAGATCTTCTCCAGCATTCCGTCCACCGCCGCGGCGTCGCGGATGTCGCAGCCATGGGTCTCGACCGTGCTCTTGGTCTCGGCGGTGAGCTTCGCCGCCGCCTCCTGCAGCACCGCCTCCCGCCGCCCGCAGATCACCAGATCGGCCCCCAGCTCCAGGAACCGCCGGCCCATTGAAAGCCCGAGCCCGGTGCCGCCGCCGGTGATGAGGATGCGCTTGCCTTTCAGCAGATCAGGCTGAAACATTCTTGCAGGTTCCTTTGCTGGATGTTCAGCCGTTCAGCGGCCGCAGGATCTCGCGGGAGATGATGTGCCGCTGGATCTCGCTGGTGCCTTCCCAGATGCGCTCGATGCGCGCATCTCGCCACAGCATCTCCAGCGGCAGCTCATCCATCAGACCCATGCCGCCGAGAATCTGGATGGCATGGTCGGTGACGCGACCCGCCATCTCTGACGCATAGAGCTTCGCCATCGCCGCGTCTGTGTTGGTCATGTTGCCCTGCGAATACTTCCAGGCCGCCTGCATGGTGAGCAGATCAGCGGCCCGCAGTTCCGTCGCCATATCGGCCAGCTTGAAGCTCACGCCCTGGAACTTGCCGATATTCTGGCCGAACTGCTTGCGGGTCGCCGCCCATTCGGACGCGATCTGCAGCGCGCGCTCTGCTTTGCCACAGCAGGTCGCGGCCGTAAGGATGCGCGTGTTGGAGAGCCACTGCCCCGCCAGATCGAAGCCCTTTCCCTCCTCGCCCAGGATGTTTCGCGCCGGAATGCGGCACCCATCGAACGAGAGCTGGTAATTGTGATAGGCGCGGTGACTGACCGGCTTTGGCCCGCGGCGGATATCGAATCCCGGCGTGCCGACATCGACGAGGAAGCAGGTGATGCGCTTGCGCTCGCCCTTCGGCGTCTTGTCGACGCCAGTGACCGTGAACAGGATGACGAAGTCAGGCTTGGTCACGCAGCTGATGAAATGCTTGCTCCCGTTGATCAGGTAGTCGCTGCCGTCGGCCGTCGCCCGCGTCTGGATGTTCATGGCGTCTGAACCGGCATTGGGCTCGGTCAATCCAAAGGCTTCCTTCCGGTCGCCGCGCACCGTCGGCAGCAGATAGGTGTCCCGCTGGTCGCCCTGGCAGGCGTTGAGGATTTCCGACGGCCGGCCGACCCAACCCACCAGGCCCCAGGTGCTCTTGCCCAGTTCCCGGTCCATCAGCGTCGCCGACAGGAAATCCAGCCCGCCGCCGCCCGCTTCCTCCGGCATGTTGGCGGCATGGAGCCCCTGCTCCTTGGCCCGCTTTTGGATTTGCTTGCCCAATTCTATCGGGATCTCGCCGCGACGCTCGATCTCCCGCTCATGGGGAAATATTTCCTTCTGCATGAACTGCCGGACGGAATCCACCAGCATCCCCTGTTCTTCCGTCGGCGTGAAATCCCAGCCCATCGCGTTGCCTGCTTCTTGTGTTAGTGGCCCTGAAACACTGGCGCGCGCTTTTCAGTTGCCGCAGCCATCGCTTCCTTAAAATCTGTCGTCCGATAGCAGCGCTCCGACGCCGTTTTCTCTTCGGCCAGTTGCGCGCGAAGATCGCGCGTGGCCGCCGTCTCCATCAACCGTTTTGTTTCCGCGATGGCGACCGAAGGACCCACCGCCAGCCGTTCAGCAAACGACTGGCAAGCTTCAGCCAAGCCATCGGCCCCATGCACCTCCGTCACCAGCCCGCGTGACAATGCCTCAGCCGCCGTCCAGAACTCGCCCGTGAAGGCAAAGCGCTTCGCCTGCTCCAGGCCAATCAGGCGTGGTAGCAGCCAGGTGCCGCCTGCATCCGGGCAAATCGCCATGCGGGTATAGGCGCATTGGAAGCGGGCGTTGTCCGCCGCCAGCCGGAAATCGCAGGCGAGCGCCAGATCCAGACCGGCGCCCACTGCCGCACCGTTGATCCAGGCGATGGTCGGCGCGGGAAAGGCGGCCACGTCCATGATCAGCCCATGCATCTCCTCAACCCACGGAAACGTCGCGCTATCCCCTCGCGCCTCGACCTCCGCCCACTCCGCCACATCGCCGCCGGCGCTGAATGCCTTGCCTTTGCCGGTGATTACCAGGCCGCGGACATTGTCGCTCTTCGCCTGCCGCATCGCCGTCCGCAGTGCGAGGATCAGCGCCAAGTTGAGTGCATTGCGCACGTCGGGCCGGTCCAGAGTCAGATACCGGACATTCCTGCGGTCCTCGTTTGAAAGCATTTGACCTCCCCCTGGATTCGTCCGTGTGGCGCGAGTTGCCGCGCCACGCCAAACATTTCCTCTATCTCGATGCAGGAAAACGGCTTTGTCCATCCGGCGCGCGCCACCTTTTTTGGCGGCAAGGCCGCAGCAAATATGGGTCGGCAGCAAGTTGACTGTCCGTTCATCGAAAGTGTATTATACATTATATATCAATAGTATAGAGAAGATTGTCGAGCAGAACTCGATACTTAGGCGATGACGCGAAAAGACCCGAAACTCGAACGGCGCAAAGAGCTGATCCTCGCGACGATCAGCGTGATCGGCGAGCATGGCTTCGAGCGGACGACCCTGGCCCGCGTTGCCAAGGCGGCCAACGCCTCGCCGGCGGAAATGCACCACTATTTCCACGACAAAAAAGACCTGCTGGCGGAAACACTGCGCAGCCTGGTGCTCAAATACGAGGGCTGCTGGCGCGAGAAGGTGAATCGCGCAGCGGCGCCGATCGAAAAACTAAAGGCCATGGTCGAGGCCGATTTCGATCCCATGGTCACCAATCGGCCGGGCGCCATCGTGTGGTACGGATTCTGGCGCGAGGCGCAATGGCGGCCCGAATGCCGGCAGATCTGCGAGCGGCTATCCAACGCCTATTTCGAGCAGGCACGTGCGATCATTCAGCAGATCGCCGACCAGGGGCGCGATCGGAAGATGGACGTAAGCGGCCTGACCCGCGCCTTCAACGCGATGATCGATGGCCTCTGGCTGGACCACTTGGTCAATCCGGAGGCCTGTACGCAGGAAGTCGCGCACCGCACCTGCCATGCCTTCCTGGCGGTCGCGTTCCCGCTGGAATACGCGGCATCGAACCTATCGAGCGCCGCTTAGCCCGCCTGCGGGCCAAGCTGTCCAAACCACCCCGGGGAGAAGGAGTCGATCCATGTCGGCAACGGCATTGAAATCAGAGAGCGCAAACCCGGTGTCCTCGTTCAGCCGGGAAACGCTGCCGGGATGGACCTACAACAACGCCGAGTTCTTCGCGCTCGAACGCCGCGACCTCCTGCTGAAGAACTGGCAGATCGTCTGCCATGTGAATGAAATCGCCAAGCCCGGCGACTATGCCACGCTGGATATGCTGGGCGAACGCGCCTTTGCGATCCGCGACGATAGTGGCGTGGTGCGCGCGTTCCACAATGTCTGCCGCCATCGCGCCGCCGCTGTCGTGCGCGGCAGCACCGGTCATTGCACTCAGGCCATCCGCTGCTTCTATCACGGCTGGGCCTACGAGCTTGACGGCCGGTTGAAGGCGCTGCCCGCCGAGGCCACTTTCGCCAATCTCAACAAGTCGGATTTCGGCCTGAAGCCGGTGGAAACCGAAATCTACATGGGTTTCGTCTTCATCCGCTTCATCCCCGGCGGTGCCGGCGTCGCCGAACGGCTGGCGCCCTATCACGACGAGCTGGCCGCTTATCGCATCGAGGAGATGGTGCCCTGGGGGCGCGTCTGGGATGTGGACATTCCCGTCGACTGGAAGAACGTGATGGACAACTACCTCGAGGGCTATCACGTGCCCGTCGGCCATCCCGGACTCTACCGCCTGTTCGGCACCAGCTACGAGGTCGAGGCGCGCCCGGGTAACATCGCCCGCGCGATCGGCTGGCTGCGCGACAAGGAGTCATCCAACTGGACCGAGCGGCACTATCAGAAGCTGCGGCCGGAGTCGGCGCATCTCGAGGACTACCAGCGCGAGAGCTGGCGCTACTACAAGATGCTGCCGAACTTCGCGTTCGACGTCTATCCCGAGCAGATGGATTTCTTCCAGATCATCCCGGTGGCGCCCGGCAAGTCACGACTGCGCGGCCGCATCTACGCGCTGCCCACCGAAGACCGCCGGATGAAAGCGGCGCGCTGGCTCAACACCCGCATCAATGTCGAGGTGTTTCGCGAGGACAGCAGCCTCATCGAGTCCGTGCAGGCAGGCCTGGCCACCAGCGCCTATGGCCAGGGCTATTTCTCCGAGAAGGAAGTCTGCCTGCGCCAGTTCCACGACATGGTCCGCGACGCGATCCCCGTCGCCAATCAAGTCGAGCCGCCCGAGCCCGGCACCGTTGCCGCGCTGAATGCAAAGCTCGCCGCCAACTAGAAACGCAAGGTCCCGTCGATGTCCCATCCCCTGCCCGCCGGCGCCCGCGCCTGGCAAGAGAAAGTGCGCCGCTTCGTCGATGAGGAGCTGATCCCCCACGAAGTCGAAGCCGAGATGAATTCCGGCGATCTGCCGAAGGAAATTTATCTGCGCCACCGCAAGCGCGCGAAGGAGATCGGCCTCCATGCCCTGGCGATTCCCAAAGAGCATGGCGGCCAGGGCCTGACCAATCTGGAGCAGGCCGTCATCAGCGAGCAGGTGGGCAGAGTGACCAATGCACTGGGCTGGTGCTACTCCTCGACGCCGCCCTGGATGCTGGAGGCCTGCGCCGGCAACGACTATCAGATGAAAACCTGGGTCACGCCGAACATCCGCGGCGAACGTCATGAATGCTATGCCATCACCGAGGAACATGCCGGCTCCGACGTGGACTCCATCGCCGCTACCGTGAAACGCGACGGCGGCGATTACCTGCTCAGCGGCGAGAAGTGGCATGTGACGAGCGCCAACAAGGCCGACCATTTCATCTTTCAAGGCCGGCTGCTCGGCGGACCCCATGACGGCAAGCATGCGCTGTTCTTCGTCGATATGGACATTCCGGGAATCCAGCTCGTGCGCACGCCCGCCTACGCGCACAACTATTCCTCGCATCATCCCATCTACAAGTTCGAGAATGTGCGGGTGCCCGCGCGCAATCTCATCGGCGCGGAAGGCGGCGGCATGGATTTCACCTATGCCTGGTTCCGCTACGAGCGGCTGGGCATCGCCGCCCGCTGTTGTGGCGCCGCCGCGCGGCTGATCGACGAGGCCACCGCCTTCGCCCAGACCCGCAGCCAGTTCGGACAGCCGATCGGCGATTTCCAGGCCATCCAGTTCATGCTCGCCGACAGCCTGACCGAGCTGTGGGCCGCGCGGCTCATGACCTACCGCGCCGCCGAGGCCATCGACCAGGGCGAGGATGTCAAGGTCCTGCACGCGCAATGCTCGATGGCCAAGCTCTATGCCTCCGAAATGGCCAACCGCGTTGCCGACCGCGCGGTGCAGATCTTCGGCGGCCGCGGTTATATGCGCGAGAACGTCGCCGAGCGATTCTTCAGGGAACTCCGCGTCGACCGCATCTGGGAAGGCACCAGCGAAATCCAGCGCCTGATCATCTGCAATGGCCTCTACAAGCGTGGCCAGAAGGCATTGATTGAGTAGCGAACCTTGGGCAGAGGGGCGGAATCGGCGCGTCCCCTGTTCCATTGCCAACCTCGAACGCACAGTCTAACAAAGCCGCTACCAGCCATCGGCCGCCGGGGTCTCAATGCTCGCCGCTATCCGCCTGACTGCCCAGGTCCTCCTCGGCGTTGCCTTGTTCGAAGTGGCGTTGGGCGCGCTCTGGCCGCTCTTGGGTCTGCAGCTCGAACATCAGAAGGTCAGCACCGAACTCACCAGCATCGTCGGCTCGGCCTACTATGCCGGCTTCGTTGCCGGCACCATGTTCTGCTTCCCCATCATCGACCGCGTCGGCCATATCCGCGCCTTCAGCGTCTTCGCCGTACTGGCCGCCAATGCCACGCTGCTCCATGTGGTCGTCCCCAATCCGGTGTCCTGGGCCGTGCTGCGGGCAGTGATCGGTTTTGCGCTGGCCGGCGTGTTCACCATCGTTGAAAGCTGGTTGAACGACAAAGCAACGACCGAGACCCGCGGCCGCATTTTCGCGCTCTACACCATGGTGGCTTGGGGCTTCAGCGGCATCGGCCCGCTGGGAATCAATATCCAGGACGACAGCGGCACGATCCTGTTCTGCCTCATCGGCATCGTCATGGCTTCCGCGGTCATCCCTGTGGCGCTCACCACCGTCGGCAATCCCGATATCGGCCAGCGCAGCCATTTCGGCATCCTCCGGCTTTACAAGATCTCGCCACTGGGCGTGCTCGCCTGTTTCGCCTCGGGCGTCATCAATACCGGATTGTTCGTGCTGCTGCCGATCTACTCCACTCGCGTCGGACACAGCACGGCGGAAACATCGGTCCTGCTCAGCGTGGCGTCGATTGGACCGCTCTTCATCCAATATCCCGTTGGCTGGATGGCGGACCGGTTCGGCCGGCGGCCGCTAATGCTCGCGACCACGCTTGTCGCCGTGGGCATCTCGGCATCCATCGTCAGCCTGCCGCCGGGCAATTTCTATTGGCTTGTGGCATTGATAACGCTGCTCGCGAGCATGCTGTCGCCGCTCTACGCACTCGGCGTGGGACAGACCAACGACTATGTCTCGAAGAAGGATTTTGTCGCCGCCAGCGCCGGCCTGCTGTTCGCCTGGGGCCTCGGCGCGATCATCGGCCCCATCGCAGCTGCCCCGGCGCTGAGCTTCTTCGAAAATCCGAACGGCCTGTTCTACTTCGTCAGTTCCTGCCACATCCTGCTGGCCAGCTTCATCCTTTACCGCATGATCATGCGGCCGGCTTTGTCCGCCAAGGAACAGGGCAACTTCGTCGCCGTGGACGCGGCCCACGCCTCTCCTGGAAAAGAACTCGATCCTCGCGCATTGACAACGCCTTCAAGCGCCCAAGCCAGCCGCATCATCAGCGCCACTGTGGAGTAAAGGACCAGCCGGATGAGCGAACGCAACAAGCAGATCCTCCTCGCCGCCCATCCCGAAGGCTGGGTTAAGGAATCCGATTTCAGACTCGCTGACGCGCCGATGCCCACGCCCGGCCCCGGACAGGTGCTCGTACGCAACGAATTCCTCTCGCTCGATCCTTATATGCGCGGCCGGATCAGCAGGCGAAAATCATACGCCACGGGCGTTGAGGTGGGACAGGTGATGGTCGGGGGCACCGTGGGCGAAGTCGTCGTTTCCAACGATCCGAGCTTGGCCGCCGGCGACAAGGTGCTCGGCTATCAAGGTTGGCAACTTTATGGCGTTGCCGACGGCAAGACGCTGCAGAAGCTGAGTTCGGCCAAGCTGCCGCTGTCGGTCTATCTGGGCGCTGCCGGCATGCCCGGTGTCACGGCCTGGATCGGCCTGTTGCAGATCGCCAAGCCGAAGGCCGGCGAGACGGTCGCGGTGGGCGCTGCGACAGGCGCGGTCGGCGCCGTGGTCGGCCAGCTCGCCAAGCTGCGGGGCTGCCGCGCGGTCGGTATCGCCGGCGGCCCGCAGAAATGCGCCTACGCGTTGAAAGAACTCGGCTTCGACGCCTGCGTCGACTATCGCGCCGGCAAGCTGGTGCCGGATCTGGAAGCCGCCACGCCTCAGGGCATCGACATCTATTTCGAGAATGTCGGTGGCGAAGTACTGGAGGCCGTGTTGCCGCGCCTCAATGACTTCTCACGCATTCCCCTCTGCGGCCTGATCTCCGACTACAATTCCACCGAGCCCCGCGGCCTGCCCGACCTGCGCCAGTTCCTGTTCAAGCGCATCCATCTCCAGGGCTTCATCTGCTCCGACACGCCTGACGTCTGGCCGGAAGCGATCCGCCAGCTCGAAGGCTGGATATCCGGCGGCAAGATCAAGTACCGCGAGACCATCGTCGAAGGCCTGGAGAACGCTCCCCGTGCCTTCGTCGGCCTGTTCAAGGGCGAGAACTTCGGCAAGCTGATCGTGAAATTGCGGTAGGGCCGCCGATGCATTCCCATTACATCGACTGCTATTACGCGCAGACGGCCAATCCTGCGCCCTTGCGCCCGGAACTGACCGGCGATGTCGACGCCGATGTCTGCGTCATCGGCGGCGGCCTCGCCGGTCTCAACGCGGCGCTCGGCCTGCTGGAACGCGGCCGCTCTGCCGTGGTGGTGGAGGCCGAGCGCATCGCCTGGGGGGCGTCGGGCCGCAATGGCGGCTTTGTCGGCCGCGGCTATGCCGCCGGGCCGGAGTCCGTCATCAAGCAGGTCGGCCTCGATCAGGCGCGCAGGCTGCACGCCCTCACCGTTGAGGCCGTCGACCTGATCCGCCGCCGCATTACCGAGAACCACATCGCCTGTTCGCCCGTTGCCTCCGGCATGATCCGCGCCTGGTGGACCGACAATGCCGAGGAAGCGCGGCGCGCTTCCGACGATCTCCAGCACAAGCTCGGCATCGCCGCGGAATTCTGGCCAAGGGAGAAGCTGCGCGAGACCCTGGTTACCAAACGCTATTTCGACGCGCTGTACTACCCCAACAATTTCCACTTTCACCCGCTCAATTACGCTCTCGGTATCGCCGACATGATCGAGCGCAAGGGCGGGAAGATCTTTGAAAGCTCGCGCGTCGCGCGCCTCGATCTCGATGGTCCGGCAAAGACGGTGCATACCGCCGGTGGACGCATCCGGGCCGGCACCGTCATCGTCGCCTGTGGCGGCTATATCGCGGGATTGCACCGCAAGCTCAGCGGCGCTCTGCAACCCATCGCGACCTATGTCATGGTCACGGAGCCGCTGGGCGACCGGCTGCGCACGGCCATCCGCGGGAATCACAGCGTCATCGATTCCCGTAACGACTTCGACTATTACCGGCCGCTGCTGGATTCCCGCATCATGTGGGGCGGCGGCGTCACGATCAGGCGCAGCGACCCGCCCGACTTACGGCAGATGATGCTGAAGAAGCTCCTGACCGTCTATCCGCAGCTCGAGGGCGTGCGCGTCGAGTCTGCCTGGACCGGCCTGATGGGCTATCCCAAGCACAAGATGCCCCAGATCGGCGAAGTTTCCCCCGGCGTCTGGTACGCCATGGGCTTCGGCGGACACGGCATGGGCACCACCACGGTATCAGGCGAACTGATTGCCGCCGCCATCGCCGAAGGGGACGACCGCTATAAGCTGTTCGCCCCCTTTGGCCTCGACTGGACTGGCGGTCCGGTCGGCCTGCTGGTGGTGGAGACGATCTACCGCTACTACCGGTTCAGGGATTGGCTGAAGACGTAGCCCCAACTGCCGCCTCTAAACCACCGCCGCCATCTCGCGCTTGAACAGCACCTCGCCCACCGGCGCTGCGTCCAGTTCCCGCGCGTACCGGTGCCCGGCATAGACTGCGTGCGCGATCGTCGCCGGCGCATAGGCATCGGCGATCGCCGTCACCGACTTGATGCCCGCCTTGGCTAACGCAGCCTCATCCGACCGCAGCGCCACCACCAGCTCATCCCTCGCGTTGCGCGCGGTCACCGTGACCACCGACCCGCACTCGATCTTCGACAGCCGCCCGGTATAAACGCAAGCCGTCTCTACATGGTCGCCGTGGAATGCCGTGACCTTCCGGTTTGCGACGATGTTCACATCCAGCTCGATCAGCCGCGCCTGGATGCGGCCATGGTCCAGCATGTTGTGGGTGAAGAACGAGGCCGACTCCGCCGGCGTCACCAGCGTCACCGCCAGCCCCATCTGCCGCAGCTTCTCGGCGATCACGCCGCCCATGTAGTAGTGATCGTCGTCATAGATCAGCACTGGCCCCTTCGGCACGGCGCCTGCCATGATTTCGTCGGGCGTGTGGACGCCCTCGCGGCCAAAGCTTGGCAGCGGCCGGTAAGACGCCCGCCCCGACCCGTCGCGCCGCCACTCGGCGCCCGTTGCGATCACCACATGGGTGCTGCCCATCTCCAGCACATCCGCGGCCGCCAGTTTGCTCGCGGGATACACCGTGACATTGCTAAGCTTGTCGATCTGCAGCAGCCGGTGATCCCGCACCCGCGCCCAGGCTGAAAGGCCCGGCAGCTTCGACTCCCGGCTCACGCGGCCCCCCAGCTCCTCGCCCGCCTCCGCCAGATGCACTTCATAGCCGCGCTGGCCCAGCGCCCGCGCGCATTCGAGCCCCGCCGGCCCGGCGCCGACCACCAGCACCGACGCCGAAGCACCCTTGGCGGGGATCTTCTCCGGATGCCAGCCCTTGCGGTACTCCTCGCCCATTGTGGGATTCTGAGTGCAGCGGATCGAGGTCACCGTGTAGTCGCCGACGATGCAAATGTTGCAGCCGATGCATTCCCGGATGTCGTCGATGCGCCCTTCCTCGATTTTCTTCGGCAGGAACGGATCGGCGATCGAGGGCCGTGCCGCGCCGATCATGTCGAGCACGCCGCGCCTGATCTGCGACACCATGGTGTCCGGCGAGGTGAACCGCCCCACGCCCACCACCGGCTTCGTCGTCAGCTTTTTCACGAAGGCGATGTGCTTTTCCTGGAATCCTTCGTCCGCAAAACGCGACGGCACGGAATCGTTGGTCCAGTCGCTGACATTCACGTCCCAGAGATCGGGCAGCTCCGCCAGCATCTCCACCACCTCGCGACCCTCCGTTTCGCTGGTGATGCCGTCGGGCCCCAGCAGCTCATCCACCGCAAAGCGCACGACGACGGCGCAGCTGTCGCCCACCGCTTCCTTCGTCTCCTCGATGATTTCGCGGAACAGCCGCACCCGGTTCTCCAGGCTGCCGCCATATTCGTCGGTGCGCGTGTTGCGGCGGCGCTGCAGGAAGTGCATCGGCAGCGACAGGTCGTGGCCGGCATAGACGTAGACGATGTCGAA
>DATKFM010000379.1:0-16503 GCA_035544395.1 Verrucomicrobiia bacterium
ACTATTGAATCCCACGGTCACGCCGAGCACCAGCGGCACCTCTTCGAGGGCGCGCTTGCCCGCGGCATCGGCGGCGTCGCGCAGCAGGATGAGATCGCGCCTCTGCGGGCCGGCCGCCAATGTACCGAGATCGCCGCTCAGTCGCTTGGCGACGCGCAGCGCAGTGTCGTTGTTGCGCAGCGCGGTGCTGTCCTTCTTGGGCATGCCGACGGCGAGGATCTTCAGGATGGCGCCGGGGGCCTGCAGATTCAGCTGGATGGCGCGGAGCGAACGGCCGCTGCGCCAGCCCTCGGCCATCTTCGGCCGCGTGTCGGCCGGGTCCTTGCCCATGGCGGGATCGAGCTTCTTGTCCTTGATCAGCACGTAGGCGCCCAGCAGATCGGTCGCCAGCGCGGCCTTCAGGCCGCCGGCAATCTCAGGTGCGGTCAGGCGTGGGGCGATGGCGCTGTCGCCTTCCGCCCAGCCGGCCTGCACTTCACGCGCGATGGCGAGGATGTTCGTCGCAATGGCGCTGCCAAGCTTGCAACGAAAGCTGGCCTCCGCATTGCCGTTGAAATCAGCTTCGGTCGCACCATCGGAAAACAAAAGACGCTCCAAGGCCGGCAGGCCCTGCACGCCGGCGCTGCCCTTGCGGAAGGTTTCCGGCGCCAGCGACGTATCGTCGGCCTTTGCCAGCGACGCCTTCAGCGCTTTTTCGACCGCATTCTTGCGCTCGGGCCAGAAGCTCAGCCGCTCGCCACGGAAGTCTTCGGCGATCGGGCCGTAATGGACCAGCTCGATCGACGACCAGGCATCGGCGGTTCGCTGGTAGGCGTCCCGGAGCGATGCCATGCCGGCGGATGAAGGCGCCGGGCAGAAAGCCTGCCATTGCGCCTGCTGCGCTTCGGCTCTGGTGACGAGATCGGCGTAGCCGGGGACAATGACTTCATCGACGACACGGCGGAGGAGATCGTCGGCGGGAGATTGGCCGTGAGCTAGCTGCAATTGAACGAACGGCAGCAACATGAACGCTGATAGGGCAGCCAAGACAAGTCTGTAGCGCGAAGATTGAAACGCCCTGAATCTTGAAACCATCCTCCCAGGCTTCGTCCCCCGCGACAGCGGAGATCCAGGCGTGGCAGCGCGCTCTTCAACCCTGTGCCCCCGCTTTCGCGGAGGAAGAATAATCTGGTCCATTGCTCGACTCAATCGCAGCATCACAGCTTCGCCAGCCATGCCAACAGCGCCGCACGCTCATCCGCCGTGAGGCCGATGTAAAGCGCGCGCGCCTTCGCCGCTTCGCCGCCATGGAGGCGAATGGCCTGGTCCAGCGTCGCGGCTTCGCCGCCATGGAGATAGCGGCGCTTGCCCTGCATCGGATCCAGATCGATTAACGGCGCGGTGCGCCATTCGGCGGCGGTGGCGGCATCGTCGCCGATCCTGCCCGCCGTCTCCGCGCCGAGATCGTGCAACAGCAGGTCGGTATGGACGAGGAGGAGATTGCCTTGCGAATCCGGCATATTCGGGTGATGGCAGGCCGTGCAGCCGCTGGCGGCAAGCAGACGCTCCGCCTCGGCGTCGGATCGATAGTTCGGCGGCGGCAGCGATCGCACATACGCAGCGATCAGCCGTACGATCTCCGCCGACATCTCCTCGCCATCGAGATTATCGCTTTGCCCGGTGGCCATGCGCAGGCAGTCGGTTTCCGCCGGCGTGCAATCGCCAAAGGGCAGGCGCTTGTAGGGCGATGACAGGCCCAGATCGATCAAGGCCGCATCGGCAGTCTGGGCCTCCAGCGTCGCCGCCGTGGCCTTGGCGCCGAAACGGCCGATGCGCTCGACGCCGTCCTCGCCCTTGATCAGGCGCGCCCTTCCGGAGATGCCGTCGCCATCGCTGTCATCGGGATCGGCAAGCGCCAGAACGGCGCGCTCGTCGATCCGCTCCAGCAGGCCGCGGCCGCGCAGCGACGGCGCGACGCGGGGCTCATAGATGAAAGGGTTCTTCACAGGGTCCAGCATGGTCTTGATCTGCACCATCAGCCGGTCGCCCTCGAGCTGCGCCTGCACCTCTCCTTCGGGCATCAGGCCGGGCACGGCGCGGTCCTGGAGCTGCTGGCCGAGCAGCGGATGGGGAGCGCCCTCCGGCGTCGCCACGCGGACCACGAGTCCCCGCGTCACCAGCCGGCCATCCAGTTCGAAGAAGCGCGCCGCCCGCGCCTCCTTATGGCAGGAATTGCAGGCCTTGCCGTTGAACAGCGGACCGAGGCCGTCGGCGGCGTCGGTCGACGCCGGCGCCGCGATCCAGGCGCGCTCGAACAGCGCCTTGCCAGCGACGGCGTCGAGATCGCCGGCAAGCGCAGGAGCGCCTGACGCCACCAATACAGATGCGACGAGGATGGCCCGCTTCATGCGATTCTCAGATAGCCCATCATGCCCGTCTCCAGATGCTCCAGGATATGGCAATGGAGCATCCAATCGCCATCGCGAGCCACGAAGGCGATCTCCACGCGCTCTTTCGGCGCGACCAGGACGGTGTCGGCCTGATGCATGGGCAGCGGCCGCTTGCTGGAGCTGAGCACTGTGAAGGTATGGCCGTGCAGATGGATCGGGTGGGGATGGGGCGTGCCGTTCTGCAGGATGAAGCGGTAGCTCTTGCCGGCCTGCAACCGGGCCAGCGGCGGCGGCAGCTTCTCATGGCCATCATGGGGCCAGGAAAGCTTGTTGATCGACCAGAAGGTCTCGTCCCCCGTGCAGAGGCTGTCGAGGATGACGGCGGAGAGCGGATCGTCGGGATCAAGGGAGTCGACGAAACTGGCGATGGAATCCGACGCGGCGCCGAAGAGATAGGTCTGGGTCTCCGCGCCGGGGAGATCGGGTACCGGGATCGGCGAAGCGAGCAACGGCGCGGGACTGAATGGATCCGACCGCAGCGATGAGCCTTCCGCCGTCAGCACGGCAAGGTCGTAGAGTTCCGAAGCCCCGTAGTCGATCAGCTTGAAGGCGTCTCCAGATGCCGGCGAACGCACCGCAAGATCCAGCCGCATGGCCGGCCCCATGCGCCAGGTGTCCAGCGGAAATGGCGGCACCGCGTTGCCGTCGATGGCGATGACCTGGGCTTCCGCGCCCTCGATGCCGACTTCGATTACCCGCGTCGAATCCAGGTTGAGGAGCCGCAGGCGCAGATCGGCCGATGCCGGCACGGTGCGAGCGAAAGCGGCGGCGCCATTGACCGTGCGGACAGTGCCGAAGGTGCCGGCACGGCTGGCGCCCTTGATGGTGCTGAATGGCAGGAAGGAGCCATCGGGCGAGAGGCGCCAGTCCTTGACCGCCAGGATGATCTCTTCATCGAAGGGTACTGATGTGTCGCCATCGACGATAAAGACTCCCGCAAGGCCCTGCCCCACCTGCCCCGACTCGTTGCAATGGGGATGGAAGAAGAAGGTGCCGGCGTCCGGCGGCGTGAATTCGTAGACATAGCCGCTGCCGGGCTGGACCGGCTTCTGGGTGATGTAGGGCACGCCATCCATTTCATTGGGGACGCGGATGCCATGCCAATGGATGCTGGAATGCTCCGTGGGCAGATCGTTGGTGAAGCGGATGCGGACCGGTTCGCCTCGGGTCGCGCGGATCACGGGCAGCGGCGCATCGGCATAGAGCCAGAGCGGCGATTGCGGGCCGTCGACGCTCAGCAAGGGCAGCGATACTTGACGCGAGCGCAGTTGGAAGGTCTTGACGCCCTGCTCCATCTCGAACGGCAGCGGCGCCAGGACACCGGGCAAGGAAGATTGCGCCGCCCTCGGTATAGCGAATGGCAACGCCGCCGTGGCGGCCGCACCGCCGATCGCCATGAGAAACATTCGCCGCGGAATCATGCTGGCCGCTCCGGGGGCCGATGCCTGCGCTGTTCGCCAAGACCTTCGCTGGCCCGGCGGCCGAGGAGACGCTGGGCGCTCCCCGGTTCGCCGGCTGCCAGCGATGCGCGTCATTCAGTGGTGACGGCGGAAGGATTGTCCAGGCTGTCGGAGCCCTCGACCGTGATCGCCAGCTTGAGGTCGGCCACCACCGCCTCGATGCCGTGAGTCTGCGCGACCAGGCCGTCGATCGCCGCCTGGACCAGCGCGTTTCCATCGGCATTGCCGTCGCCGATCATCTGGTCATAGGCCATGGCGCCGCTGTCGCCCTTGTCCTTGACCGCCTTAAGCTTGGCGAGCGCGTCGGCCATGAGCGCGTCGAGTGCCGCCGCCTTGTCCGGCGCCTTGGCCGCCGCTAGATCGCCGATGCCCGGGCCATCGAGTGCCGAGCCGTCGCGGCGGGTGTAGCTGCCGCTATAGATCGTCACCATGCCGGCCTCATCATAATAGTGGGAGTTGTGGGTGTTGTCGGAGAAGCAATCATGCTCCTCCTCGGGATCGTGGAGGATCAAGCCGAGCTTCATGCGCTCGCCCGCCAGCTCGCCATAGGACAGCGAGCCAAGGCCGGTGAGGATGGTGGCCAGCCCGCCCTCCTCGCCCTTGGCGTCCAGATCCTTGCGTGCGGCTGCGCCGGTTTGCCAGTTCGCCACCATTTCCTGCAGGTCGGCGACCAGCAGATCGGTCGCGGACTTCAGGTAGGCGGCGCGGCGGTCGCAATTTCCGTTGGTGCAATTGTTGACGTCGAAGTCCGTAGCGGCGCGATTGCCGGCGCCGGGCCCGGTGCCGTTCAGATCCTGGCCCCAGAGCAGGAATTCGACAGCGTGATAGCCGATGGCGACATTGGATTCGACGCCGCCGGCCTCCTGCAGGTTCTTCAGCACATCGGGCGTGATGGTCGAGACATCAACCGTGTCGTTGCCGACGCGGATTTCCTTGCTGCCGATGACATTGGCGACATAGAGCGGATTTTCGTCGGAGCTGTCGCCGTAGGATTTCGTATCGACGTAGTCGATCAGGCCCTCATCGAGCGGCCAGGCATTCACCCGGCCTTCCCAATCATCGACGATGGCGTTGCCAAAGCGGAAGCCTTCGGTCTGCTGGTACCAGGGGCGCGACGCGATCCAGGCCTGGCGCGCGACGGTCAGCGTATCCGCCGAGGGCGCGGCGACGAAGGCATCGACGGCTTTCTGCAGGTCCAGCGCTGCTGCGAGTGCGTCGCCATACATGGCGGCGGCCAGATCGCCATAGTGCTGGATCACGGCCGCGCCGGTGACATCGTCAGCCCTGGCCGTCGCGGTGAAGGCCACCGGCGCCAGGGCGGCGCCGGCGATCAGGGCAAGCCATGGAAACTTCATTGGTCGTTCCTCATTGTTCGCTGGGGATCTTGGTTCAAGCGGAATTCCTGCAGGGGTCATGCGGCCCCAATGAGAGTCATTATCAATATCGCCCCGCCGGCGTGCAACTAATAATGTGTTGCAGTTGCAAGAACACAGATTGACGCAGGCGCCCGCTTTCAGGCCCTCCGACCGGCATCCGACCCTCGACTCCCCCCGGTATTTGGGCTATTTCACCCACGCCTTTATTCGGCATCTCCTGAACAATCTGGTGCTTGGAGTTGCCGTGGCTTGCCGGTGCCGCCGGCGGGCCGCTGGGCAAGAAACTTACGTATTGCAAGGAGATGGAACATGGCCCGGCTCTTGATGCCCAAAGCGACGGCAGTCTGGCTGGTGGAGAACACGACGCTGAACTTCGAGCAGATCGCCGATTTCTGCAGCCTGCATACCCTCGAGGTTCAGGGCATCGCCGATGGCGAAGTGGCCCAGGGCATTGTCGGGCTGGACCCGACCTTGAACGGCCAGCTCTCCAAGGAGGAGATCGCCCGCTGCGAAGGCGATCCCGAGGGCCGGCTGAAGATGGCCAAGGTCGACATCCCCCTGCCCGCGCCCCGCACCAAGGGCCCGCGCTATACGCCGGTGGCCAAGCGCCAGGACAAGCCCGATGCGGTGGCCTGGCTGATCCGCCATCACCCCGAGCTGAGCGACAGCCAGATCTCCAAGCTGATCGGCACCACCAAGCAGACCATCGCCGCCGTGCGCGACCGCAGCCATTGGAACTTCGCCAACCTGCGCCCGCGGGACCCGGTGTTGCTGGGGCTTTGCAGCCAGACCGACCTGAACGCCGCCGTGCTGCGTGCCCGCAAATCCATGTCCAAGACCGCCGCCGGCACCGAGCAGGCGACGATCGAAGCGGGCAAGGCCGACGAAGGCGAGGAAGGCGTATCCCGCAAGGCGCTTGATATCAGCAAGTTCTTGCCGGGCTCGGGCGACCCGCAGCCGTAGGCGACGCGCGTCAGGCCGCCATCTTGGCCTGGCCGACCTCGACGAGATAGTAGATCAGGTCGATATCCGGCAGCTTCTGGCCGCGCTGCAGCAGCACGCTATAGATCTGGCCGCGGTGATGGGTCTGGTGGTTGAACATGCCCGCCAGCATGTCCCAGACCCGCGCCTCCATGCGGCGCGTTCCATCAGCGCTGGTGTAGCGCACGGTCGCCTGCAGCTGCTCCGGAGTCAGCCGGTCCATCAGAGCGATCAGGCGCGCATCCTCTTCACGCCGGGCGGCCTGCAGCGACTTGGCGTCGTCATGGAGAATCTGGTTCAGCGATTTGACGCCGCGGTCGATGCCTTCGACGCGGCCGGTCCAGAGACGATCGACGATCAGGATATGGTTGAGCGTGGCATGGACCGAGCCGAAAAACAGGCCGGCATCGCCGCGGTAAGATGCATCGTCCAGCTTCGCCACCTCGGCATAAATCTTCTCGTTCACCCATTGATTGAAGCGGGCCATCATCGGGAAATGGTCCATCGGCGGATCTCCTGCATTTCGCGGGCCGAGAAGGCGTGGCCCGGAGTTTTCTGGAGTCTAACGGATCGGCCGGAGGGGCGCTGTCGAATTCTTGCGCAGAGCCGCGCGCTGGCCGCCGGTCGTGCGGGCGCGCAGCGCCGACGGCGCCATGCCGAAGCGGCGGCGGAAGGCATCGGTGAAATGGCTATGGCTGGAGAAGCCGAGGTCGAGCGCCAGGCCGGTGAGATCGTCACAACCATCCAGAATCGTCCGCGCCGCGGCGGTCAAGCGCAACTGCATCCGGTATTGATGGATCGTTGAGCCGGTCTCGGCGCGGAACAGGCGGAGCAGATGATAGGGCGAACTGCCGACACCGCCGGCGAGTTCGCCGAGAGTCCAGTTCTCGAACGGACGCGCCGCCACCCATTCCTGGGCCGCCATGGCGGTGCGGCGCGCACGGGTTGGATTTGTCGCAGCGCCCGTGGCCCGCCGCGGGGGACGGATCGCTGCGAATGCCAGGCGCAGAAGTTCCGCCGCGCGTTCCTCGGTGGTCAGAGCGGATTTGTCGCCGTGATTCAGATCGGCGAAGAAGACCTGGCTCTTCAATGCCACGGCAGCGCCAATGGGCGCATTCATCGCCGGAAACGGCCGCTTACCGCGTGCGTCCGCAATAACGCCGGCCGCTCCCGCAACCTCGTCCAGGAGATCATCCGAGAATGAGACTGCGGTGCAATCGTCGCCGGCAATATCCAGGTGGCTGATCCGATGCGGGTGGCCGGCATTGAAGAAAGTCACCTGGTTCGTATCCACGACCGCTCGCTTGCCATCTTCATGCAGGACGAACGCGCCGCGGCGCGGCAACACCAGCAAGTGACGGCTGGCGCATTCCTCGCAACCGCAGGCCAGCGTCTCCGGCCGGCAATGCACATCTTGCACGCCGACGAGAGGACTGAGATGAAGCTGGCGCGAATGCAGGCTCAATGCTCTAGCTCGCGACGTCGAAGTTGATGCCCTGGGCCAGCGGCAGGGCGCGGGAATAATTGATGGTGTTGGTGGCGCGGCGCATGTAGGCCTTCCAGGCGTCGGAGCCGGATTCGCGGCCGCCGCCGGTCTGCTTCTCGCCGCCGAAGGCGCCGCCGATCTCGGCCCCGCTTGGACCGATGTTCACATTGACGATGCCGCAATCGCTGCCGCCTGCCGACATGAAGGCCTCCGCCTCCCGCATATTGGTGGTGAAGACGCAGGAGGCAAGACCCTGGGGCACGTCGTTATGCATCGCCAGCGCCTGGTCGAAGCGGCGGTACTTCATGACATAGAGGATCGGCGCGAAGGTTTCCTCGCGCACGATTTCCGACTGCTTGGGCATCTCGGCGATGGCCGGCCGCACATAGAAGGCGTCCGGATGCCGGCGGGACAGCAGGCGCTCGCCGCCGGTGAGCTTGCCGCCATCGGCGGCCGCCTGCTTCAGCGCCTTCTGCATCTTCTCATAGGCGCCGCGATCGATCAGCGGCCCGACCAGGGTCTTGCCGTCGCGGGGGTCGCCCACCTTCACGCTGCCATAGGCGCGCTTCAGCTTCGGCACCAGCTTGCCGTAGACATCCTCATGCACGATCAGCCGCCGCAGGCTGGTGCAGCGCTGGCCCGCCGTGCCGACGGCGGAAAAGCAGATCGCCCGCAGCGCCAGATCCAGATCGGCCGAGGGCGACACGATCATGCCGTTGTTGCCGCCGAGCTCCAGTAGGCAGCGGCCGAAGCGCGCGGCGACCCGCGGCCCCACCTGCCCGCCCATGCGTGTCGAGCCGGTGGCGCTGACCATCGTCACCCTGGGATCGTCCGTCAGCTTCTCGCCAACAGTGCGGCCGCCGATGACGATCTCGAGCAGGCCTTCGGGCACGCCGCCAAAGCGCTTCGCCGCCCGCTCGAACAGCTTGCCGCAGGCCAGCGCGGTCAGCGGCGTCTTCTCCGACGGCTTCCAGATCACGGGATCGCCGCAGACGAGGGCGAGCGCCGTATTCCATGACCAAACGGCGACCGGAAAGTTGAATGCGGTGATGACGGCGACGGGCCCCAGCGGATGCCAGGTTTCCATCATGCGGTGGCCGGGCCGCTCCGAGGCAATGGTCAGGCCGTAGAGCTGGCGCGACAGGCCGACGGCGAAGTCGCAGATGTCGATCATCTCCTGCACTTCGCCCTTGCCCTCTTCGAGGATCTTGCCGGTCTCCAGCGTCACCAGCGCGCCCAACTCCGCTTTGGCGGCGCGCAACTCTTCGCCGAACAGGCGGATCAGTTCGCCCCGGCGGGGCGCCGGCACATTGCGCCATTCGGCAAAGGCCGCTTGTGCCCGGCCGATAGCGGCCCCGACCTCTGCCGGACGCTGCGATTTCAGGCGGCCGAGCAGCCGGCCGTCGATCGGGGAATGCACGGATATGTCGCCTGTGCGCAGGCGTGCCGCAGACAAACCTAGAGACTTCAGCAAAGCGGTGGGGCTCATCATTCACTCCAGATCGAAATTGGCGGCGCGGTCAGGCGCCCTTCTTGACGGGATTGATCGGCTGCGCGCCGCTGCCCGATGCGGGGTAACGGGGCAGATCGTCGCCCATATGCAGCCAGGGAATCTGCTCGGCGACATGGACATGGAATGTCGGCTGGAAATCCTGGGGCCGGTCCAGCGTCCCCATGTTGATATGGATCTCATCGGCCCAGCGCGCGGATTCATAGCTGATCGGCGAGCCGCATTTGCCGCAGAAACTGCGATGAACCTGCGGCGACGACTCAAACCGGACCGGCTTGCCCTTCACATAGCGGAACTGCTCACGCGGCAATCCGACGAAAGCGGCGACCGGCGCGCCGGTGTTGCGCCGGCAGCTCTGGCAATGGCAATAGCCGACCCATTTCGGTGGGCCAGGAAATTCATAGCGGAGGGCGCCGCAAAGGCAGCCGCCGCCGTGGGCTGAAGTCATGACGAAAGACTCCTATGTCTGCTCATGGTGCTGAGCATAGCCGATCGCGCGGAGGCTTTCAGTAATTTCG
This sequence comes from Verrucomicrobiia bacterium, assembly GCA_035544395.1. Lineage (GTDB taxonomy): Bacteria > Pseudomonadota > Alphaproteobacteria > Dongiales > Dongiaceae > DATKFM01. The sequence continues at coordinate 9,761 of DATKFM010000379.1, forward strand.
CCGAGGATGGCCGGGTCGTCAATGGTCGCCGGCATCTTGTAGTCCTGGCCGTCGGCGATCTTCTGCATCGTGCCGCGAAGGATCTTGCCCGAGCGGGTTTTCGGCAAGCGCTTCACGACGGCCGCTGTCTTGAAGCCGGCGACAGGGCCGATCCGCTCGCGCACCAGCGATATGACTTCTTTGACGATGTCGGCCATGGGTCGAGTGACGCCCGCTTTCAAAACCAAGAAACCCAGCGGCACCTGGCCCTTCAGATCATCGGCGGCGCCGATGACGGCGCATTCCGCCACATCCGAGTGGGATGCCAGCACCTCTTCCATCTGACCCGTGGAAAGACGATGGCCGGCCACATTGATGACGTCGTCGGTCCGCGTCATCACATAGACATAGGCGTCCTCGTCCATGTAACCGGCATCCCCGGTCTTGTAGTAACCGGGGTATTCGGTGAGGTAGGAACGCACATAGCGGTCGTCGGCGTTCCACAATGTCGGGAAGCTTCCCGGCGGCAGCGGCAGCCTGGCGACCAGGGCGCCGATATCGCCGGGCTTCACATTCTTGCCCTTCTCGTCGAAGACGCGCAGATCCCAGCCCGGCGCGGCGCGGGTCGGCGAACCGTGCTTTACCGGCAGATGCTGGATGCCGATGCAGTTACCGGCGATGGTCCAGCCGGTTTCCGTCTGCCACCAGTGATCGATCACCGGCACCTTCAGATGCTGCTCCGCCCAGACCAGCGTCGCCGGATCGGAACGCTCGCCTGCCAGAAACAGCGTGCGAAAATTCCTGAGATCGTACTTCTTGATCAGTTCGCCATTGGGGTCGTCGCGCTTGATGGCGCGGAACGCCGTCGGTGCGGTGAACAGCGCCTTCACCTTGTGCTGGGAAACCACGCGCCAGAAGGCGCCGGCATCGGGCGTGCCGACCGGCTTGCCCTCATAAAGTACCGTCGTGCAGCCATAGAGCAGCGGCGCATAGACGATATAGGAATGGCCGACCACCCAGCCCACGTCGGACGCGGCCCAATAGACCTCGCCCGGCCGCATCCCGTAGATGTTGCGCATGGTCCAGTTGAGGGCGACGGCGTGGCCGCCATTGTCGCGCACCACGCCCTTTGGCTGTCCCGTTGTGCCCGAAGTGTAGAGAATATAGAGCGGATCGGTCGCCTTGACCGGCACGCAATCCTGGGGCGGCGCCTTAGCCACCGCTTCCGCCCAATCCACATCGCGGCCGGGCTTGAGTTCGGCCTTCGCCATCGGCCGCTGCAGGATCAGGCAATGCTGCGGCCGGTGGTGCGCCTCGGCGATCGCGGCATCCAGAAGCGGCTTGTAGGGAATGATGCGGTTGACCTCGACGCCGCAGGAGGCGGAGACGATCACCTTCGGCTTGGAGTCATCGATACGGGTCGCCAGTTCGCTGGCCGCGAAACCGCCGAACACCACGGAATGGATGGCGCCGATGCGGGCGCAGCCGAGCATGGCGATGATTGCTTCCGGAACCATCGGCATATAGAGGATGACCCGGTCGCCGGCCTTCACGCCGAGCTGCACCAGGGCGCCGGCGAAGCGCGCGGTCTCGTCCTTGAGCTGACGGAAGGTGATGGTCCGGACCGTATTGGTGACCGGGCTGTCATAGATGATCGCGGCCTGCTCACCGCGGCCCGCATTCACATGGCGGTCGACGGCGTTATGGCAGGTGTTGAGCAACCCGCCGACGAACCAGCGGTAGAAAGGCGCGTTCGAGCGGTCCAGCACCTGGTCCCATTTGAAAATCCAGTCGATGTCCTCGGCGGCTTCGGCCCAGAAGCCTTCAGGGTCTGACAGGGAGCGCGCATAGACGGCATCGAAGGTGGCGGATTTTGCGGGAAGTTGCTTTGGCGCGGTCGCGGCCAGGCGTGGCGCCGCGGCCTTGGCTTTCACTTCAGGCTTTTGTGCCTTTGCTTTCGCCGGCTTGCGTGCCTTTGCAGCCGCGAGCTTTGGCGCCGCTTTCCGCGCCGGCGTCTTTCGCCGCACCGACTTTGACCGCGCGACTGGCTTCGTCTTCAGTTTTGATTTCCGGCGGGCCGTGGATTTCTTGGCGGATTTACGCGCGGGCTTGCGCCGCGGCTTGACGCTATTCTTGCCGCGCTTCGACGATTTTCGCGCCATCGATGTCCCCCGATCGGCAATTCTTCTTCAGCGTTTTCCCGCCGCCGCATCATGCGCAAGCGGCGTCGGCTTGCCAAGGCCCAGGGGCTTGCAGGTGGCCGACTAGCGCGCCAGCCAGTCGTTGTAGTCCTTCGCCAGAAACTCCGCGGAGACCGAAAGAAATCGCGCCCCTGCCTCCGCCGTCGCCAGGCCGGGGTTGGAGCCAATGCGGCCATCGGGAAAGGTGCGGCGATAGTCCTCCGCGTCCGCGAAGTCGCCATTCGGGGCGATCGGCGGATCCATGGTCATCGGCCGCGCCGCCTCGGGATAGGCATGCCAAGTCATGGAGACCTCCGACGGCGTCGCGTGGCTGCCTTCGGAGTTGCCGTAGAGTTCCCGCGACAGGCTTTTCACAGCCGGCGCTTCCCACCAGTTCTTCAGCCGGCATTTCAGCGACGGCTGATTGCCGCCGCGCTCCATGCTCGTCTCCGCATAGATTTCCGAGAAGGCCGCGGTGACCGTGGCGATGTTGCCGCCATGGCCGTTGACGAAATAGAAGCGCCGGAAGCCGTGGCGCGCCAGCGACAGGACGTTATCCCGGACCACGGCGATCAAGGTGGAGGGCCGCAACGTCATGGAGCCGGCGAAGGCCAGGTGATGCTGCGCCATGCCGACGGCGATGGTCGGCGCCACCAGGGCGCCCGCCAACTCGCCGACCCGATTGCCAACCACTTCAGCGCAAATCGCATCGGTGCCGATCAAGCCGTTGGGTCCATGCTGCTCCGTCGAGCCGATGGGGATGATGATACCCTGGCTCTTCTGGAGATAGGACTCCACATCGGTCCATGTCTTCAAATGCAGCTGCATATCGGCTCCTTTGACCGGCGAATTGGCGGACGGCATGATGCTTCGGCGCCGCCGTTGCAACAAGGGAAGAAGCGGGCGCAAACGGGAGGTCCGGCATCGATGCGCAACCAATATGACACCGATCTGGACAAGAACGCGGCGAACTACACGCCGCTGACGCCGCTGTCCTTCCTCGCCCGCACGGCGGCGATCTATCCGCACCGGATTTCGGTGATCCACGGCGCGCAACGCTTAACTTGGAAGGAATCCTATGATCGTTGCCGCCGCCTCGCCTCGGCCCTAAGCAAGCTTGGGATTGGCGCCGGCGACACAGTCGCGGTGATGGCGCCCAATATACCGGCCCATTTCGAGGCGCATTTCGGCGTGCCCATGACCGGCGGCGTGCTGAACGCGCTGAACTACCGTCTCGATGCCGAGACCATCGCCTTCATCCTCGGTCATGGCGAGGCGAAGATCCTCATCACGGATACCGAATTCGCGCCTGTCATCGAGAAGGCGCTGGCGCTGATGGAGAAGCGGCCGCTGGTGATCGACATCGCCGATCCCGAGGGTCCGGGCGGCAAGCGGCTTGGCGAGACAGACTATGAGAGTTTCATTGCGGCAGGTGATCCGGATTTCGATTGGCGGCCGCCGGCGGATGAGTGGCAGGCGATCGCCCTGAACTACACCTCGGGCACCACCGGCAACCCGAAAGGTGTGGTCTATCATCACCGGGGCGCCTATCTGAATGCGCTGAGCAACATCCTGGTCTGGAACATGCCGCGGCATCCCGCCTATCTGTGGACGCTGCCGATGTTCCATTGCAATGGCTGGTGCTTCCCCTGGACGATAACGGCCCAGGCCGGCACCCATGTCTGCCTGCGGCGCATCGACGCCGCCCATATCTTCGCCGCCATTGCCGAACATGGCGTCACCCATCTCTGCGGCGCGCCGATCATCATGAACATGCTGATCAACGCCGACGACAGGTCGAAGCGAGAGTTCGGCCGCACCATCGAGCTGATGACGGCCGCCGCCCCACCACCCGCCGCTGTCATCGAGAAGATGGAGGGAATGGGCTTTCACATCACCCATGTCTACGGCTTGACCGAAGTTTATGGGCCTGCCGTCGTTTGCGAATGGCACGAAGCTTGGAGCCGGGAGACGTCAGGAGAACAGGCCAGGCTCAAGGCACGCCAGGGCGTGCGCTATCCCGTGCTGGAAGGGCTGATGGTCGCCGATCCCCAGACCCTGCAGCCGGTCCCGGCCGACGCCACGACCATGGGCGAGGTCCTGTTCCGCGGCAATGTGGTGATGAAAGGCTACCTGAAGAACGCCAAGGCTTCCGGCGAGGCCTTCAAGGAAGGCTGGTTCCATTCGGGCGACCTCGGCGTGATGCATGCCGACGGCTATATTGAACTGAAGGATCGTTCCAAGGACATCATCATCTCCGGCGGAGAAAATATCTCCACCATCGAGGTCGAGGGCGTGCTCTATCGACACCGCTCGGTGCTTGAGGCGGCCGTGGTCGCGCGGCCCGATGCCCATTGGGGCGAGACACCCTGCGCCTTCATCACGCTGAAAGACGGCGCCGCGGCGACGGCCGATGAGATCATCGCCTTCTGCCGCGATAACATGGCGCGCTACAAGGTACCTAGGACCGTGGTCTTCGGACCGCTGCCTAAAACCTCCACCGGCAAGGTGCAGAAGTATGTGCTGCGCGATAAGGCGAAAGCGCTGTAGGCAGAGGGTGTGGCAAATATATGCAGACCTTTTATATAATATTCACAATAGAATAATCGCGGTTGCTTGGTGGACGCGCTATTCCCTTGCGGACATACCACTACCTTCACACAGCACCGCCCCGCCGAACGGAGTACATGAAACCCGGGTCTGAATAAAATCGTCTCCGCCGGATCTCTGGGGGCCGGCACGGCGGTGATGTCTGAGTTGTCTTGGGGAGTCGGCCATGGATTCTGCGCGACACACCGTGTCGACGAGCATGTTAGGCTTGCCGGGTGCAGGCCGGACGCCAACGATCAGCGATAGGCACGCGCTCGAACGGCATTTGCCCGATCTCCGCCGACGCGCGCGCGCCCTGTTGCATCGCAGCAGCGATGCGGAAGACCTCACTCAAGACTGCATGTTGCGGGCCTTGACGCACCTCGATGGTATCGACGATCTGCGCGCATATCTCTTTCAGACGCTGAGGAATGCTTACGCCGATCGAATTTCGATCCTGTCGCGTGAGGCTGGCGCGGTGACACTCGAAGACGCCGATTCCCAGCTCGTCGACAGGCGGTCGCCCCAACTGCGCTTGGAAATCAGGGACGTAGCACGGCAGGTCGCGAAACTGCCGACCGAGCAACGGCAAGTACTGCTGTTGGTCGCCGCAGCGGGGGCAACCTATGACGAAGCTGCCACGCGCCTTAACATTCCCGTGGGTACTGTGATGTCCCGACTTTCGCGGGCGCGAAAGACGCTGCGCGGCCAGCTCGCAGCGGGCGACAGGGTCGGCTGAACCACCTGTTGTGGCAACGTCGTGGCCCTGCCGTGGCAAGTTATGTTTTCGTCCGATTTCACCGAGAATTCCGGAACATTCTGCCTTCGAGACCGTCATCACTAGTGCCGGTCGTGTGTAAGCAGGCCGGCGCGGCGGCCCTTTGGGTCCCGCTGGGGATACCGTTTTCACAACTGTTGAGGAGAATGCCCATGCAACGCCCCAAGAGTTTCAAATTGGGACTCATGGTTTCCGCTAGTGCGCTGGCGCTGGTCTTAATGGCCGCACCATTTACACCCGACATGAGCCAGATCCAGTTCAAAGCGGTAAACGCTGAGGCTGCATCGGCTAGCGCATCTTCCGAAAGCCATTCGTCCGGCAGCGCAGGCGGGGGATCGGCGAGTTCCGGTTCGAGCGCCAACGCCAACGCTAGTGGCGCGGGTGCATCCGCGAATGCCAATGCTGGCTCCAGCGCCAGTTCCGGCGGGTCCAGCGCGTCGTCAAACGCCGGCGCTTCTGCATCGGGTTCCGACGGGTCAGACACGTCCAGCGACTCTGAGAGTGGGTCCGAAGCCGGCAGCGGTGGTGCCTCTGCTGACGTGAATGTCAGCGGCAGCGGGCCCGGCGCCTCGGCGACCGGTAGCGCCACGGCGACCTATACTGATGACGAAACTACGTCTACGGCGACTGTTAACGGAGCCGTCGAAGGCGAAGGCACGGCCGCCGGCCACGCAGCCGCTGCCGGCGATAGCGAGACCACCAGCGGTCCTGGCTCCGCGACGTCTCATTCCGAGGCGGCAGCGGAAGCCGACGTCCAGACCACGGGCGGCGGCACCGCCGATGCGGGCGCCTCGTCCACCAGCACGGGATCGGCTGACAGTGGCGACGGTGCCACGGCCGACACTTCTGCGACGGCGGCGGCGAACGCGAGCTCTAGCGGCGACGGCAGCGCTGCCTCGACCGGGGAGTCCTCGTCGGATGCGTCAGCGTCGATCGATGCTGAAGGTAACGTTGCAACCAGTGCCGATGCCACGGCGGGTGCTGCCGCGGATACCGACGGCGATGGCGCTGCCGCCAGTGCAAGCGGCGGATCTACTGCTGCATCGGAAGCTGGCGTTGTAGACGGCGCAAGCTCCACTTCTGACGCGGCCGCGAACGCGGCTGTCGAAATCGAAGCCGCTGGTGACGGCGACGGCGATGGAGACGGCGACGGTGATGGAGACGGCGACGGCGACGGCGATGGAGACGGCGACGGCGACGGTGATGGAGACGGCGAC
>DATKFM010000380.1:0-8120 GCA_035544395.1 Verrucomicrobiia bacterium
CGCGCCTGGCGCAGCACCTGCATCAGCCGTCCGGTGTCTTTTTCCGTTGCAGCAGAAGCGTTTACAAACCGCCGCAATTCCTCCAAGACAGGTTGCGGCCCCTGGGCTAGAACCGCCGGAAGGACATCCCCATCTGAGAGCAGACAGTTGGTCAGGAACGGGCTGTAGCCGAATATCGACTCGAGAAGCGCACGGCCGGCCCTGTCTTCCGCCAAGGCTACCGCAAAAGCGGCCAATTCGCCGTTCGCGCTGTCGCGGGCACGCTCGCGCCAGCGCTCGAGCCCGAGGGACGCCCGCGCCGGATCGCCCGGCCGTGGCAGATTCTCGGGGAGCCGGTGCGGCATCAGAGGGTTTGTGGACAACGGCGCTCGCTTTGTTGGCAAAGGTCCGGTAATCGGGCTGGACCAAGTCTGAAATCGTCAATTCGAAACTGAAGGTAGCCGGTTGATCCGCCGTTCGACAAAGATCTTCATGGAGGTGCTCGCCGCGACGGTGTCGGGCTTTGCCATCCTTGTGCTGCTGCTGGCCTGGCGCCTCAACCAGGAAGAGCCGCTGCGGCTGGAATCCCTGACGCCCTATCTGGAGACCGCGCTGCAGCCCGCCGACGGCGCCTATGCCGTGCGTATCGGCGGCACGCGCCTCACCTGGGCCGGCTGGGAGCGCACCTTCGACCTGCGCGCCGACGATGTGCGGGTGGTGGATCCCACCAACAACCGGGTTGTCGCGGTCGTTCCGGAGATCTCCATCACCTTGAGCGTCCGCGCCCTGCTGCTGCACGGCACCGTGGCGCCGACCGCCATCGAGGTCTTCCGGCCGCATTTGACGATCTTGCGGGAACTCGATGGCGAGTTCCGCATCCTGCAGGACGACCAGCAGAACGCCAGCTCAATCGAAACCTCGACGGCGCCGATCCTGCCGGATTTCTTCGAACGTCTGGACAAGGCGGCGGACAAGGATCAGCCGACCGCCTATCTCGATCGCATCGCGATCATAGATGGGGCGCTCAACATCATCGACCGGCGCACGGGAATCAACTGGTCGGTGCCCGATGCGGATATCAGCGTGCGGCGAACCGATGCCGGCCTGCAAGGCAATCTGATGATGGCAATCGAACGTTTGGGCGCGCCGGCGCGCTTGAACGCCGGAATCACCTTCGACGAAGCGACCGGCAGCATACTTCTCAACGGCACATTCAGTGACGTTGAGGCCGGGCCATTGGCCCTGATCGACCCGCGCCTCGCGCTGTTGCGCGGCTTCGTCATGAACTTCAACGGTTCGATCATCACCTCTATTACCGCCGATGGCCGGATCGGCGACAGCCGCCTGGAGCTGGTCGGCGGCGCGGGCACAGCGATGCTGCTCGGCGAATTGGATGCGCCGCTGAAGATTTCCCAGGCCCGTTTCGTCGGCACGTTGAATTCGGATGACGACCGCCTGACGCTCGATGAAGCGACGCTGGTTCTCGACGGTCCGGTGCTGAAGGCGAAGGGCACGCTGACCGCTGCGCAAGAGGGCCTGATGCTGCAGGATCAACCCGGCTTCGGCCCCGACATGAAGCTTAGCCTGCATGTGCAAGGCAGCAACATCCCGGTCGCGCCGCTGCACCGCTATTGGCCGAAGAATGCCGGCAAAAATGCCAGGGAATGGGTCACCGAGAACATGACCGCCGGCGTGGTCGAAACACTTGAAGCCGACATTGCGCTCGATGTGCCTGGCGCCGATTGGAACCGGGCTGAGATAAGTAATTTCCTCGGCAGCATGACGGCGAAGGATCTTACCATTCACTATCTGTCGCCGATGCCGCCGATCGAGTCAGCCAGCGGCGTTGCGACTTTCACCGAGAAGGAGTTCACGGTGGATTTCGGCGGCGGCACGCTGCAGGGCCTGACGATCACCGGCGGCAAGCTGGTGATCAACGATTTCGACAAGCCTGTGCAGATGATCGACATGCACGCGCAAGTCACGGGAACGCTGCCGGCCACGCTGACGCTGCTCGATCATCCGCGATTGGGCTACATTTCGAAGCTCGGCATCGATCCCAAGGCCAGCAAGGGCGACGTCGTGGCCGAACTCGGTTTCCGCTTTCCCGCCGAGAAGGACATCACTTTCGATCAGGTTGAGTTGAGCGCAAACGGCGACATCACCGGCGCCGCAATCGGCAAGGCGCTGCTGGACAAGGATTTCACCGACGGCAACCTCAAACTCAAGCTGAACCAGAATTCGATGAATCTTGCCGGCAAAGGCAATTTCGCGGGCATTCCTATCGACCTCGAATGGCAGGAGAATTTCATCGGCGGCAAGTTCATTCGCCGCATTACCACCAAAGGCACGACATCTAGCGAACAGCGCCGCGCGCTGGGATTCGATTACAGTCCTTATGTCGACGGGCCCGTCAGCTCCGATATCGTCTATACCGTGTTGCCGAAGAAGCATGAGACCATAGCGGCCAAGCTCGATCTCGCAGAGAGTTCCATGGCCGTCGATACGGTGCACTGGCGCAAGGAGCCGGGCATGCCGGGTGCGGCCAGCTTCGAAGTCGACCTGTTGGACGGACATCTTGCCGCGATCCGTGACATTGCATTGGCGGCGGGAGATCTGGTGATCGACGGCAGCGCCAAATTCACCGCTGAGACGGGCGAGCCGGCCAGACTTGAATTCTCCCGCGTCAATATCGGCCGTTCACGCCTGCGCGACGTTACTGCCGATTTCTCTCCCGGCTACCCCGATATCGTCATCGGAGGCGGCGAATTCGATGCGGAGTCGCTGCTTGGCGGCGACAAAGAGAAAGACAAGGAAGATGAGCCGACACCGGCCTTCGCATTGCGGGCCGATCGCCTGGACAAGATCTTCTTGAAGGAAAAACGGGAGCTGAAAGACGTATCGGTGCAGATGCGCCATGATGCGGAATGGTGGGATCTGATCGACATGAAGGCGATCGTGCCGGCAGGCGGAGCGGTGACGCTGCATTATGGCCCCTCCGAGGGCGCCCGCCACATCCTGCATGTGGACTCGGCCGACGCCGGCGCGTTCCTGGCGGCACTCGGCATCTCACAATCGGTGCGCGGTGGCAGCCTGCTGATCAATGCCGAAGCCCATGACAACGAACCCCATCGGCCGCTGAAGGGCGGGGTGCTGATCAAGGACTTCCGCATGGTCGACGCGCCGGTCCTGGCGCGGCTACTGACCATGGCGACGATCACCGGCTTCGTCGACCTGATGAGCGGCGACGGATTCCAATTCGACAAGTTCAAGATGCAGTTCACCAAGACGGAGGGGCGTCTCGATATCGATCTCGCCAAAGCAACCGGCCCATCGATCGGGCTGACCGGTGCAGGCTATGTGGATTTCGACAAGAATTACTTGGATATCGCCGGCACAGTGATTCCCGTGAACGCAGTGAACAGCGTTCTCAGCGACATTCCCGTGCTCGGCGACATACTGATTGGCGACGGCATGTTTGCCGTGACCTATGGTGCGGAGGGTGATCTCGGCAATCCGGAGATTTCGGTGAATCCCCTCTCGGCCATCGCACCGGGTTTCATCAAGGGCCTGTTCGACTACTCGACTGGCGACGAAGAGCCGCCGCCGATCCAGGCGTTGCCGCCGAACGCTAAAAACCAGAAATAGCGGCCTGCCGTCGGGCGCTCAGCGCTGCTCCACCAGGAAGTTTCCGTGATCGTCGGTGCGCGCCTGCTGCTGTGCCAGCAGGAGTAGCGTCGTCGTCGGCTGTTCGATCAAGGCCGGACCGTCAATGACGGCGCCGGTGCCGAGCCCCGTTCCGTCATAGACCGGCACATCCTGCCGACCCTTGCTCCCCAGGAACACGGCGCGGCGCGATTTCGGCTTGGCTTGCCCGTGCTGCGGCGGCAATGACTTGCCGCGCCGGCTCCGGCCGCCGGTATCGCCGATGGCGCGCACCTTCCAGGTCGTGAACTCCACGATGTCGGCCTCATCCTTGATCGTGTAGATGCGCTCATGCATCTGGTGAAAGGCGGCGACAAGTCGCGGCAGGTCATCCTTGCCGAGCTTGCCATCGGTCATGTCGAACGACACCTCGATGTCCCAGGATTGATAGAGATAGCGGCCTTGGAACGCGAATTCGAAGCGCTGCTTGTCGGCGGGGATGCGCGCCCGTTTCAGGAACGCTGCGCCGCGCCTGATCAGATCGGCCAGAAGCTTGTTCACCTTAGCCATCAGGAAATCCCGGTCGGTCGTGTGCTGCGTCCCCGATTCCTCCCAGCGCACGTCGGAGATCAGTCCGCCATAGGCGCTGAGGCCGGCGGCAAATTTCGGCACCATGAAACTCTTGATCCCCATCAGCCGCGCCATCTCGCCGATATGGCAGGCGGTGGCGCCGCCGCCGCTGACCACATAGCTGTCGCGCGGATCGATGCCCTCGTTGATCGTGATATCCTCGATGGCGGCGATCATGTTGTGGTTGCTGGTGGTATAAATGGCATAGGCGGCGGCCTCGAGGCTGAGCTTCAGTTTTGCCGCGATCTTGCCGACGGCCGCCTCCGCCTTGGCGCGGTCGAGCTTGATCTTGCCGCCGAGGTAATAGTCAGGATCGATGATGCCCAGGACCACGTTGGCGTCGGTAACCGTCGCTTCCGTGCCGCCGAGTCCGTAGCAGGCGGGGCCTGGCCGCGCGCCAGCGCTCTGCGGTCCCACCTTCAGCAGACCGCCCGCATCGACCCAGGCGACGCTGCCGCCGCCGGCGCCGACGGAGCGCACATCGATCTTGGGAATGCCCAGCATCTCCATGCCGAAGGTTGCTTCCGGCGTGACCACGAGCTGCCGGTTGCGCAAGGCCGAGACGTCGAAGGTGGTGCCGCCCATATCGACGACAATGACATTGTCGGCGCTGGTCAGATGCATGCCGGCGATCGGCGCTAAAGTAGGCCCCGACATCACGCTGTAAATCGGCCGCCGGATGATCTCGTCCGGCGGCATCATGCCGCCGACGCAGTTGCCGATCAGCAGCTCGTTCTTGAACCCGGCGTCCCGCAGGACCTTGGCCAGTTTTTCGGTATAGGCGCTGACGATCGGATAGAGCGCGGCGTTGATCGCCGTCGAGATGGTGCGCCGGTACTCGCGCGGGATCGGATTCAGCTCGTGGCTTAGGCTGATTGGCAAGTCCGGAAGCTCTTTCCGGAGTATTTCGCGCACGCGCCGTTCATGGGACGGATTCACGATGGACCAGAGCAGGCACACTGCCACTGCCTTGACGCCGCATTTCTTCAAGTGCCGCGCGGCGGCGGCGACGTCCTTCTCGTTCAGCTTGTCGATCTCGTTGCCCATCGCGTCGATGCGGCCGCGGACCTCGCAGGTGCGGCTGCGCGGGATGAAGGGTGGCGGGAAGTCGATCTTGGTGTTGAAGGCGCGCTTCCGCGGCGATTCCCGCAGCGTTAGGATGTCAGGATGGCCTGCCGTACAGATCAGGCCGGCCTCGGAAACCTTGCCCTCGATCAGCGCGTTGGTGGAAACGGTCGTGCCGTGGACCAGCATATCCATCTTGCCGAGAAAGTCGCCCAGCTTCATGCCATGGCTGGCCGCCGCCACGCCCAGGACATCGATGAAGCCGCGCTCGAATTCCCCTGGCGTGGTCGGCGACTTGAAGATCTCCAGGTCCGATTGCCGGCTGTAGAGAACCAGGTCGGTAAAGGTGCCGCCGATATCGATGCAGCCGACGAACATTTCAGATCTCCTTTTTATTGTCTTTTGCCGCTGCTGGCAGTGTCAGTTCCCAATCGCCCATCAGCCCATGGGGCCGCAGGATCAGGATGGCCAGGAGGATGGCCGCTAGGACGATCTCCTGCAGCCCGGCCGGCGCCGAAATCGTCACATCGCCGAAGCTGATCCCCCGTTCAATCGAACGGAAGACCTGGGATACCGTCGATACCAGCGCCACGCCGACGCAGGCGCCGGTCAGGCTGCGCATCCCGCCGATCACCAGCATGGTCAGGGTGACAAAGGTCAAGTCGAGGTAGAAGGTGTTCGCTGTCATCGTGCCGAGGAAATGCCCGAAAAGCACGCCGCCGATGGCGACGATGGCCGCGCTCAATACAAAGGCGATCAGCCGTTCCCGCGATATGTCGATGCCAGTGGCTGCGGCAGCCACCTCGTTCTCGCGCGAACAGCGCAAGGCCAGGCCGTGGCGCGTCATGCCAAAGATCGCCGCGATGATCAGCGCCACAGCGGCGGCGCCCGCCGCCACCCAGAGATCGGTGTAGCGGGGCAGACCGACCAGCGCCTGCCGGCCGCCGGTGACCGCCTGCCAATTGGAGGCGACCACATGGGTTATAACGAGTAGCGCGAATGTCGCCATCGGCAGCGCGATCCCGCGAAGGCGCACCAGCGGCAGGGCGACCAGCAGCGCGATCAAACCGGCCGCCGCGACGGCGATCACGAGGGCTACGCCGCCGGGCAACTGCAACGCTTCGAGGAATGGCGGCAGGTCGAGCGCCACGGCCTTCTTTGCCGGCGCAATGGTGAGAACGGCGGAGATATAACCGCCGAGCGCCATGAACGCGACATGGCCGAAGGAGAACACGCCGGAATTGCCGACGAAGACATAGAGCCCGATGACGACGGTCAACTTGATCAGCGCCTCGACCACGGTACGCTGCAAAGCCGGCGGCATGAAAAGGCTGACGATCACGGTGACCGCCAGCAGCGCCAGCAGCAGGCCCAAGGTCTGCAGAGGTTTTGGTTCGGCGGAGAATCGTGCCAGCGCCATGGTTAGACCCGCTCCCGATCCGCGCGGCGGACCAGCAGCCCCTCGGGCCGCCATAACAGGAAGGCAATGAACAGCAGGAAGACGAAGGCGTCGCGATAGGGCCGCATCTCCACCGGCAGATAGGCCTGCAGCGATACCGAGACGATGCCGACGAGGAATCCGCCGAGTGCTGCGCCGGTCAGCGACCCCATGCCGCCGATGACTGAGGCGACGAAGGCAATCAGCACCATGCTCACGCCCATCTTGTAGGACACGCTCCCGGTCTGGGTGACGAGATAGAGCGACACGATGCTGGCCAAGACGCCGGAGATCGCAAAAGCCACCGCGAACACTAGGTTGGCCCGCACGCCCACCAGCCGCGCCATGGTGAAGTCCTCCGCGGCCGCGCGCATTTGCACGCCGACACGGGAGTGGCGGAAGAACAGCGCCAGCCCGCCCATCAGCGCCAAGGTCACGGCGATCGTCGCGATCTGCAGCCGCGGCACCCGCAGGCCGGCGAGATCCACGCTCTCCCCCAGCTGCGCCATGAAATCCACACCCATCGGCCGCGCGCCGAACGCCATCAGCACGATATGCTGAACCAGATAGGACACGGCGAAGGAGGAGATCAGCAACGTGGCCGGATTGGCATTGCGCAGCGGCCGGAACGCGAGCCGCTCCATGCCCAGAGCCAGGATCGACACCACGAGGATCGCCGCCAGCGCCATCACGATGTAGGGCTGCCCCGCCAGGCCATATAGCATGAATCCGCCGACCATGATCAGTTCGCCATGGGCAAAGTTGATCAGCCGCATAATGCTGAAAATCAGCCCGATGCCGAGCGCGGCCAGCGCATAGACCGCGCCCAGGCTGATGGCGTCGATGGCGTTCTGCAGCACGATCATGGCGCGCGCGTTCCGCTCATGGCGCCGAAATACGCGGTATCGAAGGCCGCGGTTCCCTGCAGTTCCGCCGACCGGCCGGAAATGGTCACGGAGCCGGAGTTCAGCACATAGGTACGGTCGGCCACCTTAAGCGCCCGGCCGACACTCTGTTCGACGATCAGTATGGTGACGCCGCCGCGGCGCAACTCCTCGATCGCGTCATAGACCTGCTTCACCACAAGCGGCGCCAGTCCGAGGGACGGCTCGTCCAGCAGGAGAAGTCGCGGCTTCGCCAGGAGCGCGCGGGCGATCGCCAGCATCTGCTGCTCGCCGCCCGACAGCTTGCCCGCCCGCTGCCGCAGCCGCTCACGCAGCACCGGAAAAAGATCAAGAACACGTTCCGTGTCGGCTGCGATCGCGGCTCGATCTGAACGGGTGGTGGCGCCCAGGGCGATGTTCTCGGCTACGGTCAGGGAGCCGAAGATATGGCGGCCCTCCGGCACCAGCGACAAACCGCT
>DATKFM010000381.1:0-8747 GCA_035544395.1 Verrucomicrobiia bacterium
TGCTGCCGGTTGGTTTTCATTGTTGTTCTCCGTGGTGAAAAGGTCGGGAACCTTCCAGCGCCCACGTCACCATGGCCCTGCATAGTGAACGAAGTGTTAGGATTTACTGGATAGTCCAGCTTATCTCAGGTGCCAACAGCCGCCGGCCTGCGGCAATGGCTATTCCGCCCCGCCGGCAGATCACCGGTTCAGTTCGCCGGCGGGAGCGAGGACTTCGGAAACGATGGCGCGCACGTCATCCTCTTTCGCGCGGTGATTGACGAAGCAGGCGCGCGGCGCGAATTGGCCGCGGCTCACAGCCCCCTTTGCATCCCACCTGACCTGTGTTGTGATGGTGGTCAAGCAAGCGCAGCGTAACCGAAAAGGCGCATCCATGGCCGAGATCGGCATACACGGTATCCATAAATCCTTCGGCCCAGTCGCCGTGCTGCGGGACATCGAGCTCTCGATCCGCAATGGCGAGTTCCTGGTGCTGGTGGGGCCGTCGGGCTGCGGCAAGTCCACGCTGCTGCGGATCGTCGCCGGGCTGGAGACGGTCGGCGACGGCACGATCGAGATCGACGGCCGCGACGTCACCGACCTGCCCTCGAAGGAGCGGGACATCGCCATGGTGTTCCAGAGCTATGCGCTCTATCCCCACATGACGGTGGCGGAGAACATGGCCTTCTCGCTGCGCGTCCGCCGCGCCGACAAGACGGTGATCGCCGAGCGCGTCGCGGCGGCGGCGAAGATCCTGAACCTCACCGAATATCTTGCCCGCCGGCCGGCGCAGCTTTCCGGCGGCCAGCGGCAGCGGGTCGCCATGGGCCGCGCCATCGTGCGCGATCCCAAGGTGTTCCTGTTCGATGAGCCGCTGTCCAACCTGGACGCCAAGCTCCGCGTCTCCATGCGCAGCGAGATCAAGGGGCTGCATCAGCGGCTGAAGACCACCACGATCTACGTCACCCACGACCAGGTGGAGGCCATGACCATGGCCGACCGCATCGTCGTGCTGCGCGACGGGCAGATCGAGCAGGTGGGCACGCCGCTGGAGCTCTACGACAATCCCGCCAATGTCTTCGTCGCCGAGTTCATCGGTTCTCCGGCCATGAACATGCTGCCGGCCCTGTTCCGCGTGAACGGCGGGCAACGCACGGCGGAAATCAAGGGCGGCGGCACGGTGGCCCTGCCGCCGCAGCTCGCCGGCAATGACGGCCAGCCGATCCTCTTGGGCATCCGGCCCGAGCATCTGGCCGTCGGCCCGTCCTCGGGCGCCATCAACGGCCGCGTGGCGCTGGTGGAGCCGCTGGGCTCGCAGGTGCAGATCATCGCCGACGTGGCCGGCCGCGAAGTCACCGCGCTGCTGAACGAGCGCATCCTGCCGCCGGTCGGTTCCGCCATCGCGCTAGCGCCGCGCCTGGACGCGATTCATGCGTTCGATGCGGATAGCGGGCGAAGGTTGTAGCCCGCGCAGCAATTTGCAGGGGCGGGTTTCAAACTCACCCAAGATGAGCGGGAATGACATTGACATGTACCTGCGCTTCGGCAGGTCGGGTTTGAAACCCGCCCCTACATTGCGTGCGTAATCAGTTACTGCCGGTAACATTCTCCGACTTTGCCACCGGCCGTTACCCGATTCCCGCGCCGCGGCATCGCTGCGCCGCAATTGCCGCCTACATCTTCAACCGGATCGCCGGAAAGTTGCCGGCCAGGCAGGCACGGCCTCCGCGCGGATCCGCGGCGAAACCGCCGCATTCGACAATAGGAGTCCAATCATGTTCACCCGCAACATCCTCATGAGCTCGATCCTCGCCTCCGCCGTCGCGCTGAGCAGCGGCTTGGCGCTGGCGGCGACCCCGCCGGCCGTCTCCACCCACGCCGCCAACGGCACCTCGCATATGCAGAATGCCGGCAACCTGGCCAAGCAGTGCAGCGGCCTGCAATCCGAATTCGACCAGGCGATCAGCGGCCATGAAAACATGAAGGCCTTCCAGGATGCCAAGGCCCTGCGCAAGGAAGGCGGCCAATTGTGCGCCCAGGGCTCCCACACCGCCGGCATCAACTACCTCAAGACCGCGTTGAGCGAAGTCGGCGCGGTGCCACGGGTCTACTGACCGGCGAAAGGCGGGAGTACTGTCTGAGGGGCGGGTTGCAAACCCGCCCCTCTGAATTTATTCGCATGGGCGCAAGCTGTCATCGCGGCCCGTTGCGGCCGATGATTAGGAATTCTTAACAACCGGGCGCGCTGTCACCGAAAAATCACAGGCCGTGCTC
This sequence comes from Verrucomicrobiia bacterium, assembly GCA_035544395.1. Lineage (GTDB taxonomy): Bacteria > Pseudomonadota > Alphaproteobacteria > Dongiales > Dongiaceae > DATKFM01. The sequence goes on from DATKFM010000381.1 coordinate 2,254, forward strand.
GATGATCTGCACTCCGAATAGGTGTAGCCTCCAGCCCGCAACGCAATCTTGCGTTGAGGGGAGCGCTGCCCGCCCTAAGTTCAGGACTCGCATTCGCAAGGCGGTTGCGGCTTCGGCCCCGAACATGGGGAGCAAAAACGCATGACCATTGTACTTCGAATCCTCATCACCGTTGTGTTCGGCCTGTTGTGGTGGTGGGCCTACAATCGCGTCGGTGTGGACCTGCAGTACCTGATGATCCTCGGCTCGGTGCTGGCAGTCTGCGTCTGCTGCTGCAAGGGCACTAACGATCCCGGCGAATGGAACTGGCAACGCTATTTCGCCTGCATCCGCCGGTGCTGGCTGGCAACTGCCGTGTTGATCATCAGCCTCTTCATTATCGGCGTTATCGCGGTGATCGTGGTGACTGGCGCGGGCTCGGTTGCGGCCGTGCTGGTGAATATCCTGATCGCGGCGATTTTCGCACCGCTGCTGGTGCGGTTCATCTGCTGCGCCTACGAGAACTGATCGGCTGAGATCTGATGCCAAGGCCGGCCGTGCAAACGGCCGGCCGCTGGCATTTGCAGCGAGCTAAGGCTGCATCAGCCTATCGGCTTCGGCGCCGCGACCTTCAGCTTATCGGCCCAGGGCTGAAGCGCCGGCATGATGCCGGGATAGAGCGGCACGCCCTGGGACAGCGCCTCGCGCTTCAGCGCCATGGCCCGCTGGCCAGGCAGCCGCACTTCGTCGAAGCCGGGAGCCGCCGGATTGTTGCGGCACGCCTCGGCGATCCAGTCCATCTCCTGCGCGAAGGGCGCGGCGCCGCCGAAGGCCTGGGGATCGAACACCTGGATGAACACGCCCGCACCCCAGCCTGATGGCTTGCTGGAGCGGCCGAAGCCGGGGAGCGCCTGGGTCAGCGCCTCCACCATCAGAGCCAGGCCATAGCCCTTGTGGCCGTGGTCGCGCCCGCCGGTGGGCTGCAGCGTGCCCGGCGGATCGGTGAACAGCGCATTGGGATCGTCGGTGGCATGCCCTTGCGCATCCATCGCCCAGGGTCCGGGATATCGCCGGCCCTCGCGCCTGAGGCGATTGGTCATGCCATTGGTGGTGATGGAGGCGCTCATGTCGATCAGGATGGGATCGCCGCCGGTGGGTATGCCGACGGCGATGGGATCGGGAGTGAACACCGCCTTGAGGCCGCCGAACGGCGCCACGCTGGCATCGGCGGGATCGGAACTGAGGATGGTCACCATCATGCCCGCGGCCGTGGCGCGTGGTAGGAAGGTGGCGAGGCAGGCGATGTGATGGCTGCGGCGGATGGCGATGGCGCAGACGCCGTGGCTTCGCGCCCGTTCGACCGCCAGGTCCACCGCGCGCACGGTGAGCCACACGCCCGGCAGCGTGCCGCCGTCCCAGGTCACCGCAGCACCACGGTCGGCGACGATGCCGGGCTCGCCCACTGCCTTCATGCTGCCCGCGGCGATTTCCTGCAGATAGCCGCCGGCGAGCTGCAGCCCGTGGGTGGTGTGGCCCATCAGGTCCGCCTCCACCAGCATCTCCGCGATCAGCGCGGGTTTGTCGCCGTCACAGCCCGACGCCGCGAAGAGTCCGCGGGCGAATGCAATGAGATCGGCGGCGCGGTAGCGCTGGGTCGATGCGTTCATGGAATTTCCCTGATCGGTTTGGTCGGTGCAGTAGCCTAGAGCCCGAACTCGCGCCGGTAGCCGTCCCACATCAGATTGAACCGGGCCTCGTTCATGTCGGTATAGCCTTCATAGCCCGCCTTTTGATTGCCGTAGAGCGCGGTCATGCCGGCGGCGACCAGCTCCGGCGCCAGTTCCGACGTCACCTCTTGCACCATGCCCCAGAGGAATTCGCGCAGGGATACGGCAACCTTGAACAGCCGGTATTGCCGCCAATTCTCCTTCGTGCGCTGGCCGTAATAGAGCTCGACCACGCGCAGGTCCAGATCCTCCGGCGCATCGGAATTGATCATCGCCGCCGCCAGATCGAAATTGGCATTGCCGAAGCCGCCATAGTCCCAATCGATGAACAGCACCTCGCCCTTCTCGTCAAAGACGAAATTCTGCGGCACCAGGACGTTATGGGTGAACACCGGCGTATAGGGCGGCACGTCCTGCTCCAACCGTCCGGCGATGCGCTCCAACTCGGCCAGCTTCGGAAGCAGCCGCGATTTCTTCTGCCGGCCGATCTCGCAATAGCGCCGCGCCACCTGGAACGGCCAGAAGTAATGCGCCGCCGGACGCAGAGCCGCGGAGCCCGCATGCAGCCGCTTCATCAGTGCGACGATCTTCTCCAGGGTCGGGCCGTGATGGATGTTCTCCGGCCGCAACGTGCCGCCGCTGACGAAGCGGGCGACGATCAGCGCCGGCTCGATATGGATCACCTCCGGCGTGACGCCGAGCTGCGAGCCCGCCTCCGCCGTCGCCTGCACCGAGGACTGGTAGATGCCATGCACGGGAATGTCGAAGCCGATGCGCGCGACGTAGCTGCGCTTGCTGTCGGTGACCTTATAGCTGCTGTTGCAGAGGCCGCCGATGATCGGTTCCAGCTGCGGCTGCCCCTGCCAGATCGGCAGACGGCTGACATAGTCGCGGATCTGCGGATCCGACCATTCCTTGCGAATCATGCGGCCCTGCCCTCATGCGCGGCGGCGGGTTGCCGGCCCGATGGCCCGGGGCCCGCTGCCCTCCTGCAGGCCGCATGATTTCCGTAACGGCGGGAAAGCGCAACCCGCCAGAGACGGCGGCATTCATGTTGCGGTTAGCGGCATTGGGCGGCGCCGGGACGCTGGTGGCCTAGAACTCGCTCCAATCGGCAGGGACGCCTTGCGCGCTCTGGGCCTGACGGCGCAGCGGCCTGGCCGGCACTGAAGCCGCCGCAGTCTCGGGTACAGATTCCAAGACATCAGCGCCGACAGACTTGCCGAGCTTGTTCTGGATCTGCCGCGCATCGCGACCCGCGGCTTCGGTGCCACGGCTTGCCGCCGAGCGGAAGGCCGATGCGGCGGAGGATCTGGTTCTGCCGCCGGCAGATTCCCGGTCGCCGACCGAGAAGAATTTCACCAGCGTCGTCAGCTCCTCGGCCTGCTGGTCGACGGACATCAGCGCGGCGCTCGATTCCTCCACCAGCTGTGCATTCTTTTGCGTGACCGCCTCCATTTGGCCGACGGTATTCTCAACTTCGGTGATGCCGGCGCTCTGTTCGCGATTGGCCGCGGCCATTTCCGACACGATGTCGGCCACGCGTTTGACGGATCCGGTGATCTCCGACAGGGAGGTTCCCGCGCGGTTGACCAGATCAACGCCTTCCTTCGTATTCTGGCTGCTGGCGCCCACCAGCGCCTTGATTTCCTTCGATGCCGTGCCTGAGCGCTGCGCCAGGACGCGCACTTCGCTGGCCACCACCGCAATGCCGCGGCCCGCATCGCCGGCGCGGGCGGCTTCGACCGCCGCATTAAGCGCCAACAGGTTCGTCTGGAAGGCGATCTCGTCGATCATGCCGACGATCTCGCCGATGCGCCGCGAGGACTCCTCGATCCGCACCATGGCTTTCACCGCCGAACCGGCGATATCTCCGCCGCCTTCGGCCGCTTGCCGCGCCACGGTGGCCAGTTCGTTGGCCTGCTGGGCGTTATCGGCATTCTGCTTGATCGTCGCCGAGAGCTGCCGGATCGCCGCCGCCATCTCTTCGAGACTCGCCACCTGCTCTTCCGTGCGCGTCGAAAGATCGCTGGAGCCGGTGGTGAGCTGGGCAGTCGCGGCGCGGATCGTCTCCATGCCTTCGACCGTCTGTCCGACGATATTGGCGAGCTGGATGGCCGTTTGGTTGCAGTCCTGCTTCAGCCGCAGCAGATCGCCCTGGTACTCGCCGGCGATGCGCTTGGACAGATCGCCCCGAGCCAGACCCGACATCATGTCCACGACCTCAGTCAGAGCGGCGGCAACCGTTTGCGCCCAGCGGTTCATGCCCTCGCCGAGCTTGAGCATGAAGCCGGTCTTGTTCGATAGCTCGACGCGGCGGGAGAAATCGCCGGCCACGCTGGCTTCCACCAGCCCGGCCACTTCGCTTTCGACGGCAAGTTGTTCGGTGAGATCGACCCATTCGACGACCGTGCCGAGACGGCCGCCCCGGTCGTTGAGGACCGGGTTCATCGTGGCTTCCACAGTCCGGTGGCGGAACGACAGGCGCCGCGTCTCGGTGCCCTGCAGCGCCGCCAGCGATTGGCCGCCGCGTCCGTTCTCCAGCAGCCGCCCGAAATCGAAGCCGATCAGCCGCGCGGCGGAGAAGTCCGAGGCTACCGCCTGCACATCGCCTTCGGCCGCCGCAAAGTATGCCCGGGCCGCCGCATTGCCGTAGTTTACCGTCCCGGCGGTGTCCACCATCAGCACGATGCTGGCGGTGTTATCCAGGGCCGTCTGCACCCGCGCGGCCCGCACGCCCGTATCGCGGATCGTGGTCAGCGATCGTGCCATGTCGCCGATTTCGTCACCGCGCTCCTGGGCCGGAATTTCTGCATCCTGGTCGCCGCCAGCCAACCGCGCCATGACCGACGTCATCCGCGCCAACGGCCGTGTCAGGCTGTTGGCCACGAACAATCCGCCGGCAAGAGCAAGGAAAATGCCGACCAGAATTGTGGCCGCCGTGGTCAGGGTCGTGGTCGCCACCGAAGTCTGGGCCGACTTGACTGTCTGGGCGTTCAGCTGCGCCGTGGCGGCGAAGACCTGATCCATCACGGCGTCAAATTCCTTGGAGACAGCGGCAGCTTCGACATTGGCCCGCTGGGCTGACGCGGCCAAGGTCAGTGCGCGCTCATGGGCGGCGAAAACGCCGCCTTCGGAAAGCACCGCTTCTTCCGCCTGCTTCAACTTGGCGCCGATCTGTTCGACATTGGCTTTGAACTCGGTGCCGGCCCGCGCCAGCAGCTTTTTCTGCCGCTCCTGGGCTGCGTGCATCAATTTCGCGAAGCGCTCCTTCTGCGACGCCAACGCCGCCAGATCGGACTCCGCCGCATAGGCGCGCACCAGGTTCTCGAGTTCCGCGCTAAAGGACTGCAGCCGGTAGGCGTGACGCAGCGTCGGGTAGGTCTCCGACAGGGTCTCGGAGAGAACTGACTCGAGGTCCCGTACCGACGCATTGCCCGATTGAACTAGGGTACGGCTCGTGTCTTCCCGCTCGTTCATCACCGATTCGCTGGCCGACGCCATGTCGGTCGTCAGCTTGTCGATTTCCGTCATCAGGTTCTGCAATTCGGCGAGCTTGATGGACGCCCGTTCGCGCATCGCCGCCTCTTCCAGCAGCGATTTGGCCGCGCTGTCGATGGCCGCAATGAACTTTTCCCCGAGTTCGCCGACGCGCGCAAGATCGAGCCCGGTATCGCTGCCGGCGGCGCGCGTCGAGAGCGTCATCAGTATGGCCGTCAATTTCGTGCTTTCGGCTTCGATAGCCTGTTGCGCCTTTTCGCGCGCGCCGGCCTTGTCTTCCTGCATTTCATGGCCGAGGGCGCCGACCATGGCTTGCGAACTTTTCAGCGCTGCCGCGGTGTCCTGCAGCAAGGGCCCGGACACTTCGGCAATTTCGGTAACGGAGGCGCCGATGCGATTGACGAACAGCAGGCCGCATCCGCCGGCAATGCCGATCAAGGGCGCCAGGGCGAGAAATGCCGCGATCAACTTCCAGCGCAAGCTGAGGTTATTCCAGCGCGCCAAGGACTTGCGATTGCCTGCGAGTTTTGTCGATTCCATCGAGGTCATTTGAGCTCAGCGAAGGTTTTTCTGGATTTTTCGTCGTATCAGAGCCTGACGGCGGAGGCGGGGCATTGCGACCCCCGCCTCCTTGCCATCGGCCGTCCGGTCAGCTTTAGGAAGCCGAGTTGCCCACCGGCTTGTACACGTCGATGCGGTTGTTGCCGCTGTTGGCGATGTAGATCCAACCCGTCTCCTTGTCGACGAAGACGCCGTGCAAATTCTCGAACTCGGCGCCGGAGCCGAAGGTCGCGATGAAGTTGCCGTTCTTGTCGAACACCGAGACGCGGTCATTGCCGATTTCCGCGACATAGATGTTGTCGTTCTTGTCGATGCCGATACCGGCCGGCGCCTTCAGCTGGCCCGGCATGGAGCCCGCGGTGCCGAACAGGAACAGGAACTTGCCGTCCTTGTCGAACACCTGGATGCGGTCGTTCTTCAGGTCGGCGACGTAGATATTGCCCTGGCTGTTCGCCTTGGCCGCTTCCGGGTTAGTGAGCTGGCCCGCAGCCGTGCCGGGTCCGCCGAAGGAGAACAGGAACTTGCCGTCGAGATCGAACACGACGATCTCGTTGTTGCCCACTTCCGGCAGATAGAGACGGCCGTCATGGATGCTGATGAATTCCGATTTGAAATTCTGGCCGGGCTCTGAGCCATAGCCGGCGAACGTCGAGATCCAATTACCGTCCGCGTCGTATTTCTTTACGTAACCGGAATCGTAGTCAGCGACGAAGATGTTGCCCTGCG
>DATKFM010000382.1:0-18320 GCA_035544395.1 Verrucomicrobiia bacterium
AAGCCGCGGCTGTCGATGGTCAGGGCAAAGGTGCCCTGCACTTCCTCGCAGGCGCGCACGCAGCGGGAGCAGACGATGCATTTCGAGGGATCGAAGGTGAAGTACGGGTTGGACTCGTCCTTCTCGGATTTCAGGTGGTTCGCGCCGTCATAGCCGTAGCGCACTTCGCGCAGGCCGACCGCGCCCGCCATGTCCTGCAGTTCGCAATCGCCGTTGGCGGCGCAGGTCAGGCAGTCCAGCGGATGGTCGGAGATGTAGAGTTCCATCACGCCGCGGCGCAGATTGGCCAGGCGCGGCGTCTGGGTCTTCACCTTCATCCCGGGTTCGACCAGGGTGGTGCAGGAGGCGGGCGTGCCCCTGCGTCCCTCGATTTCCACCAGGCAGAGGCGGCAGGAACCAAAGGCGTCGACGCTGTCGGTCGCGCAGAGCTTCGGCACCTTCACGCCGGCTTCCATGGCGGCGCGCATGATCGACGTGCCTGATGGCACGCTGATGGAGAAGCCGTCGATCTCCAAGGTCACTGCCGGTCCTTCCGGCACCGCCGGGGTTCCGTAGTCGATTTCCTTGATCAGCGAGAGCGTCATGACCTGGGTCTCCTACTCCGCCGCGGCCCTGGCTGTGGGGCGGTCGAAATCCTCGGGGAAATGTTTCACGGCGCTCTGCACGGGCAGCGGCGTCAGGCCGCCCAGCGCGCAGAGCGAGCCGTCGAGCATTGTGCTGCAGAGATCGTCCAGCAGCGACAGGTTCGCGGCGCGATCCTTGTCGGCGATGATGCGATCGATGACCTCCACGCCGCGGGTCGAGCCGATGCGGCAGGGCGTGCATTTGCCGCAGGATTCGATGGCGCAGAACTCCATGGCGAAGCGCGCCTGCCGGGCGAGATCGACGCTGTCGTCGAACACAACAATGCCACCGTGACCCACCATGCCTTTCTGGGCGGCGAACGACTCGTAGTCCAGCGGCAGATCCAGAAGGCTGGCCGGGAAATAGGCGCCCAGCGGGCCGCCCACCTGGACCGCGCGCAGCGGCCGGCCGGTCGCGGTGCCGCCGCCATACTCATAGATAAGTTCACGGAGCGTCACCCCAAAGGCTTTTTCCACCAGTCCGCCCTGCTTGATGTTGCCGGCGAGCTGGATCGGCAGTGTGCCGCGGGAGCGGCCCATGCCGAAATCCTTGTAGAAGGCCGCACCCTTGTCGAGGACGATGGGCACGCTGGCCAGGGAGATGACGTTGTTGATGACCGTCGGCTTGCCGAACAGGCCCTTGATCGCCGGCAGAGGCGGCTTGTAGCGGATCATGCCGCGCTTGCCTTCGAGACTCTCCAGCAGCGCCGTTTCCTCGCCGCAGATATAGGCGCCGGCCCCGAGCCGCAGATGAATTTCGAAGGGCTTGCCGCTCCCGAGAACGCTGGCGCCGAGATAACCGGCGGCGCGGGCGTTCTCCACCGCCTGAGTCATTTGGCGGAAGGCGTGGGGATACTCGGAGCGGATATAGACGTAGCCTTCCGCCGCGCCCACGGCGATGCCGGCGATGGTCATGCCCTCGATAAGGACGAAGGGATCGCCCTCCATGATCATGCGGTCGGCATAGGTGCCGCTGTCGCCCTCGTCCGCATTGCAGACGATGTATTTCGTTGGGCCTGCCGTCTTCAGCACGGTCTGCCACTTGATGCCCGCCGGGAAGCCGGCGCCGCCGCGGCCGCGCAGGCCGGATTGCGTGACCTCGTCGACGATGGCCGCGCCGTCCATCGTGAGCGCGCGAGTAAGCCCGCGATAGCCGCCATGGGCCTTGTAGTCCTCGATCGACAGCGGATCGGTGACGCCGCAGCGGGCGAAAGTCAGCCGTTCCTGCTTCTTCAGGAAGGGAATCTCCTCGGTAAGTCCGAGATGGAGTTTGTGCTTGGTATTCGGCTTGAATTTGCTGTCGAACAAGGTGGCGACATCGGCGGGCGCGACGGGTCCGAAGGCAACACGGCCGGCGTCGGTTTCGATCTCGACCAGCGGCTCCAGCCAGAACAGGCCGCGGGATCCGTTGCGCACCAGCGTCACATCGGCGCCGCGCTCGTCGATCAGTCGCTCCACCGCACGCGCAACGCGCTCGGCGCCGACGGACAGCGCCGCCGCATCAACAGGCACATAGACGCGCGTGCTCATGAACTCTTCCCGCACTCCGCGATCAGCTCGTCGAAGCGCGCCGGATCGACCCGGCCATGGAATTCACCGTCGATCATGACGGCCGGCGACAGCGCGCAATTTCCCAAGCAATAGACGGGTTCGAGAGTGAAACGGCGGTCGCCGGAGGTCTCGTGGAAATCGACACCAAGCCGCTGCTGGGCGTGGGCGGCGAGGCGCTCGCAACCCATACTCTGGCAGGACTCCGCCCGGCAGATCTTCACTACATGGCGGCCCGGCGGCTCGCGGCGGAAATCGTGATAAAAGCTGACGACGCCATGGACCTCGGCCCGGGACAAGTTCAGCGCGCCGGCGATCAGGGGCACGGCAGCGGCGTCCACATAGCCGAACCTCTCCTGCAGGGCATGCAGGATGGGCAGCAAAGCTCCCGGCATATGCTGCCGCTCGGCGATCAGCGACTCCGCCGCGCCCGCGTCCCAATGGCTATAGGTGTGCATCTGTGCCCGCTTATAAGCTGGGCAATATTACCAAAGGGTTGGCTATTATCAAATCGCTATTTTGGATCGTATGATAGCTAATAGCTATCAACGGAGGGGAGTGGTCCCGCCTGGAGGTCGTGGTCGACCTTGAGTTGGATGGTTTGGCCCGCCGCCACGGCCATCAGGGCCCGGGCCAGGGGCGGGGCCGGGTCCCGATCGGCAATGACGAGGCCGATCTCATGGGTGGTGTCCGGCTCGGTCAGGGGGATGGCCCGCAACCCCTCCGGCAGGCCGATGGTGTGCATGACCGTATGGGGCATGACGCTGGACCAGGGGCCGTCGCGCACATGGGCGCAGAGCAGCAGCATGGAGTTGGTCTCGATCGCCGGCGTCGGCGCCCGGTTCACCGAGCGGAACACGCCGTTCAGGATACGGCGGTTCTGCATGTCGGGCGTGAGCATGCAGAGAGGTACGCTCGCCGCCTCGGCCCAGCTCAACGTCTTGTAGCCGGCGAACGGTCCGGTGGCCGAGGTGAGCAGCACATAGCGCTCCCAATAGAGCGGCAGCGCCCGCACATTGATCAGCGGCTCGTTGTCCAGATAAGTCATGCCGATATCCAGCTCGAAGGCATCGAGACCGCGCTGGATCTCGATCGACGACATCGACCGCACGGTGATCGACACCCGTGGATGGCTGGCGCAGAACGGCGCGGTCACCAGCGACACCGCCGGCAAAGCGGAGGGAATGACGCCGAAGCGCAGATGGCCGGTGAGGCCCTCGCGCATCTCCTGGAGGTCCTGGGTCAGGGCCTCCAGATCGGCTAGGATGCGGTGGCCCCATTCGAGCACCCGCTGACCCTCTGCCGTAAGGCCTTTGAAGCGCTGGCCACGCTCGACGATGGGCACGCCGAGATCGGCTTCGAGCTGCTGGATTGCCGCCGATAGCGTGGGCTGGCTGACATTGCAGGCGGCGGCAGCGCGGCCGAAATGCTTTTCCCGCGCCAGCGCCGTCAGATAAGTCAGCTGCCTGATGATCATGCGGCCCGGCTCCGGCGGCGCTGGCCGCCGTCAGCGCGGCCCGCCGCGCCCACCCTAGTTCTTCGCCTTGTCGACGAGCTTGTTCTTGGCGATCCAAGGCATCATGGCGCGGAGCTTCGCGCCAACTTCCTCGATATTGTGCTCGGCGCTCCTGCGGCGCATCGCCTTGAAGCTCGGCTGGCCGGCCTGGCACTCCGCCACCCAGTCGCGGGCAAAACGGCCGGACTGGATATCGTCGAGGATGCGCTTCATCTCCTTCTTCGTCTCATCGGTGATGATGCGCGGCCCGCGGGTGTAGTCGCCATACTCCGCGGTGTTGGAGATCGAATAGCGCATGTTGGCGATGCCGCCCTCATAGATCAGGTCGACGATCAGCTTCACTTCATGCAGGCATTCGAAATAGGCCATTTCCGGCGCGTAGCCGGCATCGATCAGGGTTTCGTAGCCGGCCTGGATCAGCGCAGTGAGGCCGCCGCAGAGCACCACCTGCTCGCCGAACAGATCGGTCTCGCATTCCTCCTTGAACGACGTCTCGATGACGCCCGACCTGCCGCCGCCAATGGCCGAGGCATAGGAGATGCCGATTTCCAGCGCGTTGCCGGATGGATTCTGCGCCACCGCCACCAGGCAGGGGACGCCGCCGCCCTTCAGATATTCAGAGCGCACCGTGTGCCCCGGACCCTTCGGCGCGACCATGAAAACGTCAAGATCCGGACGCGCCTCGATCAGGCGGAAATGGATGTTGAGTCCATGGCCGAAGGCGATTGCCGCCCCCTGGCGCATGTTGGCATGGAGGTCATCATTGTAGATCTTCGCCTGCAACTCGTCAGGCGCCAGCATCATGACGATGTCGGCCCATTTCGCGGCGTCCGCGGGCGCCGCAACGGTGAAGCCGGCATCTGTTGCCTTCTTCACCGTAGGAGAACCCGGCCGCAGCGCGACGCGCACATCCTTGACGCCGCTGTCGCGCAAATTCTGCGCATGGGCATGGCCTTGGCTGCCATAGCCGACGACAACCACCTTCTTGCCCTTCACCAAGTTCACATCGGCATCGCGATCATAGTAGACACGCATCTCTGGCATCCCTCGCTGCGGCGGCGAGCCCCAATGGACCGCGCGCCGTCTATTGTCTGTCGCGTTCAACCGTTTCCATGCTTCGACAGATTTAGCATGAAAACCCGGCGCACCGCGCCAATTTGGCCCGGTTTCTAGAGGGCTTCCGCCCCACGTGCAATCGCCACGACGCCCGTGCGCGATACGTCCACCAGACCCAGCGGTTTCATAAGGTTGATGAAGGCGCTGAGCTTCTCGGTCGATCCCGTCATCTCGAAGACGAAGGAGTCGTTTGTCGCGTCAACCACCCGGGCGCGGAAGATGTCGGCGATGCGCAGGGACTCGACGCGGCGCTCGCCTGTGCTCTTTACTTTGATCAGCGCCAATTCCCGCGCCACATGGGGACCCTCGATGGTCAAATCGTTGACCGTATGCACGGGCACCAGGCGATTGAGCTGGTTCTTGATCTGCTCGATGATCATCGCGGTGCCCGAGGTGACGATGGTGATGCGCGACAGATGTTCTGTCGCATCCACCTCGGCCACGGTCAGGCTCTCGATGTTGTAGCCGCGGCCGGAGAACAGGCCGATGACGCGCGCAAGCACGCCGGCCTCATTGTCCACCAGCACGGAAATCGTGTGTCGTTCGATCGTCTGCGGTTGCAAGCAATGGCTCCCGGGCGCCCGGCCCTGTTGTTCTTTTCTGCGGGCCGGCTCTAGACCAGCACCATGCCCTCTTCGGACACGGGCTTGGCCTCGTCATCCGGGCCCAGCAGCATTTCGTTATGGGCCGATCCCGACGGGATCATCGGGAAACAGTTCTCGGTCTTGTCGACGCGCATATCCACCAGCACCGGCTGCTTGACCGCCAGCATTTCCTTGATGACGTCGTCGACCTCCGACGGCTTGTCCGCGCGCAGGCCGACGAATCCGAAGGCATCCGCCAGCTTCTCGAAATCAGGCAGGGACTCCATGTAGCTTTCGGAATAGCGCTCGCCATGGAGCAGCTCCTGCCACTGGCGCACCATGCCCATCCATTGATTGTTGAGGATGAACACCTTCACCGGCAGCTTGTATTGCATGGCTGTCGACATCTCCTGCATGTTCATCAAGAACGAGGCCTCGCCGGCGACGTCGATGACCAGCGACTCCGGATGGGCCATCTGCACGCCGATGGCGGCGGGGAATCCGTAGCCCATCGTGCCGAGTCCGCCGCTGGTCATCCAGCGGTTGGGCTTCTCGAAGCGCAGGAACTGCGCCGCCCACATCTGGTGCTGGCCGACCTCGGTGGTGATGTAGAAATCCTTGTCCTTGATGGCGTGGAACAGCCGCTGCAGCGCGTATTGCGGCTTGATCACGGTGTCGCTGGGCCGGTACTTCAGGCAGTCCCGTGCCCGCCAGCCGTCGATCTGCTTCCACCAGGTGTCCAAAGCCTTCTGGTTCGGGCGGATCTGTTTTGCCTTCCACAGGCGGATCATATCCTCCAGCACATGGGCGGCATCGCCGACGATCGGCACATCGACCCGCACGTTCTTGTTGATCGAAGACGGATCGATATCGATGTGGATCTTCTTCGAGTTGGGCGAGAACGCCGCCAGCCTCCCGGTGATCCGGTCATCGAAGCGCGCGCCGATATTGATCATGACGTCGCAGTCATGCATGGCGTGGTTCGCCTCGTACATGCCATGCATGCCCAGCATGCCCAGGAACTGCTTGTCCGCTGCCGGGAAGGCGCCGAGCCCCATCAACGTCAAGGTGATCGGAAAGCCGGTCAGGTTGACGAACTGCTTCAGCAGCTTCGACGCATTCGGTCCGGAATTGATAACGCCGCCGCCGCAATAGAACAGAGGCCGCTGCGCCTTGGCCATCAGATCCAAGGCCTGCTCGATGGCGCGGATCTCGCCCTTCATCTGCGGATTGTAGGAGCGGTGCTTGGCGGCAACGCCGTTGCTGTAGGTGCCCTTTGCCTGCTGCACGTCCTTCGGCAGATCGACCACCACTGGGCCGGGCCGGCCGCTGCGGGCCACATAGAACGCCTCATGCATGATGCGCGGCAAATCGCCGATGCTCTTCACCAGGTAGTTGTGCTTCGTGCAGGGGCGGGTGATGCCCACCGTGTCCGCTTCCTGGAAGGCGTCGTTGCCGATCAGGTGGGTCGGCACCTGGCCCGTCAGACAGACGATCGGGATGGAATCCATCAGCGCGTCGGTCAGGCCGGTCACGGCGTTGGTGGCGCCGGGGCCGGAAGTCACCAGCACCGCGCCCACCTTGCCGGTCGAGCGCGCGTAGCCTTCGGCGGCGTGGACGGCACCCTGTTCGTGGCGAACGAGGACGTGACGCAGGGCGTTCTGCTTGAACAACTCGTCATAGATCGGCAACACGGCGCCGCCCGGATAGCCGAAGATCACGTCGACGCCCTGATCCACCAGAGCCCGGATCACCATCTGCGCGCCATTCATCTCTTCGTTCGCCATAACCCAACGCCTTTCCGCTTGATCAACGGCGGCGCCCGGAACATGCACCGTTCGCCGCTTCTTGCCCTTCCCGCCTGATCTTGCCGTTTCAGGCACGGCGGTAAAGCTAAAGCTATCACCCGCCTTGCTTATTGCACTGCACAACGCCGCGCGAGGGCGGCACAAGCTAGCGACTCGCTCTTACCCGGTCAACAGTTCTTGCGAATAACCGAAAAGATTTCGGGCAATATTCTTTCCAATGATGTCTTGAAGACATGGTCAATAGAAAGAAAATTAGCCGCCGCAAGCTGGTTGCGGAACCAGGTCATCTGCCGCTTGGCGTAGCGGCGGCTGGATTGCTGGGCTGCGGCGATGGCGGCTGGCAGGTCGATATCACCGGCCAGATGGCTCAGAAGCTCCTGGACACCCAGAGCCTTCAGCGCCGGGGTCTCTGCGGGAAGGTGCATGGAGGATAAAGCCCTGACCTCGTCTAGGGCCCCGGCTTGGACCATTTCAGCAAATCTGCGGTCGATTGCCTGGTAGAGCGCGTCGCGGTTCGGATTGAGGACGAACGGCAGGAAGCTCGCATCCGTCCTTGGGGGACCGGCTACCGCCTGCCAATCGGCCAAGGAGCGGCCGGTGGCCTCCAGCACTTCCCAGGCCCGCGCCAACCGTTGCGGATCGGTCGGCCGCAACCGGGCCGCCCCCGCGGGATCGCGGCCGGCGAGCCTGGCGTGAAACGCGGCCGGACCCAGCTCTTGCAGGAGCTTTCGCGCCTCGGCTCTGATTTCCGGCGGAATTTCCGGCACCGGCGCCAATCCCCGCATCAGCGCCTGGATGTAGAGGCCTGTGCCGCCGGCGATGATCGGCTGCAAGCCCTGCCGCACCGCGTCGTCGACCGCCGCCCAGGCCATGTCGGCCCAGCGCACGGCCGAGCAGATCTCCGCCGCCGAAAGCACGCCATAGAGGCGGTGCGGCGCCGCCGCGCGCGCTGCGGCATCGGGTTGCGCGGTCAAAATCGGCAGCTCGGCATAGACTTGCATGCTGTCGGCATTGATCACGACCCCATTCAACGCGCGCGCCAGTTCCAGGGCGATCGCGGACTTGCCGCTCGCGGTCGGGCCGCCGATGACAATGATGCGTTGCGTTGCCATGAAAAAAGGGCGGCACCGATGGAGCGCCGCCCTTTCCTTTTAGTGCGCCGGACCGGCCGGCGCCATCGGCTGTCCTAGCTCTTGTCGACGCGGACGGCGAACCACTGGAAATCGCCGCCGCGGTAGATCAGCAGGGTCACGACCCGAAAGCCGTTCTTCTTGGCTTCCTTGACGCGGCGCTCGATGTCGGTGGGAGAGGCGACCGCCTTCTGGTCGATCTCGACGATCACGTCGCCGACTTGCAGGCCCTTCTCCGCCGCCGCGCCGTTTTCGTCGATCTCGGTGACGATCACGCCCTTGACGCTGCTTTCGAGCTTGAACTCGCTGCGCGCCGCATCGGTGATCTGGCCGACGGTTAGGCCAAGCGTGGCGATCTTGCCTTCGGTCGGACCGGTATCGCCTTGTTCATCAGGCTGGCTCAGCGCCGCCTTCTCCACATCGTCGGTCAATTCGCCGACGGTGACGTCGAAGGTCATCTCCTTGCCCTGGCGCCAGACGACCACCTGGACCTTCTTACTGATGGCGGTTTCCGCGACGATGCGCGGCAGGGAGCGGCTGGCGGTGACTTCCTTGCTGTCGAAACGCAGGACCACGTCGCCCTGCTTGATGCCGGCTTTGTCCGCTGGACCGCCTTCGGTGACGTTGGCGACAAGGGCGCCCTTGGTCGACGGCAAATGCAGCCCTTCGGCGAGCTCGTCATTCACGTTCTGGATGCGGACGCCAAGCCAACCGCGCTTGGGTTTGCCGAACTGGCGGATCTGCGCCACCACGTTCTTGGCCAGGGTGGAGGGAATCGCGAAGCCGATACCGACGCTGCCGCCGGACTGGGAGTAAATCGCCGTGTTGATGCCGATAACCTGTCCGTTCATATCGAACAGCGGGCCGCCGGAATTGCCTCTGTTGATAGAAGCATCGGTCTGGATGTAGTCGTCATAGGCGCCGCCAATCTGGCGGCCACGTGCTGACACGATGCCGGCAGTCACGGTGCCGCCGAGGCCGAACGGATTGCCGATCGCCATCACCCAGTCGCCGATCCGCAGCTGATCGGAATCGCCCCAATTGACCGCCGGAAGCGGCTTGCCCGCTTCGACCTTCAATAGGGCGAGATCGGTCTTTTCGTCGCGGCCAATGATCGTGGCTTTCAGTTCGGTATCGTCATGCAGCAGAACCGTCACTTCGTCGGCGTCGGCGATGACGTGGTTGTTGGTGACCACATACCCGGCAGAATCGATGATGAAACCAGAACCGAGGGAGGTCATGCGGCGCGGCTTATTCTCGCGCCCCTGGCGATTCATGAACTCGTTGAAGAAGTCGTCGAGTTCCTCGCTGCCGCTCATGCTGTCGGCCTTCACCGTTTGGGTGGTGGAGACGTTGACGACGGCGGGCAGCAGGCTATCGGCGAGATCCGCAAAGCTCTCCGGCGCAGACCGGGCCCAGGCAGCTTGACTGGCGAGCAGGAAAGCGAGAGCGGTCAGCAGGCAGATCAGCCAATAAATGCCGCGCAGGGACGGGAGCGGCGTGGGCACGGCCCGTGCACTGGCGATAGGCCTGCGGCGGATATAACGGGTGGAAGTCACGGCATTACTCCATTCCTGGCGTGTGGGTTTCCGGTGGCCGGCCGGGACGGGCCGGTACGCCGGGGAATTGGCTCCTGACTGGATACGAGGAAACCGTACGCGTGGTTGCTGAGTTCAAGAGCCGTCTCAGATGTGCTGTCGCGAGGATACGCGAGAAGAATGAAAAATGGTTAACGAAATTAACTTAGTTTTCCAGAAACAGGTTGCGGCCATATTGCGGCATTCACGGTGACGTGACCGGCGGCCGGTACAGCGCTAGCCCCGGATCGCCCATACAATTGCAACGCCAACGGCGGCCGAGACTATTCCGCCCAGGCGCAGGAGCTGCGGCGGCGCGGTCAGGATCTCGGTCACCATCCGCTTGGCCAGGTTTGGCGCCAGAACCAGCAGCGCGCCTTCGATGACCAGGACCAGGCCGATCGCGGTCGCGAGATCGCCGAACGCAAAATTCATCGACCGCCGCTCGCTCGACTCACCTACTGCCCGGTGACGATTGGATCGCCGGTTTTCTCTTCCGGAGCGCCCTGTTCGTTGCCGAAGAAGCGGAAGAAATCGCCGGTGGCCGGGCCGACATAGGTCGTGGTCGAAGGCGACAATCCCGTTTCGAGCGCCTGCAAGGAGCGATAGAAATCGAAGAACTTGGGATCTTTGCCGAACGCCTCATTGTAAATGCGTGTAGCTTCGGCCTCGCCCTCGCCGCGGCGGATCGCCGCTTCCTTGCGCGCGTTGGCCAGGATGACGACGGCCTTCTTGTCGGCTTCCGCCTGGATCGTCTGACGATTTCGCTCGCCTTCGCCCCGCAGCCGGGCGGCTTCCTGTTGCCGCTGAGTCTGCATGCGCGAATAAACCTTTTCGCTGTTCTCAGGCGGCAGATCGACGCGCTTGATGCGGACGTCGATGATCTTAATGCCGAAGCCCTGACCATCCTCGCCGAAGTTGCGCACCTGGGCGTCGACGGCGGCGGAAATCTCGCGCATGACGTCGGAACGCTCGGAGGTCAGGATGCGGCTGAGCGGCAGATTCGCCAGCACGCGTCGCAACTGCGACGTGATGAGCTGGGTCAACCGCTGCTGCATCGTCTCTTCGGTGCGCACCGTCTGATAGAAGCGGAGCGGATTGACAATCTGGTAGCGGGCAAAATAATCGACGACGATGGGCGTCTGATCGCCCGTCAGCATCGGCTGCTTGTCGCCTTCGATTTTCAGAACACGGCGATCGATATGCACCACATCCTCGGCGATGATGATGCGGAAGTAGAGGCCGGGCTCGCTCGCTTCGCGAACAAACTCGCCGAACCTCAAGACCAGCGCCTGCTCATTGGGGTATACGATAAACGTCGATGACCACAGGACGATCAGGGCAATCGCGCCGGTAACCAGGACACCCAGGGCTCCGAAGCGGTTCATGGGTTTGCTCCCGCAACAGGTTGCTGGGTGCCAGATTGCGACGGCTGGGTGCCGCCTTCGGAGCCCGGTTTCGTTGCAGACTGCGGCAACCGTTTGATCAGTTCATTCAGCGACAGATATGGCACGGACCCGCCGGAGCCATTGTTGTCCATCAGGACCTTGTCCAGGCCACCCATGATCCGTTCCATCGTCTCGAGATAGATGCGGCGCTCCGTGATATCAGGCGAATTCCTGTACTGCTCATAGACTGCGAGGAAGCGCTGCGCCTCGCCGCTAGCTTGCGCGACCTTCTGTTCCTTGTAGGCTTCGGCGGCGAGCACGATGCGCCTGGCCTCGCCCTCCGCTTCAAGCGTCCGCTTGTTGGAGTAGGCTTGCGCCTGGTTCGAGGCTGTCGAGCGCTCCTGTTCGGCGGCCTTGACGTCCCGGAAGGCATCGTCGACCTGCGGCGGCGGTTCCACCGGCTGCAGCGCCACTTGGGTAATCGTCACGCCAGCTCCGTACTCATCGAGCATCCGCTGCATGAGCTGATGCACTTCCGGCTCGATCTGGCCGCGGGCGCTGGTGATGGCTTTATCGAACGGCGTCTGGCCGATGATTTCGCGCATCGCCGATTCCGCGACGCTCTTGATGGTGCCTTGATAGTCCTGGATGTTGAAGAGGAACTTCTCGGCATCGCTGATTTGCCACTGGACCGAGAACGCCACCTTGATGATGTTCTGGTCGCCGGTGAGCATCAGGCTCTCTTCCATCTGGTTGCCGATGCCGATTTCGAGCGTATTGACCGCCGTGACCGAAGGCTTCAGCACGTCGCCGATCGGCGCGGGCCAATTCCAATGCAAGCCGGCGGTCGTGATCGGTTGCACGCGGCCGAAGATCAGCGGCACGCCCAGCTCGTTCGGTTGAACCTGATAAGTGCCGGTAGCCAGCCAGATCACGGCGACCGCGACGGCTATTCCGGCAGCAGTGCGGCCGTTGCCGAAGCCGCCGGGGATGAATTGTTTCATCCGGTCCTGGCCGCGGCGCAGCATTTCCTCGAGATCCGGCGGTCCGCCCTGGCCACCCGATGAGGGTCCGCGGCCCCAGGGACCCTGGCCGCCACCACCACCGCCACCGCTGCCGCCGCCCCATGGGCCGCCGCCGCCACCTTGACTTTGCCAGGGCATGTTATTGATCGACCTCGCTGTTATGGCCGCGGAGCGCGGCCTTTCCAATGCCGGTTGTGGGCCTTATATGTCACGGCATCGCCGGTCACAACCCGCCGGCAATCAGCTAAATCTTGGCCCCAGGCCGGAGTTTTCAAGCATGGCGCCTGCCGATAAGCCATCCACACCCGTGGCGGAAGCCGATGTGATGGCCGCTCTGCGCCGGATCAGCGACCCGGATCGCGGCGGCGACATCATCAGCCTGGGTATGGTTACCGGTCTGGCTGTGCGCGACGGCCACGTCGCGTTCGCCATCGAAGTGGACCCGCAGCGGGGGCCGAAGCTGGAACCGCTGCGGAAGGCGGCTGAGCAGGCGGTGGATGCCATTCCAGGCGTCCTGAGCGTCAGTGCAGTTCTGACCGCCCATCGGGCGAAGGCGGCCACGCCGCCGCCGCAGGCCCATGCCCACGGCGGAGCACCGCAACGTCCTGCCAAACTGGTCATCCCGGGCGTCCGCAGCATCGTCGCCGTCGCCAGCGGCAAGGGAGGCGTCGGCAAATCCACCGTGGCCGTGAATCTGGCCCTGGCGCTGGCCGCCCAGGGACTCAAGGTCGGTATGCTCGATGCCGATATCTATGGACCGTCGCAGCCCCGAATGATGGGCTTGAAAGGCCGGCCAAGTAGTCCTGATAATCGCATCATCATTCCGCTGCAGAACTTTGGCGTGAAATGCATGTCGGCGGGGTTCCTCGTGGCGGAGGATACTCCCATGATATGGCGTGGCCCGATGGCGACCGGTGCCCTCAAACAGATGTTGCAGCAAACCGCGTGGGGCGAACTGGACATCCTGATCGTCGACATGCCGCCGGGCACCGGCGATATCCAGCTCAGCATGGCGCAGGAAGTGCCGGTGACCGGTGCAGTGATCGTATCCACGCCTCAGGACATCGCCCTCTTGGACGCCCGAAAAGGCCTGAACATGTTCCGCAAGGTGGAAGTGCCTGTTTTCGGAATCATTGAGAACATGAGCTATTTCTCCTGCCCGAACTGCGGCCATGTGAGCCATATTTTCGCCCATGGCGGCGCCAAGGCCGAAGCCAAGAAAATAGGCACAGACTTCCTCGGCGAAGTACCCCTGCACATCGACATCCGCGAGACCTCCGACGGCGGCCATCCCATCGTCGTATCCGCGCCCGACAGCGAACATGCGCGCATTTTCAAGGCGATCGCCGCGAGAGTGTGGGAAAAAACTGAGGCCTCGCTGACCGACAAGCGCCGCCAGGCGCCGCGGATCGTGATCAGCTAAGCAATCAAGCTCCAAACTCGCTGACAGGAATACCGGCTTGTGCGCAGCGCAACGCGGCGGGCGAGCCATAGCCTTTTTCGATTGTGTTACAGCACACAAAAACTAAGAATAACTTTTGCCTACCTCACTCAAGTTCGCACGCAAACTCGGGAGGTCCCTGCTATGGCAATTTCCCTCACAATCAATGGCAATGCGTATGATGTCGATGTCCCGGCAGAGATGCCCCTGCTCTGGGTGATCCGCGACGTCGTCGGCCTCACTGGAACGAAGTACGGATGCGGCGTCGCCGAGTGCGGCGCCTGCACAGTGCATATCGATGGTGTAGCCGCGCGCTCCTGCATCACACCCGTCGGTGATGTCGAAGGCCCGGTCACGACCATCGAAGGTCTCAGCCCCGACGGCACTCATCCGGTGCAAAAAGCCTGGCTCGCCAACAATGTACCGCAATGCGGTTACTGCCAGAGCGGCCAGATGATGCAGGCCGCCGCTTTCCTCAAGGATACGCCCAATCCGACCGACGCGGATATCGACAACGCCATGGAAGGCAATATCTGCCGCTGTGGCACCTACACGCGTATTCGTGCAGCCATCAAAGCAGCGGCGGAGGACATCTGATGAACACAATCGCGAATGTCAGTCGCCGGTTGGTCCTCAAGGGCATCGGCGCGGCGGGCGGCTTGGTGCTGGGCACCCAGCTTATCCCTGGTGGCTACCGGTTTGCGGCGGCGGCCGGCGAGAAGACCCTGGACCCCAATGTCTTCATCTCGATCGCCAAAGACGGCACGGTGACGATCTTCGCCCATCGCTCGGAGATGGGTCAGGGCATCCGCACCGGACTGCCCATGATCGTTGCCGACGAACTGGAGGCCGACTGGAGCAAGGTCAAGGTCGAGCAGGCCACCGGTGACGCCAAGTATGGCGACCAGTACACCGACGGCTCGCGCAGCGTGGTGAAGAACTTCCAGCGTATGCGGGAGTTTGGCGCTGCCGGTCGGCAAATGCTGGAGCAGGCGGCGGCCAATCAGTGGGGTGTCGACGTCAGCGAATGCAAGGCGTCGAACCACACGGTGGTCCACGCAGCCAGCGGCAAGTCGATCGGTTATGGCGATTTGGTGGAGGCCGCGGCCGACCTCCCGGTTCCTGCCGTCGAATCCCTCACGTTCAAGGATCCCAAGGACTTCCGTTACATCGGCAAGCCCGTCCAGATCGTCGATCTGCCTGACATGGTGGTGGGAGCGGCGAAATACACGATCGATATCAGCGTTCCCGGCATGAAGTACGCATCCGTGGAGCGTTGCCCGGTGATGCTGGGCAGGTTTGCCTCCTACGACGCCACAGAGACGCTCAAAGTGCCTGGAGTCGAGCGGATCGTCGAGCTTGCACCACCCGCGAAGCCCGTGGTGTTCAAGCCGCTCGGTGGCATCGCCGTAATCGCCAGCAATAGCTGGGCGGCGATGGAGGGCCGGCGCAAGCTGAAGATCGAGTGGGACCTGGGCGAAAACGCCGGCTACGACACCGATGTCGCGCGCAAGAACATGGAGACGACAGCAACTCAGCCCGGCAACCGCTTCCGCAGCGACGGCGATGCCGACGCTGCGCTTCAATCAGCCGGAAAAACGATCGACGCCACCTACTACACGCCGCATTTTGTCCATGCGCCGATGGAGCCGCCGGGCGCCGTGGCGGACTACAAGGACGGCAAGGTCGAGGTCTGGTCGTCAACGCAAGACGGACAGGCCGCCCGCGCCGTGGTTGCGGAAGCGTTGGGCATCGACCCCGCAAATGTCACGTCGCGTGTGCCGCTTCTCGGCGGCGCATTCGGCCGCAAGTCGAAACCGGACTTCGCTGCCGAAGCGGCACTGATCTCGCGGGAAATCGGTGCTCCCGTGAAGGTCACCTGGATGCGCGAGGACGACATCCAGCATGGCTACTACCATTCCTCGAGCGTCCAGTATGTGAGGGGCGCGGTGGACGACGCTGGCAAGACGACCGCCTGGTTCCATCGGTCGGTTTTTCCACCGATCGCCTCGTTGTTCACGGCGGACAAAGCCACGCCGGATTCCTGGGAGCTCGATTTCGGCCTGTCGGATCTACCCTATGACATCCCGAACATCGCCCTCGAAAGCGGTCATGCGCGGGCCCATGTGCGCATCGGCTGGATGCGGTCGGTGCAGAACGTGTTCCACGCCTTCGCCGTCAGTTCCTTCGCCGACGAACTGGCCCATGCCGTCGGACAGGACCCGTTGCAGCATCTCTTGGCGTTGATCGGCGTCCCCAGGACCATCGATCTCGCCGCCAAGGGTGTCGCCGGGTATTTCAACTATGACGGCTCAACCGAAAAGTACCCGATCGATACGGGCCGGCTGGCGAATGTCGCGACGTTGGCGGCGGAAAAGGCCGGCTGGGGCAAGCAACTGCCGAAGGGCCAGGGCATGGGCATTGCCGCCCACCGGGCCTTCCTGACCTACGTTGCTTCGGTCGTTGAGGTCGAGGTGACCAAGGATGGCAAGCTCGCCATCCCGCGCGTCACCATGGCGGTGGATGCCGGCACGGTGGTCAACCCGGACCGGGTGAAGGCGCAGATGGAAGGCGCCATCATCTATGCGATGAGCGCCGCAAACTTCGGCGAAATCACCGCCAAGGACGGCCGCATCCAGCAGAGCAACTTCGATACCTACAAAGTAGCGCGTATCACCAACGCTCCGCGGGAAGTGAACGTACATCTGGTGGAGAGCACGGCGCCGCCGGGCGGCGCCGGCGAGCCGGGCGTGCCGCCGTTCGCCCCGGCGCTCTGCAATGCCATCTTTGCCGCTACGGGCAAGCGGGTGCGCAGTCTGCCGGTGTCGCAGCACGACCTGTCCTGGTCGTGACCGGTAGCACCTGAAAACAATAAGGGCGGGCTTTGGGCCCGCCCTTTCTTTTTGGGCATCCGGACGCTCAATACATCTCGGTCTTGTAGGATTCTTCGATCCACTCGTCGCCGTCGGCCACTTCCTTTTCGGTCGGCGGCTTGGACGGCGGGGCAATCTGCTCGAGGATCATCTTCCCCAGGCTCGGCATGGCGCTGCGATCGACTATCGCGTCCGCCTCCCAGAGCCGGGAGCGCTTGAACGCCTTCGCGCAATGCAGGAAGGCCTCGTCAACGGTGACGCGGATCGCCACTTTCGGCTCCTTGCCGTTCACCGCGGCCCTCCGCAGCACTTCGGGATCGCGCACGATGGTTGCTCGGCCGTTCACGCGCAGGGAATCTTCGAATCCCGGGATCATGAAGAGTATCCCCACATTCGGGTTCTCCATGATGTTGCCCATGGTATCCAGGCGGTTATTGCCCGGCCGATCAGGGATGATGATGGTCTTATCATCAAGCACCTGGACGAAGCCGGCCGGATCGCCGCGCGGCGACACATCGGCCTTGCCGTTCTTGTCCGCCGTGCCGATGCAAAGGAACGGCGACAGCTCGATGAAGCGCCGGCAATGCTTGTCGAGCTGCGCGAGCTGTTTGCGGACCGCCCCGTCGCCCGGATGGCCCATGACATCCCGCAACGCGGATTCGCCGGGCACCGCGCAGACATCTGCACCGTCATCCATGATCTTTCTCCGGAACTCGCACTATGTTGACCGGCCCAGCACCGCCATCAGCTCGCGCCATTCGCGCTTGCCGAGGCCGCTCTGCGCCTCCGCGATATCTTCGCCTGCCAGCATGCGTTTCACAACATCCCACGCTGCGGCGGAGAGGGTCACGGATTTCAAGCGATGCTGCATGAACGCCTCATACGTGATGGGGACCCAGCGCTTAACCACGTCCAGCATCGCTTCCGCATAGACGCGGATCTCGTATTGGGCATGGGGATCAGCGCGCAGGCTGAGGAAATGCAGGAGGTTGTGCAGGTCGATCTTCCAGTACCATTGGGAATAGATGTTCGCCGGTAGCACCATACGCGCCAGCTCGCGGGCGATGCCGCTGCGCTTCTCGTCGATCACCTCGCCCGTGGCGGTCTCGTTCAGCAGCTTCGTGTAAGTGCCGTAGGCACGGCTGCCTTCATTCTTGATGGCCGCCAATATCTCGGCCGCCTCGGCGGCCGGCAAGGCATCGTCGCGCCCCTGCTTGTTGATCTGCGACTGCGCCGCCAGATGCTCGGGCGCCGGCACGTAGAACTCCTCGTCCAGCACCGAATAGCGGGCGGAGTATTCATTCACATTGGCGGTGCGGTGGCGGATCCATTGCCGCGCCACGAAGATCGGCAACTTCACATGGAACTTGATCTCGCACATCTCGAATGGCGTCGTATGGCGGTGCCGCAGGAGATAATGGATCAGACCGCGATCCTCGCTGATCTTGCGCGTCCCCTTGCCGTAGGACACCCGCGCCGCCTGCACGATCGCCGCGTCCGCCGTCTGCCCTTGCGGAACGAGGCGCGGCATGGCGTCGATCAGGGCGATGAACCCGTGGTCGAGCACCTTGATCTCGTGGCGCGAGCACCCCCCCATGACATCGACCAGCGGCGTTTCCGAGGGAATCCGTGCCACCAGAGGCGCACCGGAGCCCGAACCGACGACCATGGAGACTCGCGCCGATGAACCC
>DATKFM010000383.1:0-2030 GCA_035544395.1 Verrucomicrobiia bacterium
CCTCCGCTTGCGAAAGTCGTGGAGCAGCACCGGAAGAAGGCCCGCAGCGGCGCTATCGATCGCGCCGACACGGATGGTCGTCCCCTGCTTCCGGCCGCTGGCGTGGAATCTGGCCGCAAGACTGTCCGCCTGTGCGAGTAACGCGCGGGCTTCCTTGAGCAGGATGGCGCCATCATCGGTCAGCGTCACGCTGCGTGTCGTTCGCGTCATCAGCCTGGTGCCGAGATCGTCCTCGAGCAGCCGGACATAACGCCCAAGCGCCGACGGCATCATCTCAAGCCGGTGCGCCGCGCGGCCGAAATGAAGTTCCTCGGCCGCGGCAACGAAACAGCGAAGCTGGTGCAAGTCCATGTCCGGGGCCTCCTTTCGGCAGATTATATCAAATATTTGTATAATCGTATGCCAATTGAAGGTGCATGACACTTGGCCGTAGCTTGGCGGGATCGCTGAGCCCACGGGCGGAAATCGGCCAACCAGAAAATTTCTGCAGGGAGTGACCAATGCGGTTCAATCGTCGCACGATCCTTTCCGGCGCCATCGCCGCAGCCATACTGGTGTCACACCCAGCCACGGCGCAGAGCAACTTCCCGACCAAGCCGATCACCATCATCGTTCCCGCGGCGGCCGGCGGGCCGACCGACACGGTGGCCCGCCTCATCGGCGAGGCAATGGGCAGAACGCTCGGCCAGACCATCCTGGTCGAGAATGTCGGCGGCGCCGGTGGAACGATCGGCATGGCGCGCGCCTCGAAGTCGGCGGCTGACGGCTACACGCTCGCCATCTGGCACATCGCGCACGCGACCGCTCCCGCGCTTTACGACTCCATCAAATACGATGTCGTCAACGATTTCGATCACCTCGGCCGCATTACCGATGTGCCCATGACGCTGGTGTCGAAGCCGGCATTGGCGGCCAACAACGTGACCGAGCTTCTGGCATGGATTCGCAGCAACGGCGACAAGGCCGTCTATGGACACGCCGGTATCGGCTCGGCCTCGCATCTGTGCATGCTGATGCTGATGAAGGAGCTTGGCGTGCAGATGAACGGGATTCCCTATCGCGGCACCGGGCCTGCGATGAACGACCTGCTCAGCAACCAATTCGATCTGATGTGTGACCAGACCACCAACACCACCAATCAGATCAAGGAAGGCAAGATCAAGGGTTTCGCTGTCACCACCAAATCCAGGGTTTCGTCATTGCCCGATCTGCCGCCGCTCGATGCGGGAGCCGTGAAGGGCTTCGAGGCCTCCGCGTGGCACGCGATGTGGGCGCCGAAGGGATTGCCGAAGGATGTCACCGACAAGCTCGTCGCGGCGCTTCAGGCAGCACTCAGGGATCCCAAGGTGATCGAACGCTTTGCGAGCCTCGGCACCGAACCGGTCCCGGCGGACCTGGCGACGCCGGCAGCGCTCAAGGCGCATCTGGCAGCCGAAGTGCCGCGATGGGGAGCGGTGATCAAGGCTGCGGGGGCCAAGGGAAACTGAACTGCCCGTCCTAGAACAACCCGTCAAAGCGGCTGGTTACCTCAAGCCGACAAGCGACTATTTGCAATCCGGAGATCATCCATGAAGACATACGCCATAGCAGCCATCCCGGGCGACGGCATAGGGACTGAAGTCGTCGCCGCAGGTGTGGAGGTTCTGCACGCCCTGGCGCAGCGCGACGGCAACTTCAAATTCCACGTTGACCATTTCTCCTGGGGATCCGAGTACTACAAGAAACACGGCATCATGATGCCGGAGGATGGCCGCGACCAGATCAGGAAACACGACGCCATCCTGTTCGGCTCGGCCGGCGCACCTGATGTGCCCGACCACATTACGCTTTGGGGCTTGCGGCTGGCGATCTGCCAGCCGTTCGATCAGTATGCCAATGTCCGTCCGACCCGCATCCTGCCCGGCATCACCAGCCCGCTGCGCAACGTTCACGGCAAGGAACTCGACTGGGTGATCGTCCGCGAAAACTCGGAGGGCGAATATGCCGGCGTCGGCGGTCGCGTCCACAGGGGATTGCCGCTCGAAGTCGCA
>DATKFM010000384.1:0-7120 GCA_035544395.1 Verrucomicrobiia bacterium
TGCTCCATGGGCGCGTCGACATTTCACCTTCAACATCCTCTAGAACGTCGCTACCTGTCGAGTATCCTCGACCCAGCGCTGCTGAAAAGTGTCTTTTGCTTTCCCGCGCGGATCGTTCCAGCTGTTCTTTAAATTCCGTGCTCATCGACTCTTTAGCCTCTTTTGCAGAGGCGTCGGATCCTTCCGAGATCGGGAATTCCGACGTCGGCGAATCTTGACCGGTGACGCTTTGCCGGTGAGCGCCATAGTCGCCGAATTCATGGCCGGATTTCTTCTCTTCGCCCGTCATCTGAACACCTTTCTAAATTCGATAAGCTGTCAACATAGGCGAATCTTCGCGGTTCTCTTTTGAAGCAGGAGCCATTGGCGCCGGGCCTGGTGGGGCGGAACCCTCTCTGCAAGTTTCTGACACTATTCAGCCATCGCAAATAGCGATGTGATCAGACCCCACCCTCTTTCGGTGCACGGGCGCGAGCCGTGGAAGTTGGAGCGCCGTCGGTTGCCGGACCCTCATCCAGTTGCTCCCGCAACCCGACATCGTCCGGAGGCGGCTGCTTGCATTGGGAACAGAGGATTACTGTGTTACCGCTGACATCGACATATCCGACGATAGCGCCCTGGCAATATGGGCAAGTACGTTCCATGTGTGACTCCTCGAAGAAGTCTCCTTAAGATTAAACTCCGGGGCGATCTAGCTGTTCCCGATTGAAGTCAGGGCAGGGTATTTTCAATGTGGGGTAAGGGGAGGCAACGATGATCGCCAAAGTATTCTTGTTTGCCGCAATAACTGCTGCTGGATCTACAGCCGCAGCAGCTGAAGGCATCGGCGGTCGCTACTCCGTGACGGGCACACTCGCCGATGGCATGAAATACTCGATATCGGCGGAGATTATGATGAAATCCGAGACTACGTGCGACATCAAATGGAGCGACGGCACGGAAGGCGTGTGCATGCTGCACGGGACCACTCTTTCCGTTGCATCAATCACACACGGGAAGCCACAGGTCGGAGTTTACCAGGTCGCCCCCGATGGGAGCATCGAAGGCGAATTCATCGACAATTTTCACGGCAAGGGGATAAGTCGGGAGAAGCTGACCCCAGTTCCGTGATAGACTCTCCTTGCAGCTATCGTACGCCTTGCCGCCATGCCGCCGGCATCACAAACTCGCCGCGCCAGATTCCTCGCTTTGTTGTCTGCGCATCGGCTTCATCTGTGGTGTAGTCCGAACTCCCGGGGCGATCGGCGAATGCTTGCCCATTCAAAACCATCAAGCGGCTCAGGTCATCGTCATCGGCCATGCAGACCGCGAGGACATGCTCATAGCTCCAGCTGCGCGCGTCACAAGTAACCGCATGGGTCCCAATGTAGCGCTTGAGTGCGAGCGCCGATTGTTGGCCGCAATGATAGGCCTCGCCAGCGTACTTGCAGATTTGATCGGATTCCGGCGCATCGATTCCGAATAGCATGATCTGCTGTCCGTTGATTTCAATTGTATCGCCGTCGATTACGGTTGCCTCTCCAGCAAGATCCGCGGAATGGCAATTTGAAACATTTGCCACGGTTGCGATGACGGTAGCAGCGATTGCGGCGACTCTGAGCATGGCGCATCTCCTCTCGGAACGGATTCCCTAGAGAATTAACGCGAATGCAGCCGCATTGATCCCTCAGACCCTTTTGCGGGCCTGCTGCCAGATACACCTCCGCCAGTCCCACCGCGTCGCGAATTGGCCCCGCGATAAGCCCAGGCCGGAGTGCTGGCGACCGTAAGACAGGCGCAGATAGCGCCCCTGGCGCAGCTTAGCTGACGATGTCCCAGTTGCCGTCAGGACGGCGGCAGGCCGTGCCGGCCAGCGACTCTGGCGCACCATTGATCACCACCGTGGTGGTGTAGTTGCGGCAATAGCGGCCGCCGGCCTGGTAGGTTTCCTGGGGCACCACGTCATAGTCATAGCCGTTGGGGTCCCGCCAATGCACCGGCGCGCCGTCGGCGGCATATTCCAGCGCGTGGCCCATGCAGGCCTCGTCCACGCTGTCCATCGCCTTGCCAATCAGACCGCCGACGACGCCACCGACAATCAAACCGCCGATTATGCCCACCGTCTGATGGTCTTCGTCTGCGACCTGGGAACCCACCACGGCGCCGGTGGCGGCGCCGATGGCCGCGCCGATCTCCGTGCGATTGCAGCGCCCGAGATCGATGCCATACGGAATCTGGAATGCTTCCTGCGGCTGCTCGATCACCACCGTTTCGCTGCCGTGCTTCTTGTCCTTGACCTTCTTGCCATGCTTGGCCCTGTAGCCCCAGGCGGGTGCCCAGGGCGGCGGATCGGCCTGCACGGGCGCCGGCACGGCCACGGCCAGCGCGGCGATCACGGAGAGGCCTGCGACGAGCAGGCGGCGAAGGTTACTCGGACGCAGGGGCATACGACGCGACATCGTGGCCTCCATCTGGCTAGGTCGCTGGTGTACCGTATCCCGTGATAAGCCTCAGATGATTAACAAGCTCTAAACTAACCTCGCCTGTTGGCTCGAGGCCGTTGTCGCGCTGGTATCGCGTAATCGCCTGTTGCGTCTGCCGGTCGAGAAATCCATCCACTGGGCCAACGGCATAGCCGCGCGCCTGCAATTCCTGCTCGATGGTCTCGACGTAAACGCCATGGAGCTTAACGATCTCCGGCGTGTTGGCCGGCGTGGCGCCGGGATAGTCGTCGCCGGCCGGCTGACTGTAGACGTTCGCGCTGCCGGTGCCGTCGTCCTGAATCGGCGGCAGTTCTTCGTATGCCGGCGCACCGCTGTTGCCGGACGGGTATTGCGGCGGCGCGCTGGCCAACCTTGTATTGCGCACCGGCGGATCCGTGTATTGCAGATGGTCCAGGATCGCGGCGGAGGCGCGGCCGTCGACGGGCAATTGCGCGTCCATTTGATACTGCTCGATTGCCGCGCGGGTGCGTGGACCGGCAACGCCGTCGGCGGGGCCAGGATCATAGCCATGCACCGCCAGGTTCCACTGGAGATCCATGGTCTCCGTGCGGTTCAGAGCACGGGAGTCGGTGCGGTAGCTATTGTCCGCGGCGCCGTAGCCATTGGGATCGCCATAGCCATTCGGATTGTAAGTGCCGCCGGTGTTGTAGTTGCGCGGCGGCGTTTGCGCGGCGATGGCCGTGCCCGGCCGCCATTCCCGCGCCAGGCGCTGCGCCTCGTCGATCTCCGAGGGCGTCAGGCGCCAGGACATGCCGTCGCGCGCAGACGCCGCCTGGGGCTGGCCGCGGGCGGCCGCTACATGGAGCCAGGCATAGGCGGTGACGTAGTCAGGCTGCACGCCTAGGCCGTCGCGATAGATGATGCCGACCAGATACTGGGCGCGGCCGTCACCCTGCTCGGCCAGCGGCTCCAGCTCATAGAGCGCGGTGCCGTAGTCCTGCCGCTCGAAAGCGGCCTGGCCGTCGCTGTAGTCGGCCCGGGCGTTGCCGCCCAGGCCGATCATCAGCGCGGCAACAGCCGCCAGCAGCAATTGCTGCCGGCGGCCGCGTTGGGGGCGATTGCTGCGCATCGCTGACTTCCCCTTTTGCTTGTGCCGGACCGTTAGCCGGCAATCTGCCAGTTGCCGTCGGCGCGGCGGCAGGCGGTGCCGTAGCCGGTCTGCGGACGGCCGTCGATCACGACGGTCGTCTGGTACTCGCGGCAATACTGGCCGTTGCTGCTCTGGTAGGTGTTGTTCGGCTGCGTATAACCATGGTTGCCGTTGTTCGGATTGTTCCACTGGGCAGAGCCGCCATCGGGGTAGCGCTCCAGCGCTTCATACTGCGAGCGCTGCGCCATCAGCTTGTCCTGATCGTCCATGTAGGCGCCGATCTGGTTGCCCAGCAGGCCGCCGACGAAGACACCGGCCGCCGTTCCGATGAGCTGGCCCGTACTGCCCTTCTTGCCGATCGTCGAACCGGCCCAGCCACCGAGGCCGGCGCCGACCACCGTGCCGACGATTTCCTTGTTGATGCCCGTGCCGCCGCCGCCATAGCCACCGCCATAGCCGTTGTTGCTCGTGCAACCCGCCAACGCGGTACTCGCTGCCAGCGCCAGGACCAGTCCAATCTTCGCGATTTTCATAGCTGCGTTCCTTTCTCCACGAAGTTCGTTCTTCCACGTCATGGCGCCCCCAACTGGTCGGCGCCTTCATGACTGGGGTGGAGATTCGCATAGCGCGACTGAACCCAATCTGATCGGCCGGTTCATCCGCCGTTCAGCTTTGGGCAAGGATAAAACGTAGTAATTTCAGTCAGTTACGGCTGCAGGCAGATGGAGGACGGCGCGCGCGCCGCCGGCCGGAGAGGCCTCCAGCCGAATCGACCCGTCATACAGCTCGGCGATCTCGCGTACGATCGCGAGGCCGAGCCCCGAGCCGGGCACCTGCTCGTCCAGACGTTTGCCGCGGGCGAAGACGGCCTCGCGCTGGTTCGCCGCCAGCCCATCGCCGTCGTCATCGACGGTGCAGGTGATCTGCGTGCCGTCTGACGAAGCCTGCAGCTCCACATGGCTGCGGGCCCATTTGCAGGCATTGTCCAGGAGGTTGCCCAGCATCTCCTCCAGGTCCTGGCGCTCGCCGCGGAAGGCCAGATTCGGCGACACCCGCACATCCAACCGCAGGCCGCGATCCCGGTATATCTTTTCGAGCGTGCGGCGGAGATCGTCCGCCACGGGCGCGAAAGGCACGCGGGCGCCGAGCACCCGCGCCGCAGCCGCCGTGCGAGCGCGGGCCAGGTAATGATCGACATGACGGCGCATCACCTCGATCTGCCGCTTCACCGTATCGGCAAGCGGCGTGCCGCCGCTGCCCGCTTCGTTGATGAGAACCGACAGCGGCGTCTTCAGCGCATGGGCCAGATTGCTCACTTGCGTGCGGGAGCGATCGACGACCGCTGCATTCTGCTCCAGCAGCGTGTTGATCTCGCTGGAGAGCGGCATGATCTCCGACGGAAACTCGCCTTCGAGCCGCTCCGCCTTGCCGGTGCGCACGGCGATGATCGACTGGCGGATGCGGCGCAGCGGGCTGAGGCCGTACCGCACCTGCAGGAAGATCGCGACCAGCAGGCCGAAACCGAGGGTCAATAGCGACCAGGCGAGCACGAAGTTGAACTTGTGGATCTCGGTATCGATCTCGCTGCGGTCGCCGGCGACGGCGATCACATAGCGCCCGGAGCCGCCGGGCAGCGAAATCGCGCGTTCCGCCAGCCGCAAGGGCACCTCCTCGGGACCGGCGATGTCGCGCATCGCGACTTCCGCGCCCTCGACATTGCCGGCGGCAAGCCCCTGATCCCAGAGGGAGCGCGATTGCAGCGACGCATTGTCGGGGCCGGTGATCTGCCAATACCAGCCGGAATAAGCCTGGTCGAAGCGCGGCTCGCCCAGCGGCCGCGATAGCGTCAGCGCATCGTCGGGCGCCACCTCGACGACGGCGATCAGGCTATCCATCAGGGCATTCAGCCGCGCATCGAAGCTGCGCACCACATAGTCGCGGAAGATCGCCGACAGCATCAGGCCGGCGGCCAGCAACGCTATCGCGATCCAGGCCCCCGCCGCCAGAATCAGGCGGAGAGCAAGCGAGCCGGTTCTAGGCCTCATCGCCCGGCGGCGACAGTTTGTAGCCGAGGCCGCGCACGGTCTTGATGTAATCGCCGCCCAGCTTCTTGCGCAGGCGGCCGACGAAGACCTCGATGGTGTTCGATTCCCGGTCGAAATCCTGGTCGTAGATATGCTCGGTCAGTTCGGTCCGCGAGACGATCTTGCCCTTGTGATGCATGAGATAGTCGAGCAGGCGGAATTCCTGCGCCGTCAGCTTCACGGGATCGCCATCGACAGTGACGCGGCCGGAGCCGGAATTGATCTGCAGGCCGCCGCATTCCAGCTCGCCCGAAGAATGGCCGGCGGCGCGGCGGATCAAGGCGCGGATGCGGGCCAGCACTTCCTCGATCTGGAACGGCTTGGTCACGTAGTCGTCGGCGCCGGCGTCAAAGCCCGCGACCTTTTCGCTCCAGCGGTCGCGCGCCGTCAGGATCAGCACCGGCATGTTGCGGCCGGCGCGGCGCCAGCGTTTCAGCACGGTAACGCCGTCGATCACAGGCAGGCCGAGATCCAGTACCACCGCGTCATAGGGCTCCGTATCGCCGAGGAAATGGCCTTCCTCGCCGTCGGGCGCCGTATCCACGGCATAGCCGGCCTCGGTCAATACAGCCTTCAGTTGCCGCGACAGATCGGCATCGTCTTCAACTACGAGAACTCGCACAGCGCCCCTTCCTCGGTCTTCAGCCTTGAACGTCGACAATCTGCCCGGTGTTGCCGTCGACTCCGACATCGACGACGCGGCCATCTTTCTGCAACACCCGCACCCGATAGATCCAGCCGCCCCCGGTTTCATAGAGCTGGGTATCGAGAATCTCGCCGTCGATCTGCCGCCGCACGATCCGGCGCACTTCCTTCAGCGATACCGCGGGTCCGGAGCCGCTTTGATTCTGCGCCTCCTCCCAGACGGGCTCGAAGACCAGATCGCCATCTGCGGTCTGCCCCGCGGACGGCCAGCCGCCATCATCGGCAGCGGCCGGCAAGGGCGAAAGTACACCCCAGGCCAGGCCCGCCAAAGCGGCGGCAATCAAGCAGTTAATGCGGATCACAGCGGTTTTCATGGGCCGGCATCATACGGATTGAGCCTGAACGGCGCATGAATATGACGCTCAAACTCCGTTCAGGTGCGGTGATGCAGGATAGCGTCACCATGCGGTTGGTAAAGCCGCGATTGAGGAAGGAAAGGATACCCCAAAATGAAAGCAGTGCTGAGAGCTGCTGCCGTGTTCGGATTGCTGCTCGCCACTGGCGCCAGCAATTCCGCGGCCGCCACCGAAACCTATCAGCGCGGCGCGCCGAAATCCGCAGCGACGGCCGCCGGAACTCCGGGCGCCAGCGACCTCGGCGGCATCATCTATGTGGATGATGATCAGGATTATGACAATCGCTACTACGGCTACCGGCCCAATCAGGGTTACAACCAGTGGCCCTACCCGCAGCATGACAATAACTGGCAGTACCCGCAGGGGAACAACTACGGGTCGCAATATGGCGGCTATCAGGGC
>DATKFM010000385.1:0-43242 GCA_035544395.1 Verrucomicrobiia bacterium
TATGGCGAGATGAAAGGCTTCTTCCCCGACAATGCGGTAGAGTATTTCGTCTCCTACTACGACTACTACCAGCCGGAAGCCTATGTCCCGCGCACGGACACCTATATCGAGAAGGACTCCTCGATCAACGAGCAGATCGACCGCATGCGCCACTCGGCGACGCGGGCCCTGTTCGAACGCCACGACGTGGTGATCGTTGCCTCCGTGTCCTGCATCTACGGCATCGGCA
This sequence comes from Verrucomicrobiia bacterium, assembly GCA_035544395.1. Classification (GTDB taxonomy): domain Bacteria; phylum Pseudomonadota; class Alphaproteobacteria; order Dongiales; family Dongiaceae; genus DATKFM01. The sequence continues at coordinate 230 of DATKFM010000385.1, forward strand.
ATCCCGAGGACTATCAGCGCATGACCATGGCGCTGAGCAAGGGCATGCATCTCGACCGGCGCGAATTGCTGCGCAAGCTGGTGGAGCTGCAATACCGGCGCAACGATGCGGACTTCAGCCGCGGCGCCTTCCGCGTGCGCGGCGACACCATCGAGCTGTTCCCCGCGCATTTGGATGACAGCGCCTGGCGTTTCTCGCTGTTCGGAGATGAGCTGGAATCGATCCATGAATTCGACCCGCTGACCGGCGAGAAGCAGGCGGCGCTGGATTATGTGCGCGTCTACGCCAACAGCCACTATGTGACGCCAAAGCCGACGCTGCAGCAGGCCAGCCGCTTCATCAAGGAAGACCTGAAGTCGCGCCTGACGGAATTCAACGCCCAGGGCAAGCTCTTGGAGGCGCAGCGGCTGGAACAGCGCACCATGTTCGACCTCGAGATGATCGAGGCCACCGGCTCCTGCGCCGGCATCGAGAACTATTCCCGCTATCTCACCGGACGCAAGCCGGGCGAGCCGCCGCCGACGCTATTCGAATATCTCCCCGATGACGCGCTGCTGATCGTGGATGAGAGCCATGTCACAGTGCCGCAGATCGGCGGCATGTATAAGGGCGACTATGCGCGGAAATCCGTGCTGGCGGAGTTCGGCTTCCGCCTGCCCTCCTGCATCGACAACCGGCCGCTGAAGTTCGACGAATGGAACGCCATGCGGCCGCACACGGTCTATGTCTCGGCGACGCCGGGACCGTGGGAGATGCAGCAGACCGGCGGCGTGTTCGCCGAGCAGGTGATCCGCCCCACCGGCCTGATCGATCCCGTCTGCATCATCCGCCCGACCGAGACCCAGGTGGATGATTGCATCAACGAGTGCCGGGAGATCGCCAGGAAGGGACAGCGGGTGCTGGTCACCACCCTGACCAAGCGCATGGCGGAAGATCTGACGGAGTACATGCACGAGGCCGGCATCCGTGTGCGCTACATCCATTCCGACGTCGAGACGCTGGAGCGTATCGAGATCATCCGCGACCTGCGGCTGGGTGCGTTCGACGTGCTGGTGGGCATCAACCTGCTGCGCGAAGGCCTGGATATTCCGGAATGCGCCCTGGTCTGCATCCTCGATGCCGACAAGGAAGGCTATCTGCGTTCACAGACCTCGCTGGTGCAGACCATCGGCCGCGCCGCGCGCAACATCGACGGCCGCGTGCTGCTTTATGCCGACAAGATGACGGACTCGCTGAAATACGCACTGGCGGAGACCTCGCGCCGCCGCGAGAAGCAGCAGGCCTACAACGTGGCCAACGGCATCACGCCGGAGAGCGTGCGCAAGGGCATCTCCGACATCATGCAGAGCGTCTATGAGCGCGACCATGTGACGGTCGATACGGGAGTCGCCGGCGAGGCGGCGCTGGTGGGTCACAACCTGAAGGCCGTGATTGCCGACCTCGAGAGCAAGATGCGCGCCGCGGCGTCCGACCTGGAGTTCGAGGATGCCGCCCGCTTCCGTGACGAGATCAAAAGGCTGGAGTCGCTGGAGCTGGAAATCCCCACCGGCGGTTTTGCAGAGTCAGGCACGAGCTACAAAGGCGGCGACAGCGCCCGCCCCCGCGCCCGTTCCAAGGGCGGTCTCCCCGGGACAACCAAGGGCAAGGGTTTGTTGGGCGGGAAGAGTGCGAGCAGGGAGGGCGGCTTCGGCGGCCGGACCAGCGGCAAGCGGCGGCGGGGCCCTTGAGCGCCCGCGAAGACCCTCTATCGCCTGCCTCCGCCTTGTGACAGAATAACCGAACTTGCAGTCCCCACTTGTTGGCGTTGAGGCAACTCCGTTTCACAGGAGGGAGGGACAGATGGCTGACACATTCAGCCGCGAAGCAGTCGGCATATTTCATGACGAGAAGAGCCTGAGATCGGCGGCCGATGCGCTGATGATTTCCGGCTTCGACCGCTCGTATCTCAGCCTGCTGGCGAGCGACAAGGCGGTCGACGAGAAGCTCGGCCATCACTACGAGCGCGTCGCCGAGCTCGAAGACGATCCGGACGTGCCGACCCAAGCCTATGTCGGCAGCGACTCCCGCGTCGAAGGCCAGGCGGCCGTCATCGGCGGGTTGGTCTATGTCGGCGCCATCGCTTCCATCGGCGCGGTCGTTGCGTCGGGCGGTGCGGCCACGCTGGCGCTGATCGGCGCGATGGTGGCCGGAGGCGCCGGCGGCGGGGCCCTCGGTGCCGTGCTGGCGCGGCTCCTGAGCAAGCAGCATGCGGCCCGGCTGGAGACGCAATTGCAACGGGGTGGCCTGCTGCTGTGGGTGCGCACGCCCGATGCCGAGCATGAGCAGCGCGCTATCGAAATCCTCCGGCAGCATGGCGCCGAGGACGTACATGTGCATACGCTGCCTGGCGAATCCGGGAAGCGCACTGAAGGCGTGTCCCACGATTTGAGTTTCATGAACGCGTTGGGAATGTAGGCGTTATCAGCCGCCACAGATTCCCCGCATTTGCTGAAAATGCCAATCGCAACCTGTGGATAAACCCACGGGGCTAGACTGTCCGTCTTACATCGGAAGTCAGCAGAAGTACTTTGACATGATTGGCAATTCCTCCCCTTCCAACCGGCCTGCCCGGGGCATTTCCTTCACGCCAGTGGCAGGTCCGGAAATCAATCCGGCAGGCCTCGACCTTCTGTCTGACGAGGTCGATGCCGCCAGCATCGAGGAGAGCCATCGCGGCCTTTGGAGCGATATCCTCTGCTATGCGGTAAACTACTGGTGCGCCAAGCGCGGGGGCCGGGCCATGCCGGCGCGGCGGGATATCGACCCGCTCGAATTGCGGCGCCTGTTGCCGAACATCTATCTGATCGATGTCGTCAAGCCGTCGCTCTACCGCTATCGCCTGATCGGCACGACGATCTCCAACCGCCTGCGCGGCGATGCGACGGGCAGTTTCGCCGACGAAGCCATTTTCGGCGAGCATGCACATCTGATTGTCGAGATGTACGATCACGTGGTCGAGAGCCGCAGCCCGATCATCAACAGGGCCCGCAGCTTCTGGACCGAGGTCGACTGGTTGAACTACACAAGCGTACTGATGCCGCTGTCCGCCGACGGCGAGAATGTCACGATGATGCTCGGCGCCATGGATTTCTGGCTGACGCCGCGGCAGCTCCGCGCGCCGCAGATCGCCAAGCGCCTGATCGACTGGGAGCCCTTGGTCGTCCCCGCGCCCTAAGCGCGGCGTCGCTCAGCGCGCGCCGATACGGTAGCTGCGCTTTTCCGGAACGAAAGTGCGATTGGGAATGCGGTCGGGCGGCACGCCCGCCAGCACCTGCCGCACATCAGCCACTATCTCCGGCCGCTTGCGATAATATTGATGGCGGACATCGGAGATGTCCGGCTTGGTCTCGCAAACGTCCCGGCAATCCACCAGCGTGATCTTGTGCGGCAGATTGGTCAGGGTGCGCGGCCCGGTGCTGCCCAGCCGGTCGGGATTGCCCTTGGTGGTATCGCTGATGATCAGCGCCCGGTCGCTGCCGGAGTAATAGACATGCACCGCCTCTGACAATTCCGGCAGCCGCGCCATCTTGTAGTCTAGCTCCAGGGTATCGTTGTCCTCGTCCGCCGCCATCAGGAAGATGTTCTGGAACACGCGGGGCAAGGTGCGGTTCGGATATTGGGCGATGATCTCCTGCAACGCGAAGCGCAGCGTGTAGTTGCCCATGCTGTGGGCGACCATGTGAAGCTGCTGCCAGCAGAACTGGGAAGGGCCGAGATCGCGGAAATAATCGAGCATCTTCAGGAAAGCGCGGGCGATGGCGGTGGCTGACGCCTTCGCGTCGGTGCGGTCTTCGTAGTAGGAGACTTCGGGAATCATCTCGCCATTGGCCGGCCAGGAGAACACGGCCACTTCCAGCGGCCGGCCGGCGGTGCCGTATTCCTGCTTGACCTGGGCGGCGCGGGTCAGCGCCGTGGTGAAATCGGACGCATAGCCGTGGATCAACAGGAGCAGGTCGCTCTTCTGCGACTTCATATTCTGGCGCAGTTCTTCGAAGATCTCGCGGCTGCCGAGCACGGTCTTCTTGGACTTCGAAGCCGCGCCCGGCAGTTTTTCCGGCGCCATGTAGACCGACTTCACCTTGTATTCGCCGCCGGACTTGGCGGGCGGATCCACCTCCGCCGAACCGAAGCGCAGATAATGCGGGCCCTTGGCGTGGAATCCCGGACCGAAGCTCGGTTTCGCGGCCGTGCCGGTCTCGCTGCGATTGGTGGCGTAGTAGACGGTGATGGACATGGTCGTGACTCTCCTTGCCAAATGCGGGCCAGCGGCAGGCTGAAGGCCGGCATATTGGCGCGGAACCTGCACTCTGGCGAGGCTCACGGCAGTGACAGAATTCACAGGCCGGTGCGCCATTTGCCCGGAAGGGACCAGCCTTGTAGCTTGCCGCCATGGCACAGAGCATTCTCATCACCGGCGGCGGCCGGGGCATCGGCGCGGCGATCGCGATGGCGGCTGCGCGCGCCGGGTATGACGTGGCATTTTCCTACAGGAGCAATGGCGAGCGCGCCGAAGCCGTCGTCTCGGAAATCAAAGCACTCGGCCGCAAGGCCTTCGCGCTTCAATCCGATGTGGCGCGCGAGGACGAGGTGGTGGCGCTTTTCGCCCGCGTCGACAAGGATCTGGGACCGCTCACCGCATTGGTGAACAATGCCGGCATTACCGGCCGCGCCGCGCGGGTGCAGGATGTCGATGCGGCATCCGTCAACGAAGTGCTGGCCGCCAACGTGACCGGCAGCTTCATCTGCGCGCGCGAGGCGGTGCGACGGATGTCGACCCGCCAGGGTGGACACGGCGGCGCCATCGTGAACATTTCCTCGGCGGCGTCGCGCCATGGCAGCCCGGGCGAATACATCCACTATGCCGCCTCCAAGGGCGCCATCGACACCTTCACCGTCGGCCTCGCCAAGGAAGTGGCTGATGACGGCATCCGCGTGAACGCCATCCGGCCCGGACTCATCGATACGGAGATCCATGCGTCGTCAGGCATCCCCGACCGCGTGGCGCGCATCACCCCGACGATCCCCCTGAAGCGCATCGGCCGGGCGGATGAAGTGGCTGCTGCAGTGATGTGGTTACTCTCCGATGCAGCGTCCTATGTCACCGGCGCGATCCTGGATGTGTCGGGGGGAAGATAGGCCGTTGGCTGTCGGGCAAGCATTCGACAACGTCCTCTAGAACAATAAGCGATCCGCGGCGATGGGAAGACCGCCGCGGACCTTGGAGATAATCGCCTAATAGCGAGGTGCGGCGGCGGCGAGCGGGGTTTCAGCGACAAACGCCGCCTCGGCCGCCTTGAACTCCGCCCTCTCCTTGGCGCGGCGGCGGAAGCGGGCGATGGCGAAAACGTTGAAGAAATGCATCGCGCCGAGCACCACCAGCACAAGGCCGACTTTCGTGCTGAGAAATTCCATGACTTCGGCGGCATCGACCGGATGAGTGCCGTAGCGCAGGGCCAGTGTCACGTAGCCGACATTGATGAGATAGAAGCCGACCACCAGCAGGTGATTGACCGAGTCGGCGAGCGCTTCGTTGCCGCCGAAGCTGTCGACCAGGAAGATGCGGCCGTTCTTGCTGAGTGTGCGGGCGACCCAGACCGTCAGGACGATGCTGATCGCGAGATAGAGCGAATAGGTGATGACCATGGTCATGAGGGAGTCTCCATGAATTATCGGCGGCGCACTCATGGCGCCGGGCAGAGGTTGGCGCCACCGCAGGATCTGCCTTCGGCGGCCATGCGGCGGCGCAAGTCGCGTACATAGATGATGCGGTACAGGCCTTCGGCGATTTGCTGGATGCCCGGCAATCCGACGATGATCCCGAGCGCGCGATACCCCGGCAGCTCGCGCCACAGCCGCGCGAAAGCCGCAGCGCCGCTCAGCAGGCGGCCGTCATCGGTCACCGCGTAGAGGCGCACCACTGCCTCGGATGGATCCACATGCCAGCGGCGCAGCGCCCAGGGCGCCGCATAAGAGTCGGCCCAGGCGATAAGACGCGAGCGCCCGGCGCTGATCTTCTGGAAACGAGCGACATGCTTTCGGCAGACCGGGCAGGCGCCGTTGTAATACAGGGTCAGCGCCACATGTTCCCCTTCGGCGCCGGCGCCGGTGATCGGTGCCAAGTCGGCAGAAGCTGCGGCGCGAGGTGCGTCGTCACGGCTTCCGGTAATGATTCCAGCCGTGGCCATTCCCGTCATCCCAAGCCGGCCCGATCGGCGCTTTCGGCCATTGTCCCAACCGCGCAGGAAAATTTCCATGATCGTCTCCATTTCTATCTGTTATTTCTGTACAATCAGAAACTAATCGACAAAAAAATATCGCGCGGATTCCCTACGCGACCTTGGCGACGAACTTCGCGACGCGCGCACCCATCTTGATCAAAGTAATCAGCGTGGATTTCGGCAGCGACTTGACCTGGTCGTACCAGACGGTCATTCCTTCGAGGAAAAGCGTCATGGATTCGATGCGCGCCTTCACTTCCGGATCCGTCTTCGAATCCGATGCCGCTTCGGCGGCGCATTGCCGCAGCATGGCGATGGTCGGATCGATCTCGCGCCGCTTCCGCTCCTCGACAATGATCCGGCACATCTCCCAATTGTCCTTGATGCTCTCGAAATGATCCCTGCGGTCGCCGAGCACATGGGTGACGCGGATCAGGCCGAGGCTCTGCAGTTCGCGCAGGCTGGTGCTGACATTGGATCGGGCGATGGACAATGTGTCAGCGATCTCCTCCGCCGTCAGCGGCACCGGTGAGAGATAGAGCAGCGCATGCGCTTGGGCGATCGAGCGATTGACGCCCCAGCGCGTCCCCATCTCTCCCCAATGGAGGATGTAGCGTTCCATGACCGGCGTCAGTTTGATCATTGTATTCACAAATTTCTGTTGTGACAGAAATGTATGACATCACAAGAGCAAAGTCAAGTGACCGGAATTTCGCATTATTTCATTGGCTTAAGCGATATAGGCCTACCCGCTTGGCTAATGACTACCCACAAGCATGGCCTTCCGGGATCAATCCGGCGATATTTCAGCCGCCTGCTGCCTCGCGCAAACGTGTGGTGTAGTGAAGCAGGGCCGTGCACATATTTATTCGCCGAAAGCGGAGGATGATCGACATGGACAGCAAGACAATGAACAAACTGAATCCCGCCGATGCCGCCAAGGCTGACGCGCAGTGGCGCCAGAAACTGACTCCCGAGCAGTACCGCGTCACCCGCGAGCACGGCACCGAGCGCGCCTTCACCGGCAGGTATTGGGATAACCACGAAGACGGCATGTACAAATGCGTCTGCTGCGGCGAACCCCTGTTTGATTCCAGCACGAAGTTCGAATCGGGAACGGGCTGGCCTAGCTTCTACCAGCCGGCGGTCGCGCAATCCGTGGAAACCCATGAGGACAAGAGCTTCTTCATGCGCCGCACGGAGGTGCACTGCGCCAAATGCGCGGCGCATCTGGGGCACGTCTTTCCCGACGGTCCGAAGCCCACGGGATTGCGCTATTGCATCAATTCGGCGTCGCTGGATTTCGAGCCGAAGAAAGCCAAGTAGCGGCTTGCGCCGCAGCGGGTGATAGACTCTCCTCCAAGGGCGGAACGCAAGGTCCGCCCTTCTTCATTCCGTCAAAGCCAGGATTCTCTCCATGAAGGTGCTTACCGTCTTCAGCCATCCGCGGCGCCAGTCGCTGAGCGGCGCCGTTCTCGATGCCTTTGCCGACGGCCTCCGCGGGGCCGGCCATGAGGTGGAGATCGCCGATCTCCATGGCGAGGGCTTCGATCCCGCGATGACCGAAGCGGACGAGCCGGATTGGAACGACAGCCGGAAACGCTACAGCGACGCGGTGCTGCGGGAACAGGCGCGCATCGCCAGAAACGACGCCCTGGCCTTCGTGTTTCCGGTTTGGTGGTGGTCGCTGCCGGCCATGCTGAAAGGCTGGATCGACAGGGTCTGGAACAATGGCTGGGCCTATGGCGACACGAAACTGACCCATCGCCGCGCCGTTCTGCTGGCCTTGGCCGCGGGAAGCCAGCGCAGCTATGAGAAGAACAAGTATGACGCGGCTGTCGATGCGCAAGTCGTCCATGGCATCATGCATTATTGCGGCATCGCGGATGCGCGTTTGCATATGCTGTATGACACGCTGGACGACGACGCGACGCGGCTTGTGCTGATTGCACGGGCGCGGGAATTGGGAACGGCCTTTGGCGACTAGCCGCCGGCGCAGCCTTGCCCTGGGCTGGTGCCTGTTCCATCTTGGCCCGCATGACTGAACCCGCGAAAGGCAATGCCCTCGTCACCGGCGCCGCCAAGCGCATCGGCCGCGCGATCGCGCTGGACCTCGCCGCCGCCGGCTGGGACCTGGCGGTGCATTATCACAAATCGGCAGACGAAGCAGCGATCGCTGTCCGCGAGATCGAGGCCCTGGGCCGGCGTGCGGTCGCGATCAAAGCCGACCTGACGCGCGAACCGGAGGTCGCGCAGATCGTACCGCAGGCTACCAGCGCCCTCGGTCCACTTTCCTGCCTGGTGAACAGCGCCTCCACCTTCGTCATGGACGATATCCGCAGCATGACCCGCGCCAGCTGGGACAGCCATATGGAGACCAACTTGCGAGCGCCCCTGGTGCTGAGCCAGGCCTTTGCCGCGCAGCTCCCCGCCGGCCAGACCGGCGCCATCGTCAATATGCTGGACGAGCGGGTCTGGAAGCTGACGCCGTATTTCCTCTCCTACACGGTGGCGAAATGCGGGCTGTGGACCCTCACCCAGACGCTGGCTCTGGCCCTGGCGCCGCGCATCCGGGTCAATGGCATCGGTCCGGGCCCGACCCTGCCCAGCCCGCGCCAGACCGAGGCGCAATTCAAGGCCCAATGGGATTCCATGCCGCTGAAGCGCGGCACCACCCCGGTGGAGATCTGCCGGGCGGTGCGTTTTATCCTGGAATCGCCGGCCCTGACCGGCCAGATGATCGCCCTGGATGGGGGCCAGCATCTGGGCTGGGCTGTCCCCAGCCGGGGCTTTGTGGCCGAGGAATAGAATCGGCTGCCACGGGCCGCCCGCGGGCTTTTGGAGCCCCAGGGCGGCAGGACCCTCGCGTTCCAGTTGTGCACATCGGGAGGCCGAGTAATTTCCTGGCCGGATTGTCAAGACTTAAGGCTGTTCCATTGCGGATACGTGGCACAGGCGTTACGACCTTCAAATGCAGAATCCGCCGATATCAATGTCTTAGATATCCATGCCCAAAATTTAGGCAATCCGCCCAAAGCCGCGCATTTACTTTGTTTCAACCATTCAGGCAGGGTGTTTCCAACAGACTTATCCACAGGCGGCGTGGAAAGGCCGATAAAATGCTATGCATCTCCTGGCCGGATGATGGGACTGTCATTTGCCCCGGGATTTACTACGTGTTTGGCCGGTTCCGCTGATGGAGAATGCCGGCGATGCCGGATCCAAAATCAACCCCTGAGACGACCCAGGCCGGCACTCGCGATGCCGCCTTCGATATTGATTCGCCGAATGAATCCGGAGGCGAGCCAACGCGCCTGCAGCGCGGCGTCGAGGTGATCTCAGCGCAATTGAAGAACCTGCCGAGCGGTCCCGGCGTGTATCGCATGCTCAACGACAAGGGCGATCCGCTCTATGTCGGCAAAGCGCGGAGCCTGAGGAAGCGTGTCGGCACCTACACGCAGATCGACCGGCTGGCCAACCGCCTCCAGCGCATGGTCGCGGAAACGACCACGCTTGAGGTGATCGCGACCCACACCGAGGTCGAAGCCCTGCTGCTCGAGAGCAATCTGATCAAGCGCCTCGCGCCGCGGTACAACGTACAATTGCGGGACGACAAATCCTTCCCCTACATACTGATCGCCAGGGATCACGCCGCGCCGCAGATCCTCAAGCACCGCGGCGCCCGCGACCGCCGGGGAGAATATTTCGGTCCTTTCGCTTCCGCCGGCGCGGTCAATAACACGATCACGGCGTTGCAGCGTGCCTTCCTGCTCCGCTCCTGTTCCGATGCAGTTTATGCCAGCCGCACCCGCCCCTGCCTGCAGTATCAGATCAAGCGCTGCTCGGCGCCCTGCGTCGGCCGCATCACCGATGCGGAGTATGGGCGGCTGGTGGATGAGGCCGGCGATTTTCTCTCCGGTCACAGCCGCGAAGTGCAGGACCGCCTCGCGAAGGAGATGCAGGCCGCCAGCGACGCGCTGGAGTTCGAGCGCGCGGCGCGGCTGCGCGACCGGGTGCGCGCCCTCGCCCAAATCCAGTCGCACCAGGGCGTCAATGTCGCCGGGCTGGACGAGGCCGACATCATCGCCGCGCACCAGGCGGGCGGGCAGACCTGCGTCCAGGTCTTCTTCTTCCGCGGCGGCAGCAATTACGGCAACCGGGCCTATTTCCCCAGCCATGACCGGGAAATGGAAATTCCACAGGTACTGAGTTCCTTCATCGGCCAGTTCTATGACAACAAGGAGCCGCCGAAGCTGGTCCTGGTGAGCCACACGCCGCTGGAATCGGCGCTGCTGCAGGAAGCGCTGAGCGTCAAGGCCGGGCGGAAAGTCGAACTAATCGCGCCCCGCCAGGGTGGCAAGCGCAAGCTGATCGATCAGGCGCTGCTGAATGCCCGGGAGGCGTTGGAGCGGCGGCTGGCGGAGAACGCGACCCAGCGGCAGCTCCTGGAAGGCGTGGCGCAATGCTTCGGCCTGGAGAATGCGCCGCAACGCATCGAGGTCTATGACAACAGCCACATCTCCGGCCGCAACGCCTATGGCGCGATGATCGTCGCCGGTCCGGACGGATTCCAGAAGAATGCCTATCGCAAATTCAGCATCGACCCGGAGGGCCTGACGCCGGGCGACGACTACGCGATGATGCGCCAGGTGCTGACTCGCCGATTTTCCCGCGCGCTGAAGGAAGACCCGGAGCGCGACAAGGGGACCTGGCCCGATCTCGTGCTGGTGGATGGCGGCGCCGGGCAACTTGGCGTGGCGCTGGAGGTCTTCGCCGAACTCGGTGTCACCGATGTGGCGCTGGTGGGCGTCGCCAAGGGACCGGACCGCGATGCCGGGCGGGAGCGGTTCTTCATGCCGGGGCGGGAGCCGTTCGGGCTGGAGCCGCGGGATCCCGTGCTTTATTTCCTGCAGCGCCTGCGGGACGAGGCGCACCGGTTCGCAATTGGCGCCCATCGCAACAAGAGGTCGGCCCAGATCTCCCAGTCACCGCTGGACGAGATCCCGGGCATTGGCGCCAAGCGGAAGAAGGCCCTGCTGCACCGCTTCGGATCGGCCAAGGCCGTGGCGCGGGCGGGGCTGGAAGACCTTCAGACGGTGGACGGAATCAGCGCCGCCGTTGCCAAGAAGATCTATGACTACTTCAATAGCAGCAGCTAAAATACGAGAAACCTGGCCAGGAACGTCGCATTCATGCTGTTCAATCTGCCCAACTTCCTCACGCTGTCGCGGATTTTCGTGATCCCTGTCATCGTCGGCCTGTTTTACCTCCGTGGCGACGAAGCGCGCTGGCTGGCGCTGGCGCTGTTCATCCTGGCGGGCATCACCGACTACTTCGACGGCTATTTCGCGCGGCGCTGGGCGCAGATCTCGCCGCTGGGGCGCTTCCTCGATCCGATCGCCGACAAGCTGCTAGTCGCCGCTGTCATCCTCATCCTGGTGGCCAAGGACCAGATCACCGGCTGGGTCGTGCTGCCGGCGCTGATCATCCTGTGCCGCGAGGTGCTGGTGTCCGGCCTGCGGGAATTCCTGGCCCAGGCCAATGTCGGCGTGCCGGTCAGCCGGATGGCGAAATGGAAGACCATGCTGCAGATGGTGGCGCTGGGCTTCCTGCTGATCGGCGATACCGCCGATCCCTGGGTAAGAATGGTGGGCGAGGTGGGGCTGTGGGTCGCCGCCGCGCTGACGATCATCACCGGCTATGACTATCTGCATGCCGGACTGAAATACATCGTCGCCGAACCGCCGCCGGTGCCCACCGTTAAACCCAAGCCGGCGGCTGGACCAATCGCCGAACCGAGCCGGTCCGTCCACTGACAGACGGCGGGCTTTTCGGAGAATTGCCATGAAGTTATTCGGCCTGGCCGGATGGAGCGGCAGCGGCAAGACCACACTGACGGCGAAGCTGCTGCCCGAGCTGATCGCGCGGGGCATCACAGTTTCCACCATGAAGCATGCGCATCACAATTTCGATATCGACCAGCCGGGCAAGGACTCCTACGTCCACCGCATGGCTGGCGCGCGGGAAGTGCTGGTGGCATCAGCCAATCGCTGGGCGCTGATGCATGAACACCGGGGCGCCATGGAACCGACGGCGGCCGAGCTGATCGCCCACATGACGCCGGTCGACTTGCTGCTGATCGAAGGGTTCAAGCGCGAACCCCATGACAAGCTGGAGATCCACCGAGCCGCCAACGGCAAGCCGCTGATCTATCCGGACGACCAGCACATCGTCGCCGTCGCCAGCGATATCACGCTGCCGGATTGCCCGTTGCCGCAATTGCCCCTTGATGATGTCGCGGCCATCGCCGCTTTCATCGTCAATCATTGCGGCCTGGTGCGTCCGCGCCAGCGGGCAGCACGGGCCACTTAGACTTTGCGCGCCCATGCGCTAGTCTCTCGGACATGAACAGGTCAGGACTTTAGGATATGCGCGTTCTCTATTTCGCCTGGGTGAAGAGCAAGGTCGGTATCGGCGAGGAACAGATCGATCCGCCGGCGAGCGTGGCCACGGTCGGCTCGCTGCTGGATTGGCTCTCCCAGCGCAGCGCCAAGCACGCCTCGGCGCTGGCCAACCGTTCGGTCGTGCGCGTTGCCGTCAATCAGGAATATGTCGGCGCCGATCATCCGGTTAAACCAGGCGACGAAGTGGCGCTGTTCCCGCCGGTGACCGGCGGATAGCCGCTATGATCCGCGTGCAGCAAGAGGACTTCGATATCGGCGCCGAGGTTGCGGCGCTGACGGAAGGACGCCGCGACGTGGGCGGCGTCGCGAGTTTCGTCGGCTTGGTGCGCGATGTGGCCGGCGGCGAATCCGTCGGCGCCATGACGCTGGAGCACTATCCCGGCATGACCGAGAAAAAGCTGCAGGAAATCGACGAAGAGGCCAACCGCCGCTGGCCGCTTTTGGCCAGCCTGATCATTCACCGGTATGGACGCCTGGAGCCGGGCGACCGCATCGTGCTGGTGGTCACGGCGTCGCCGCACCGGCAGGCGGCGCTGGAATCCTGCGCCTTCCTGATCGACTGGCTGAAGACCAAGGCGCCTTTCTGGAAGCTCGAGGAGACCGGCGCGGGCGCGCAATGGGTCGACGCGCGGGATAGCGACGCTAAGGCCACCGACCGCTGGGTTGCCCGAAAGCCGGGCGCCGAATAGAACTCTCTGCAGGATACCCGGGCGGGCAATGACCCGCCCTTTTTTGCCGGCGGGCGCAAGGCACGCCGGTTTCGCCAGGCAACGATAAAACCGGGGGAACTGATGTCCGATCTTGAACTCTGCTATTTGCCGGCGACCGAGGCCATTGCCCGCTTCAAGGCCAAGACCCTGTCGCCGGTGGAACTCATGCAGGCGGTGATCGACCGCGCGGAAAAGGTGGAAAAGAAGATCAACGCCTTTCCGCTGAAGTTCTATGACCGGGCGCTGGCACAGGCGAAGAAGGCCGAGGAGAAGTACGGCAAGACCGACGGCCGGCCGCGGCCGCTGGAGGGCCTGCCCGTCGCCATCAAGGATGAAGCCCTCATCAAAGGCGAGCGCGTCACCTTCGGTTCCATCATCTACAAGGACTTTGTGGCGGAGGAGACAAATCCTTCCATCGGACGCCTGCTCAAGGCGGGCGCCATCATGCATGCGCGCGCGGCTGCGCCGGAGTTCTCCTGCGCTCCGTACACCCAGTCGCGTCTCAATGGCGTGACGCGCACGCCCTGGAACACCGGCTATTCCTGCGGTGGTTCCTCCGGCGGTTCCGGCGCGACCCTCGCCGCCGGCACTTCGCAGCTCGCCAGCGGCTCGGACATCGGCGGCTCCATCCGCATTCCGGCCTCCATGTGCGGCGTGGTCGGCTACAAGCCGCCCTATGGCCGCAATCCCGATACCCCGCCCTTCAATCTGGACCAGTACTGCCACGTGGGACCGATGGCCCGCACGGTGGCCGACGCGGCACTGATGCAGAACATCATGTGCGGCCCGCATCCAGAGGACATAGCAACGCTTCGGCCCAAGCTGCGCATCCCGGCAAAGCTCGGCGACATCAAGGGCTGGCGCATCGCACTCTGCGTCAATCCAGCGGAATACGATCTCGATCCAGATGTGGCGAAGAATACCCGTGCTGCGGCCGACATGTTCCGTGCCGCCGGCGCAATCGTGGAAGAGGTGGATCTCGGTTGGAAGCGCGAGGACGTGGTGCGCGCAGCCGATGCCCATTTCGGCACCATCTTCGGGCCGTGGATCGGCACCTACGCCAAAAAGCACGGCAAGGTCATGACCGACTATGCGCTGGCGTTCGCCCGGGAGTCGAAGCGGATCAAGAAGGAGGACTTCCTCAAGGGACTGGAGATCGAGACGACCATGTACAAGACGCTCGGTCCCGTGCTGGAGAAGTACCGCATCCTGCTCGTCCCGACCCTGCCGCTTCCGGCGACCAAGGCCGGCGAGTCCTATGTGACGAAGAAGCTGGTTATAAATCGAAAGCCGCAGGCCAATGTCCACCACTGGCTGATGACTATCTGCTTCAACATCATGAGCCGTTGCCCCGTCATGAGCATGCCCTCCGGCCTTGCCGCCAATGGGGTGCCGACGGGCCTGTCGATTGTCGGACGTACCTATGACGATGTCAGCGTGTTCCGCGCCGCCGCGGCGTTCGAACGCGAGCGGCCCTGGTACCGGACGGCGGAACTGCGGCCGAAGCTTTAGGTCTGCAAAGGGAGCCGTCGCTGATCTATCTGGTTCGTCATGGCGAGACGGAATGGAATCTGGCCCTGCGGATGCAAGGCCGGATGGATTCGCCGCTGACGCCGCTAGGCCTCGAGCAGGCCCGGCGAAACGCGGTGTTGTTGTGTTCGCAGATCGGCGATCCCAGCGGCTTTTCCCTGATCAGCAGTCCGCTGGGTCGTGCCCGCAAGACGGCGGAGATCATCGGCGAAGCGCTTTCCCTCAAACCGACCTTCGATCCGCGCCTGGTTGAGATCGGGCTCGGGCAATGGGATGGGCTGACGGTCGATCAGATCAATCAGCGGGCGCCCGGCGCCTGGGACCGCGCGCGCCTCGACGCCTCCCTCTTCGGAGCACCCGAGGGCGAAACGTACGACGAGATGGTGGAACGGCTCTCGGCCAGCCTCGCGGAGCTGAAGCGGCCGGCCATCGTTGTCAGCCATGGCGTATCCATCCGATTCCTGCGCGGCCTGTTCCTGCGGCTCGACCGCGCCGGCATTTTCGGCCTGCAGCCGTCGCGGCAGGACGGGGTGTTCCGTTGCCTCGACGGCCAGGTGGATTTCTTGGAACCGTAGGCGCGCAACCGACTATCGGTACGGAGCAAAAAACTCCAACAGCCGCTGTGCGGTCAGTTCGGGTTCTTCTTCGGCCAAATAATGATTGCAGGGGAGCGCGCCGCCGCGCAGGTCACTGGCATAATCCTGCCAGACGCTCAGCACGTCGAAATTTCGGCCGACAACGCCCTTCTCGCCCCAGAGCAGCAGCACCGGGCAGGACAGCTTGCGGCCCTTGTCGGCGCGATCATGATCGAGATCGATCGAGGCGCCGGCGCGGTAATCCTCCATCATTGCGTGCAATCGCGGCGGATCGCGAAAGGCTTTGGCATAACATTCCATCGCCTGGGGATCGATGGCGCCCGCACGGCCGATCCGGCCGAATGTACGTTCCATAAAGTAGTCGGGGTTCGCGCCAATCAGGCGCTCGGGAAAGTCGAACGGCTGGATGAAGAAGAACCAGTGATAATAGCCCGTGGCGAAGGCACGGTTGACGTTCTCGTAGTGATAGATCGTTGGCAGGATATCCATGATCGCCGCGGCCGTGACGCGCTCCGGATGATCCAGGGCCATCCGGTGCGTGGTGCGGGCGCCGCGATCGTGGCCGCAGACCAGGAACTTGTCGAAGCCGAGCGTGGTCATTACCGCGAACTGATCGCCGGCCATGGCCCGGAATGAGTATGAGGCGTGGTCTGACGCCGTGGCCGGCACCGAACTCTCGCCATAGCCGCGCAGATCCGTGGCAATGACCGTGAACCGCTCCGCCAATGCCGGTGCAACCCGGTGCCACATGACCAGACTCTGCGGAAATCCATGCAGGAGGAGCAACGGCGGGCCGCTGCCGCCGACCACGGCGGCGATCTCAGCGCCGGGAACAGCGATGCGCTTGCGTTCGAACCCCGGGAAGAAATCCGGCGGCACCACCGCGGGCGCCGGCGCTAGGCGCGAACCAGGGCGGCGTAGTCGTCCATCATCTGGCGGGTGACATGGCCGACCTGGAAATTGTATTGGCCGATCTCTCCCACCGGCGTCACTTCCGCCGCCGTGCCGGTGATGAACACCTCATCGGTCTTGCCCAATTCCTCCGGCATGATCGCCCGTTCCACCACGTCATGGCCCCGCTTGCGCAGCAGGTCGATGACCGTGCGGCGGGTAATGCCGTCGAGGAAGCAATCGGGCTTGGGCGTATGTACCTTGCCGCCCTGCACCAGGAAGACATTGGCGCCCGTGGCCTCGGCGATCTGGCCGCGATAGTCGAGCATCAGGGCATCTGCATAGCCGTCATTTTCCGCCGCGTGCTTGGACAGGGTGCAGATCATGTAGAGGCCAGCGGCCTTTGAATTGGTCGGCGCGGTGTCGGGTGCCGGCCGCCGCCACTTGGAGAAGGTCATGCGGATGCCGCGGGACTTCAGCTCCGGCGAGAAATAGGAGGGCCATTCCCAGGTGGCGATGGCCAAATGAATGGCGTTCTTCTGCGCCGATACGCCCATCATCTCGCTGCCGCGCCAGGCGACCGGACGCACATAGCAGTCGGTCAGCTTGTTGGCCGCGATGCACGCCATCTTCGCGGCGTCGATTTCCGCGGCGCTGAAGGGAATCTTGAAGCCGAGGATTTCCGCCGAACGGTGCAGACGCTCGCTATGTTCGGTCGACTTGAATACTTTGCCGTTGTAGGCGCGCTCGCCCTCGAAGACGCAGCTCGCATAATGCAGGCCGTGGGTCAGCACATGCACTTTGGCATCGCGCCAGGGCACCAGCTTGCCGTCGAACCAGATAACGCCATCGCGATCGTCGAAGGGAAGCACGCTCATGGGGTCCAGCCTTGTTGCAATATGTTGGCAAACTATTATGTCGGATGTTACCGGGAGTCATACCCGATTCCAAAAAATATGTCAACATAGCTGACGTAAATTCATGGCTGATGTGAAACCCCTGGCCAACCCCTTGTTCCTGCGCGAGGAAGAACTGCGCCAGGGCATCGAGATGCTGTTCTACGCCTATCGCGACTTCACCGCGGAGGCCGATGCCATGCTGGCCCAGTACGGGTTCGGCCGCGCCCATCACCGGGTGATCTATTTTGTCGGCCGCAATCCCGGCATGACCGTGTCGGCGCTGCTCTCCATCCTGAAGATCACCAAGCAGAGCTTGAGCCGCGTGCTGAGCCAGCTCGTGAAAAAGGGGCTGATCACCCAGCGGCCCGGCCCGCGCGACCGGCGGCAGCGGCTGCTGGAACTGACGGCCTCGGGCGCCGATCTGGAGCGCCGGCTGACGGAGGCGCAGCGCGCGCTGGTGGCCAAGGCCTATCGCGCCGCCGGCGCCGAGGCTGTCGACGGATTTCGCAAGGTGCTGCTCGGCCTGATCAACGATTCCGATCGCGGCAAATTTGCGCGTCCCGGCGGCGTGCGGCGCTGAATTGCAGCAACGGGCCAGAGAGCGAGAGAGATCCAACGTGAACCTCGCTGCGGAATCACAGGATCCGGTTCATATCCTCGTCGTCGACGACGACAAGCGGCTGCGCGATCTGCTGCGCCGGTTCCTCAGCGACCAGGGCTTTCGCGTCACCATCGCCAACGACGCAGCAGATGCGCGGCGCAAGCTGGCTGGGCTGGATTTCGACCTGCTCGTCCTCGACATCATGATGCCCGGCGAGAACGGGCTCGACCTGACGCGCTCTCTGCGGCAGCAGAAGGCGGTGCCGATCCTGTTGCTGACGGCCATGGGCGAGCCCGATGATCGCATCACCGGCCTGGACAGCGGGGCCGACGATTATCTGGCGAAACCGTTCGAGCCCCGGGAACTGGTGTCGCGTATCCGCGCCATCCTGCGCCGAATCCCGCGAGAACCCGAATCGGTCCGCCGCAGCGTCCGCTTCGGCCCCTTCACCTTCGACTTGGACCGGCGCAGCCTGCGCCAGGGCACGGCCCATATACGGCTCACCGGTGCCGAGGCCGATCTGCTGGCGCAACTGGCGGCAGCGCCGGGGACCGCCGTCAGCCGCGACGCCCTGGGCCAGAGCACCAGCGCGGAGAGCCGCCTGGTGGATGTGCAGGTAACAAGATTGCGGCGCAAGATCGAAACAGATCCCCGCTTTCCCCGCTATCTGGTGACGGTGCGCGGCCGGGGCTATATGCTGCAGACCGATTGATTTGATCGAACGAGGAAGCGCTTCATGGCGGCGATCGCCGACCGGTTCCGGCAGATAGGATTTCTCAAGAACATCCTGCCCCGCTCCTTGCTGGGCCGTTCGGTCATGATCATCGTGACACCGCTGATCCTGCTGCAGCTGGTCACCACCTCTGTTTTCTATGACAGCCATTGGGACACGGTCACCAAGCGGCTGGCGCGCGGCGTCGCCGGCGATATCGCCGCCATCATCAGCATGATGGAGCAGGACGGCAGCGAGTCCAGCTGGCCGCGGCTGTTCGACCTGGCACAGGAAAGCATGCAGCTGAAGATGTCCTTCGAACCGGATGCGCGGCTGCCCGACGTCTCCTTCACGCTGCGCCAGACCCTGGTCGATCGCAATCTCGGCACAGCTCTTGCGGAACTGGTGAAGCGCCCCTTCCTGATTGATACGAGGTCGCTGGAGACTGAGGTCGAGATTCATGTGCAGATGGACAACGGCGTGCTGCAGATCGTGGCGCCGCGGCGCCGGCTGTTCAGTTCCACCACCTATGTGGTGATCCTCTGGATGGTCGGAACGTCCCTGGCGCTCTTCACCGTTGCGGCGCTGTTCATGCGCAGCCAGGTGCGGCCGATCCGACGGCTCGCCGCGGCCGCGGAAGCCTTCGGCAAGGGCCGCGACAGCGACGAGTTCACGGTCGAGGGCGCCAGCGAGGTGCGCCAGGCCGGAAACGCCTTCACCGTCATGCGCGACCGCATCCGCCGCCAGATCAGCCAGCGCACCGACATGCTCGCGGGCGTCTCTCATGACCTGCGCACGCCGCTGACCCGCATGAAGCTTGCGCTGGCGATGATGGGCAGCGGGCCGGAGGTCAGCGATCTCAAGGCCGACGTGGCTGATATGGAACGGATGGTCGGCGGCTATCTCACCTTCGCCCGCGGCGCAGGCCGGGAGGCGACGGCGCCCATCGATCTCGGCGAACTCCTGCAGGACGTGGCCGCGACGGCGCGCCGCGACGGTGCGGAAATCACCTTGGAGGTCGGTGAGTATCTCGAGGCCACGGTGCGTCCGGAGGCGATGCGACGGGCGCTGGTCAATCTCATCGGCAATGCGCAGCGTTACGCCAAGAAAATTCGCGTCAGCGGCCGCCTTGGGGCGGAAGCCATCGAGATTATCATCGACGATGACGGCCCTGGCGTGCCCGCCGACAAGCGCGAGGAAGTCTTCCGGCCGTTCTTCCGTCTGGAGGAATCGCGCAATCCGGAAACCGGCGGCATCGGGCTCGGCCTGACCATCGCCCGCGACGTGGTGCGCGGCCATGGCGGCGACGTGATCCTCGCAGACTCGCCGATGGGCGGACTTCGCGTCATCCTGCGGCTGCCGGTATAATTTCCACAACACAATCGAGAGAATGGTCGATGCAACAGGTCACGCTGCCGTCGGGAGAGAAAGTCGCCGCGCTGGGTCTGGGGACTTGGCAGATGGCCGAGGACCGCAACAAGCGCGCCGGCGAAATCGCCACCATTCGCCTGGCGCTCGACCTCGGCATGACATTGCTGGACACCGCGGAGATGTATGGCGAAGGCCGCGCCGAGGAATTGATTGCCGAGGCGCTTCCCGGCCGCCGGGACCAGGCGTTCATCGTCAGCAAGGTCTATCCCCACAATGCGACTCGCAAGGGCACGATCGAGGCCTGCGAGCGCAGTCTGAAGCGGCTGAAGACCGACCACATCGATCTCTATCTCCTGCATTGGCGCGGCAATGCGCCGTTGGCCGAAACGCTCGAGGCCTTCACGGCGCTGCAGAAGGCCGGCAAGATCCGCCATCACGGCGTCAGCAATCTCGACCGCGCCGATATGAAGGAATTGTCCGTCCTGCCGGGCGGCAAGGCCTGCGCCACGGATCAGGTGATGTACAATCTGGCGCGGCGGAGCATCGAGTGGGATCTGCTGCCCTGGTGCCGGGAGCGAAAGATTCCGGTGATGGCCTATTGCCCGATCGAACGGGCGGATCTGCAGAAGGATCAGAAACTGGCCAAGTTCGCCAAGCAGCACGGCATGACCTGGGCGCAGGCAGCGCTGGCCTGGCTGCTCAGCAAGCCGGACGTGATCGCCATTCCCAAGACCAGCCATCCCGATCGCTTGCGGGAGAACCATGCTGCGCTGAAGTTCAGGCTCGACGCCACGCAGCTGGCGGAGCTGGACCGGCTGTTCCCGCCGCCGAAGGGGCCGGGACCGCTGGATATGAGTTAGGCGCAGACCGGGAACTTTGACACCGCCGTCAGAGTTTTGACCAGATGCACCGCCAGAATGCCCCGTGCAATCGGCAATGGACCCGGCTATCTATGTCGCCGCCGGACGGAATTCAGCCAATGAGGACACGAGGCCACATGCAGCGAGCCAGCCTGTTGATCGCCCTGTCTCTGTGTCTTGCCGCTTGCCAGTCGAATGGCGCGGGGAACACGGAACCTGGCCAAGGAGATTCGACGGCGGCGGCCGGCACGACGGAGAATGTTCCGGAGCAGCAGTCTTTCTCGGAATGGCTCGATGATCTGCGCGACGAGGCGATGGCGGCAGGCGTTTCCGGCGACACCTTCGACAGCGCCTTCGCCGCCGTCCGGGTCAATCCGGAGATCGTCGCCAAGGATCAGGACCAGTCGGAATTCACCAAGCCGGTCTGGAGCTATCTGGACTCGGCGGTGTCGCCCGAGCGGGTCGCAAACGGTAAGATCAAGCAAACCGAAAACCAAATGCAGTTGAACGCCGCCGCCACGCAATATGGCGTGCCGGCGGAAATCATTCTGGCCATCTGGGGGCTTGAGAGCGCCTATGGCGCCAACACCGGCGGCTACAACGTGATCGAAGCGCTGGCGACTCTTGCGTATGACGGCCGGCGGCCGCAGGTATTCCGCGAGCAGCTCATCGATGCGCTATTGATCCTGGAGGCCGGCGATATCGATGCCATGGCCATGCGCGGCTCCTGGGCCGGCGCCATGGGGCAGACGCAATTCATGCCCTCGGCATTCCGGCAGTATGCCGTCGATGGCGATAATGATGGGAAGCGCGACATCTGGGGCGATCAGGCGGATGTCTTCGGTTCGACGGCCAACTACCTCGTGAAAAAGGGCTGGCGAGCCGGCGAAACCTGGGGCGCCGAAGTGAAGCTGCCGCGAGATTTCCCCTGGGAACAGGCGGAGATCGATATCAAGAAGCCGGTGACGGAATGGCGCAAGCTCGGCGTGCGTCTCGCCAATGGTGCCGAACTGCCGGCGGTTGCATCGCAGGCTTCGGTCATCGCACCGGCTGGGCATCGAGGGCCCACCTTCATCGTCTATGAGAATTTCCACACCATCCTGGCCTACAACTATTCATCGGCCTATGCGCTGGCGGTCGGGCATCTGGCCGACCGCATCGCCGGCGGCGGGCCGCTGATGGCGAGCTGGCCGCGGGACGATATGCCGCTGACAAAGGACGAGCGGATCGAGCTGCAGGAACGGCTCGCCGATCTTGGCTACGATCCTGGCGGCGTGGACGGCGTGGTGGGTCCGAAGACGCGCACGGCGCTCCGCCAGTATCAGCGCTCGATCGGCGAAATTCCTGACGGCTATCCGACGTCGCAGCTGCTGCAACAGCTCAAGGACAGCGCGCCATCATAAGCCGGCGCGGGAGCTAGTACAGCCTGCCGCCGTTCGGCACCGTCTTGTCCGGGCGGATCAGCGTGACGTTGTCACCTTCATCGCCAAAGCCCAGCACGAGCACTTCCGACATGAAGGGGCCGATCTGCTTCGGCGGAAAATTGACGACCGCAGCCACCTGCCGCCCCACCAGATCCTCGAGCTTGTAGTTCGGCACGATCTGCACGGAAGTGCGGCGCACGCCGATGCTGTCGCCGAAATCCACCTTCAGCTTGTAGGCCGGCCGCCGCGCCTCCGGGAACGCCTCGGCGGCGACGATGGTGCCGACGCGGATATCGACCTTGCGGAAATCTTCATAGGTGATCGCGGATGCGACCGGCTCGACCTTGCTCACGATGTCTTGAACTCCCCGGCTTCCAAACAGGCGCCCGCTATTAGCGTTGCCGGGCGGCGCCCGCAAGGATCGCGCCAGAAAGCAGAACCGCCCCGGCCTTGCGGCACGGGGCGGTTCGCGAACAAATCCCGAAATGGGGGACGGGATCGTTAGTTCTTGACGGCCTTGGTCTTGAGAGCGGCCTTCACTTCGTCGAAGTTGGCGGCGACGCGCTTGCTGATCACTTCGATCGCGTCTTCGCTGGTCTTCTGCACCAGCTCGCCGATCTCCCGCGCATTGGCGAGGGCGGACTCGAAGGCGGCCTTGCTGAGCTCAGCCTGCTTCGCGAGCTTCTCTTCGGCGCTGCCCGGGGCAACGAAATCCTTGGAGACGCTGCCGAACCGGTCGAACGCCTCACGGACCAGCTCAACCTGCCGGCGGAACACCGCCTGGGCGCCCTGGAAGGCGAGTTGGTTGGCGGCGGTCAGGGCCTCGACGTTTTTGCGCTGCGAAGCAAAGGCAGCCTCGAAATCGAAAGTCGGCGCCTTGCCGTTCGCGAACATCTTGCTGTAGTCGGCGGCGAACTTATTGAAGTCCGCGTAAGTCTTTGTAAAATCACCGAACTTGAAGCTGTCGGTGGTGAAATCGGATGCGGTGGCTTTTGCCATAGGGTATCTCCTCAGTGTCTCGGTGTGGGGACTATCTTTGCTGCACTGCACAATCTTGGGCCGAATATGTTTAATTCAAGGTCGGGCGTCAAGAAAATTTTGCAGTGCAACATAAAAGAAATGGATCGGGTCGATCCGAATCCCCGTTTCCGGACCCTGAAAAGCCGGGATAAGGCACTCTACGTGGTTTCGCCCTGGCTCGCCTTACGGCCAAAAGGCATGGATTTCAGCGAGTTAGCCCAGCCCTCGGCGCGCCGCAGCCTGCTATCCAGGCCCGCCATGGTCCGGCTCTTGTCGGCTGTGTCATCCTTGAGCCAGTCCCGCAGGGTGGCGGCATAGATCGCGGCGAGGCCCTTCGCCTTGATGGCACCCCGAACGCCATCGCTGGGTACGCCGGCCGCCTCCAGCATTAGCCCCATGGAGCGGAACAGCGAACTGCCGGCGCAGAACCCCACCAAGGGGTCGCGGCAAGCCGCCCCCAGAAGCCGGCGAACGGCCTCCTTGTGGGTATCCAGAACATCGAACCGTTGCATCAGCACATCGAACAGCCGGTCGCGGGCGGAGCTGCTATCGGCATCCGGCGCGAAATCGGCCAGGACCTTGCGGTCGATGGCTTTGGAGAAGGTGTCCAGGATCGCCATCTTCGATGGGTATTCCTGCAGCAGGTCAGAGAGTTTCAGTCCCGCCGCAGCGGCAATTTCCGCTAGACCGATCTCCCGCCAGTCGCGCTCCGCCGCCAAGACCATCGCGGCCGCGACGATCGGGCCCAGCCCGTCATCCCGCGCCGCCTTCTTTGCCTTAGCCGGTCGTTTCGCCATCTGGGGATCCTTGATATCGGCAACTTGCTGCCATTCAGGCTAGCAGGAATCTAGGCATCCTAGAGGATGAGTTGAAGGCCATCCTGGGGCGACAAAACGGCATTAAACTCAGCCCTCCTTCAACGCCGCGACGCGCCCACCGGTGATCCGCTGCAAATCCGCCGGAGTCAGCCGGAACACGGAGTGAGGCGTGCCCGCCGATGCCCAGATCTCGGCGTACTGCGAAAGATCCTCATCGATGAGGATCAGCGGCTTTTCCGTATGGCCGACCGGCGCGACGCCGCCAATGGCGAAACCGGTCTTGTCGCGGACGAATGTGGCGTCTGCCTTGCCGATGCCCTCGCCCACCGCAGCGGCCAGCTTCACCTCGCTGACACGGTTTATGCCGCTGGCGATGACAAGCACGGCGCGGCCCGAGGGCTTGGCCTTGAAGACGAGGGATTTTGCGATCTGCGCCACGGTGCAGCCGATGGCCACGGCGGCGTCGGCCGAGGTGCGAGTCGAGGCGCCGAACTCCCGGATATCAGCCGCCACACCGAGCGCCGCCAGCGCTTGCCGCACGCGGTCGGCGCTGGTTCCAGAACCTTCCGCCATGGCTAGCCCGCCAGTTCCCGCGAGCGCTTCGTGGCGGCGGCGATGGCTTTCGTCATCATCGGCTGCAGCCCATCATTGGCCATCAGGATCTTCAACGCCTCATAGGTCGTGCCCTTGGGGCTGGTGACATTCTGGCGCAGCACAGCCGCAGGTTCCGGCGATTGCCGAGCCAGTTCGCCCGCACCGCTCACGGTCGCTCGCGCCAAGCGCATGGCGAGGTCGGCTGGAAGTCCCGCCGCCGCGCCGGCTTCCGCGAGGCATTCGATCAACAGGAATACATAGGCCGGTCCGCCGCCGCTGACGGCCGTCACGGGATCGATCAGGCCTTCATCGTCGACCCAGGCCACCTCGCCCACCGCCTCCAGCAGGCTGTGACAGAGATCGCGCTGGGCCTTGCTCGCCTGGGCGCTGTTGCAGGCCACGGTGATGCCCCGCCCGACCGCCGCCGGCGTGTTCGGCATGGCCCTGACGACAATCGCCTTGTCGCCGAGATGCCGATGGAAATAGGCCACCGTCTTACCCGCGGCGATCGACAGGAACACCGTGCCGGGATTCACCAAGCGCCGGTAAGGCGGCAGGGCGTCGTCCATCATCTGCGGCTTGACCGCCAGCAGGATCACGGCCGGCTTGAGATCTGCGGGGAGCCCTGTGGCATCCGGCAGAACCGATACGCCGCGCGCCCGCAGATCCTCCAGCGGCGCGGCATTGGGCTCCACCACGGTGACATGTCGCGGCGGCACGCCGCGGTCGAGCCAGCCGCGCAACAGCGCGCCGCCCATCTTGCCGCATCCGACAAGAAGCAGCCGGCCTTCGATGGCCATCGGTGTCTAGGCCTCGCCGACCGGTTCCAACATGGCCGCGTCGAGCGCATCGCGGGGCGACTTGCCGCCCCAGAGCACGAACTGGAAGGCGGGGAAGAACCGCTCGCACTCGTTGAGAGCGATGTCGACCAGATCCTCCAGCGGCTCGATCGAGGGATTGCCGCCGCGCATCAGCATGGTGTGGCGGAACATCGGCACCAGATCCTCGGAGCAAAGGTCGAAATGCCCGAGCCAGAGCTTCTCGTTGATCATGGCTATCAGGTCCGCCGTCTGCAGGCGTTTCTGCGGGGGGATGCGGACATCGAAGAGACAGGAGAAATAGACCGCGGAAAGGTCCTCCTGCCAGGCGAAGTACATTCGGTAGTCGCACCAGTTGCCGCCGATCTCGACGACCATTTCGCCGTCATTGGTGCGATCAAAACGCCACTCGTTTGCGCTTACCAGTTCTTCCAGAAGATCGATGGGATTGGTGTTGTAGTCCTGCCGACCCGTGGAAAGTGAGGCCATGCCGTCACCCTCAGCCATTGGACCCTAAGACCCGGGAAGTGTTCCGGAGTGGACTTGCCGGACCCCCGATATATGGCCCACCTGTTGCGATCGCCCACTAGATATAGCGTGCCAAAGAACCGGAGTCGGCGCAAGAAGAAATTTCGCCATCACCCTGTGGATAAATGAAGATTCCGGATTCCCGGTCTCGTCAGGCGGAAGGTGGCCCTATTTGCGCGCGGTTTTTAGCTGTTTCTCCAGCTCGGCGAGCCGCTGGGACAGGAGTTCCTGCTCCTCCCGCGCCTTGGCCGCCATCGCTTTCACCGCCTCGAATTCCTCGCGCTGCACCAGGTCCATGCGGCCGAGGATGCGCTCGATCTGCTCGCGCGCCCGCATCTCGATCTCATGGCGCAGGCCCGACAGGCCGCTCATGGCGCCGGAAGCCATCTTCGCGAGATCGTCGAGTATCCGGTTTTGCGTCTGCATCTGAACTTCTCCCGTTCGCCGCCCGCCCCACAACGCAGGCGGCATCGCTTGTTACCCGCAGGCACCCTCTCTATATAGGGCGGCACAAACTTCCACGCATCCCCGCATATGTTTGACCCCGTCGCATTTGAAATCGGGCCCTTCCTCGGCATAGGGCCCTTTGCCATTCGCTGGTACGCGCTGGCCTACATCGTCAGCCTGCTGATCGGCTGGCGCTATTGCCTGTGGCATGCCAAGCGCACGCCGCGCCTGGTGTCGCGCGATCAGCTCGACGACTTCTTTGTCTGGGCGATCCTCGGCGTGGTTCTCGGCGGCCGCATTGGATTCATCCTGTTCTACGATCTCGGCCAGTATCTGCAGAATCCGCTGAGCATGCTGAAAGTGTGGGAGGGCGGCATGTCCTTCCATGGCGGACTCATCGGCGTGATCCTCGCCATGATCCTGTTCACCCGCGTTCGCAAGCTCACATTCTTCTCGCTGGCTGATATCGTCGCGACGGCCACGCCGATCGGCTTGTTCTTCGGCCGCTTGGCGAACTTCCAGAACGGCGAACTCTATGGACGGATCACCGACGTGCCCTGGGCCATGAGATTTCCCGGCGACCCTGCGAATTTTCGCCATCCCAGCCAGCTTTACGAAGCTGGGCTCGAAGGGCTGATCCTGTTCGCGGTGCTGTTCCTGCTTTCGTGTTTCGACGCCGTGCGGCGGAAAGTGGGCACGCTCTCCGGCGTATTTCTCGTCGGCTACTCTTTGTCGCGCATCATCGTCGAGCTGGTCCGCGAACCCGATCCGCAGCTCGCCGCTCTGCCGCAGGAAACATTCCTCAGCATGGGGCAATGGCTGTCGATTCCCATGCTGCTCTACGGACTCTATGTGATCGCGACGGCCAAGCGGGTGCCGTAGCGATGACTCCCCTGGGCGAGATTCTGGCCAAGCGGATCCGCTTGGCCGGGCCGATGACCGTGGCGGAGTTCATGGCCGAGGCGGTGAATAACCCGCAGCTCGGCTACTACAAGCAAGGCGACGTCTTCGGACTATCAGGCGATTTCATCACCTCGCCGGAAATCAGCCAGATGTTCGGCGAGCTCATCGGCGCCTGGTGCGCCGATTGCTGGGACAAGATGGGCCGGCCCAATCCAGTGCGGCTGGTGGAGATCGGCCCGGGCCGCGGCACGCTGATGGCCGATCTCTTGAGGGGCACGCGAGCGGTTGCCGGATTTCACGATGCGATCGATTTGCATCTGGTGGAAACCAGTCCGGCGCTAAGCGAACTGCAAAAGTCGGCGATCGCCAAAGCGGCGCCGTCGCTCATGCCCCAATGGCACGACGTCTTCGAAGACGTGCCCGAAGGCCCCCTGCTCCAGGTCAGCAACGAGTTCTTTGACGCGCTGCCGATCCACCAATTCGAGCAGCATCGCGGCCGCTGGCAGGAGCGCATGGTCACGCTCAACGGCGAAGGCGATGGCTTCGCCTTCGCCCTGCGTGCGCCGGGCTTGGCCTTCGCTCTGGCGAATCCACCCGTGCCGGCGCCGGAAGGCACCGTGCTTGAAGTTTGTCCGGCTGCCATAACCGTGGCTACTGCCATCGCCCGCCGCCTCGTCGCCTTTGGCGGCGCGGCGCTCAACTTCGACTATGCCATCGGCGAAGGCGGCGTCGGCGACAGCCTGCAGGCCGTGCGGCGACACGGGAAGCATGCCGTGCTCGAAGATCCCGGATTGGCCGATCTCTCCGCCCATGTAGATTTCGGCGCCATCGCCCGCGCAGGACGCGAGGCCGGCGCGGTCATCCATGGCCCCATCGCCCAGGGCGAGTTGTTGGAACGGCTCGGCATCCAGACGCGCGCAGAGGCGCTAAAACGCCGCGCGACGCCGGAGCAATCGGCCGATATAGCGGCCGCCATGGAGCGCTTGCTCGATCTCCAGCAAATGGGCACCTTGTTCAAGGCGCTGGCGATGACCGCGCCCGGACTCGCCACACCTGCCGGATTCCCATGACAAAACTAACGCCCTTGCAGTCGGAATCGCTTGCGTTGTTGGATGGCGTTCGCCACGCCTTCTACACAAGGCGCGGCGGCGTCAGCGAAGGCATCTACGATTCCCTGAATTGCGGCCTGGGGTCGGGCGATCTGCGCGACGCCGTGGTCGAGAACAGGCGGCGCGCCATGGCGTTTCTCGAGCTGCCGGAAGCGGCGCTCGCCACCAACTTCCAGATTCACAGCCCGGACGTCATCGTGGTCGATCAGGTGTGGCCCCGCGACGAGCGGCCGAAAGCTGACGCCATGGTTACGCGCGCGCCGGGAATCGCCCTGGGCATCCTGACGGCCGATTGCGCGCCTGTCCTGTTTGCCGACAATTTCAACGGCATCGTTGGCGCCGCCCATGCTGGGTGGCGCGGCGCGCTTTCGGGCGTCGCCGAGGCCACCGTCGCCGCCATGGTCAAGCTGGGCGCCGAGCCCCACAGCATCCGCGCCGCCATCGGCCCCTGTATCGCGCGGGCATCTTATGAAGTTGGCCCGGAATTTCCCGGGCCCTTCCTCGCCCAGGACGACGGAAACCGGCAATTCTTCGGCCCCTCGCAGCGGCCGGGTCATTTCATGTTCGACCTGGCTGGTTATCTCGCCGCGCGCCTGCAGGGCATCGGCATCGCCGAGGTGGACATCGTCGCCCGCGATACATGTGCCGAAGCGGCGGATTTCTTCAGCTACCGCCGCACGACCTTGTCCCAGGGCAAGGACTATGGCCGGGGCCTGTCGGCAATTGCTCTCGCCGGCTAGCAGCGCCGGACCGGCCCATCGAACCGATCCATGCCGCACCTTCTATATTTCATCTTATTCTGCATCGCCGGGCTGATCGCCCTGGTCGTGCTGGTCTAAAAACAAACCCGGCGCCGCGGTAGTCGCCAGCGCCGGGTCTGCATCGTGGAAGCTTAAACTTGTCGAAGCGAGAAGCTCGACAACGCCGGCGGCGAGAATCTATGCGCTTCGCCGGCGCAGAGACAGCGAACTACTTGCGCTTGGAGCGCTTCGCCGTCTTCTTCACCGAACGCTTCTTGGCAGCCACGGACTTGCGCTTCGTGACTTTCTTCCGCTTCTTTGCCTTCATAGCCATATCAGACTCCTACGTCTTGTTGTGGTCCTGCGCGGCGAACATCGCCGCCACCACCGGTCCACTCGTACGGGAATTTAGTTAACAAATGTTTATCAAGAATCTTTTCTGACGGCGGCGCTGGACCCTGCCGGTCGCATCGTCGACGCCGCATGAGCATTGCCGGTGCAAGCCGCTGGGATCGCTGGCGGCGCCTTGATGTGCCGATGACGCATCGTTCGGTGCGATGAAATGCGCCGCGCGATGCAGCGCGCCGATGCCGGATTTTCCGCCATCCGCAGCGGTTTACAGGCTTATGACAGGTTGTTATATGTCCGCGCGCCCGGGACGACGCCGATTCGAAGCGCCGGCTGGGCAAGGGGAAGCGTCAGGGTCGGTCTCATGAAGATTATCACCGGCAACAGCAATCGCCCGTTAGCCGAGGCCATCGCGGCCTATCTCAATCTTCCCCTCACCCAGGCCCATGTCCGCCGGTTCTCGGACATGGAGGTGTTCGTGGAGATCCTGGAGAACGTCCGCGGCGAGGACATGTTCGTCATCCAGCCCACCTCCTACCCCGCCAATGACAATCTGATGGAATTGCTGGTGACGATCGACGCGCTGCAGCGCGGCTCGGCCCGGCGAATCACCGCGGTGATTCCCTATTACGGCTATGCGCGCCAGGACCGGAAATCCGGCCCGCGGACGCCCATTTCCGCCAAGCTGGTGGCCAACCTGATCACCGTCGCCGGCACCGACCGGGTGTTGACCCTCGACCTCCATGCCGGACAGATCCAAGGCTTCTTCGACATTCCCACCGACAACCTGTTCGCCGCGCCGGTCCGGGTGAAGGACATGAAGCAGCGCTATCAGGGCAATGATGTCACCATTGTCTCGCCCGATGTGGGCGGCGTGGTCCGCGCCCGCGCCATCGCCAAGCGGATGGAGGCCGAACTAGCCATCATCGATAAGCGGCGCGAACGGGCCGGCGTTTCCGAGGTGATGAACATCATCGGCGATGTTGAGGGCCGGCGCTGCATCCTGGTGGATGATATCGTCGATTCCGCCGGCACGCTCTGCAATGCGGCCGTGGCGCTGAAAGAGGCCGGCGCCGTGTCGGTCAGCGCCTATGTTACCCATGGCGTTCTATCCGGCGGCGCCGTGGCCCGGGTGGCGGCATCGCCCATGGAATCCCTGGTCATCACCGACAGCATCCAGGCTACCGAGGCCATGCGGATCTCCCAGAAGATCCGCCAGCTCACCATCGCCCCCCTGCTGGGCGAGGCGATCCAGCGCATCACCGACGAAAAATCAGTCTCCAGCCTGTTCGACTGAGCCGGAATCCGCTCCGATTGCCGGCAATTGACGCGGCGGGGCGGTTGCGGCAGTAATACGCGCCTTTTTGGCGACCGGACGCCTGGCAACGGGCGCTCATGCCGAGCCGATCAATCCCTGCAATCTATTGATTTGACGGGATTATCCCTAGCATTCCGGCGCCATGGCTGGACCCCGGGAGTTTATCCCGAAGACCAGCCGAACCCGGAGAGCGGCACCCCTGGAGGCCGTCTCCATAGCTGACCAACGGAGCAAGGACCAATGAGCGAAGTTCACACCATTACCGCTAACAAGCGGGACCGGGCCGGAAAGGGGGCCGCCCGGGCGACGCGACGCGAAGGCCACGTCCCCGGCGTTATCTATGGCAACAAGCAGAGCCCCGTTCTGATCGCCCTCGATCCGCGGGAAATCGACCGCGAGATCCACAAGAAGGGCTTCTACACCACGCTGTTCGACCTCAAGGTCGGCGGCGACGCCCACCGGGTGCTGGCGCGCGATATCCAGTTCGATCCCGTGACCGATCGCGTGGTCCACGCGGACTTCATGCGCGTCACCGATGCAACGCGGGTGCGTGTCCATGTGCCCGTTGCCTTCACCAATGAAGGCCTGTCGCCGGGCATCAAGCGCGGCGGCGTGCTGAACGTGGTGCGGCACGACATCGAGATGTACTGCTCGGCCGGCAATATCCCGCAGTCGATCCTGGTCGACGTGGCTGAGTTGGATATCGGCGATTCCGTGCATATCAGCATGATCAAGCTGCCCGAGGGCGTGCGGCCGGTCATTACCGACCGCGACTTCACCATCGCCTCCGTGGCGCCGCCCACGGTGGTCGTGGAGACCGTGGTTGCAGCACCGACGGAAGTCACAGCCGAGGCCGCAGCCGCTGCTGCAGCCGCTGGCGGCGCTCCTGGCGCCCCCGGCACGGCACCTGCCGCGGGCGCCGCCGCGGCCGCCGCGCCCGCCAAGGGTGGCGCAGCCCCGGCTGCACCGGCCAAGGGCGGAGACGAGAAGAAGGGCGGCAAGAAGTAGTCGCCGGGCAGATGCGGTATGCGGCTGCTCGTTGGCCTGGGCAATCCGGGGTCCGGCCATTCGGGCGACCGGCATAATATCGGCTTCATGGCGGTGGACGAAATTGTCCGCCGCCATGGCTTTTCCGCCTATCGTCAGCGCTTCCTGGGTCTCGCCGCGGAAGGCACCGTCGGCGGCGAGCGTATCCTGGCGCTGAGGCCCGAGACCTACATGAACCGGTCCGGGTCCGCAGTGCAGGAAGCGGCCCAGTTCTACAAGATCGACCTGCCGGACATCATCGTCATCTATGACGAGATCGACCTGGCGCCCGGCCGCATCCGGGTGAAGCAGGGCGGCGGATCGGGTGGCCACAACGGCATCCGCAGCATCGACGGCCATCTCGGGCCTGACTATTGGCGGGTGCGACTGGGTGTCGGGCATCCCGGCCATCCGGATCTGGTGGCACCCTATGTGCTGCGGCCATTCGATCAAGAAGAGCGGCCGATGTTCCGGAAGCTGATCGAGGCAGTGGCCGAGGCCTTTCCTCTGCTGGTCACCGGGGATGCGAACGGCTTCATGAGCAAGGTGAACGTGCTGGCGCCTGCACCCAAGCCGCCGAAGCCGGAAGAAGAGACGCCGCCGAAGTAAATGCGAGCGGCGCGGACTGCGAATTTCAATCGATAGGAACGGGTCATGGGATTTGAATGCGGCATCGTCGGCCTGCCCAATGTGGGCAAATCGACGCTCTTCAACGCGCTGACGGCGACGGCGGCCGCGCAGGCGGCGAACTATCCGTTCTGCACCATCGAGCCGAATGTGGGCCGGGTCGCCGTCCCCGATCCGCGCCTGGACAAGATCGCCGTGCTCGGCAAGTCGGCCAAGATCATTCCCACGCAGCTGGGCTTCGTCGACATCGCCGGCCTGGTGCGTGGCGCCAGCAAGGGCGAAGGGTTGGGCAACCAGTTCCTGGCCAACATCCGCGAAGTGGACGCGGTCATCCATGTGCTGCGATGCTTTGCCGGCGAAGTGACCCATGTGGAGGGCAGCGTCGATCCGATCCGCGATGCGGACACCGTGGATACGGAGCTGATGCTGGCCGATCTCGACAGCCTGGAGAAGCGCACCGACGCCACGGCGAAGAAGGCGCGCGGCGGCGACAAGGAATCGAAGATGTTCCTGGCGGTCATGGAGCCAGTGCTGGAAGCGCTGCGCGCGGGCCGGCCGGCCCGCAGCGTCAGCCTCTCCAACGAGCAGAAACCGCTGCTGCGGCAACTGCAGCTCATGACTTCCAAGCCCGTGCTCTATGCCTGCAATGTCGACGAATCTTCGGCGGCGACCGGCAATGAATGGTCGCGCAAAGTCGAAGCGCGCGCCAAAGAAGAAGGTGCGGAGGCAGTGGTGATCTCCGCCGCCATCGAAGCGGAAGTGGCGTTGCTGACCGATCCCAAGGACAAGCAGGATTTCCTCGCCTCGCTGAATCTCAAGGGAGCCGGTCTCGATCGTGTCATCCACGCCGGCTATCACCTGCTCGATCTCATCACTTTCTTCACTGTAGGCCCGAAGGAAGCGCGCGCCTGGACCGTGCATCGCGGCGCCAAGGCGCCTGAAGCAGCCGGAGTCATCCACACCGATTTCGAGCGCGGCTTCATCCGTTCGGAGACCATCGGCTATGACGATTTTGTGACCCTTGGCGGCGAACAGCCCGCCAAGGACGCGGGCAAGATGCGGTCCGAAGGCAAGGATTATATCGTGCAGGACGGGGACATCGTGCATTTCCGCTTCAACGTTTAGGCCGCGATAGTCACCGGCGGGTGACTTTGTCACCGGCTTTTTCAATCGGTGGTTACGCCCTCGTGCGTACTTGCGCCCGATAATGCCGGTGCTATCTCCCTGTCACTGAATTCCCCCATGCAAACGAAAATTCTTACGGAGAGGACATCCCCATGAAGCTCTATTTTTCACCGGGCGCCTGCTCGCTGTCGCCCCACATCGTCCTGCGCGAAGCCGGATACAAGTTCGATGCTGAGCAGGTCGATCTCGGCGCCAAGAAGACGAAGAGCGGCGGCGACTTCACCAAGATCAACGTCAAGGGCTACGTTCCTGTATTGCAGCTCGACAATGGTGAGAATCTCACCGAGGGCGTTGCCATCGTCAGCTATCTCGCCGATCAGAAGCCCGAGTCCAATCTGCTGCCGAAGAACGGCACCTTCGAGCGCTACCGCGCGCAGGAATGGCTGACCTTTGTCAGCTCGGAGATCCACAAGACATTCTCGCCGCTGTTCAATCCGAACACGCCGGACGCCTACAAGCAGATGGCGCTCGACAAGCTCGGCCAGCGCTTCGACTACCTGAACAAGCATCTGGACGGAAAGCAGTACCTGATGGGCTCGCAGTTCACCGCCGCGGACGCCTATCTGTTCACGGTGGCAAGCTGGGCGCCCCATCTGAAGGTAGATCTGGCCAAATGGCCGGCGGTGAAGGCCTATGTCGACCGCATCGCCGCGCGCCCCGCGGTGCAGGCAGCGTTGAAGGCGGAAGGCCTGCTCCAGTAGTCTCGTCTTCGCCAGTCATCGCGAGAGAGCGCGGCCGGTGGGCCGCGCTCTTTTCGTTTATGCCGCAATTGATCAGGAGCTCGACGCGGTCACGAACTCGACGATCACGCCGTTGGTCTCGCCCGGCGGCACCGCAATGCCGCGCGGCGTCGGGATGACGGTCACCTCAC
This sequence comes from Verrucomicrobiia bacterium, assembly GCA_035544395.1. GTDB lineage: Bacteria > Pseudomonadota > Alphaproteobacteria > Dongiales > Dongiaceae > DATKFM01. The sequence continues at coordinate 34,897 of DATKFM010000385.1, forward strand.
GCGCCTCCAGGTAGTCAACCGCATCCACGAGGATCAGCACGCCGATCCGCATTACCGCGCACCAGGGCGGTGCGATATCCGGGACCGCGATATCGGGATAGGCGGCCTGGAGCTGCGGCGCCGTCATGAATTCAAGCAGCCCGCTTCCGGTGCGCACGGTCACGGCGCCATCACGCATGCTGACGGCATCGCCGCCGAACAGCTTGCGATAGGCCGGCGCGACATCAGCCGGATCCGCAACCACCGTGACCACCGATTCCAGCGACACGGTCCGCAGCGCATGGATGATCCATCCCCGGCCGCGGACGATATCAGGCGTCAGATGCTGGCAGAAGAAGGCGCGCAGGCCAGGAGTCTCCTCCAGCGGCAAATGCACGAGCTTGAAGGCCGGCATGAGGTCGCCGTCGGGCATTTCCAGCGCCCGTTTCAGCTCGCGCGGGCCTTCGGGATGCAGCCCCTGTGCCTTAAGCCAGGCCGCGGTGCCGCCTGCATCGCGGCTGTTGAAGGCAAGGCCCAGCAGCCCTTCCCGCTGCTCCAGGAACTTGTCGAGGTTGTTGGTGAATTGCGCGGGGTCGACGATGCCCAGCAGCTCGATATAACCGCGCTCCAGCATAATGCAGTAGTTCGCCGTGCCCCAGCCGATATGGCGGCCGCGGGGCGTGATCTGCATGCCCAGCCTCGCCCAGGCGGTGCGCGCGGCCTCGAGGTCCCGCACGCCGATCAGCGTGTGGTCGATCCCCATGATGGCGCTCTCTTTGATCATCTGATGTTGGTTCCAAATGAGAAAGGGCGGATCGACGACCCGCCCCTTCAATTCATGCTGATAGCGCGACAGGCCTCAGTGCAGCTCGGACCAGATCTTCTTCTTGGTGGCGAACATCATCGCCGACAGAAGGACCAGGAACAGGAGCACGCCGACGCCGGTCTCCTTGCGATGCTCGGTCTCCGGCTCCGCGGCCCAGGCGAGGAAGGTCGCGACATCCCGCGCTTCCTGGTCCAGCGTCGCCTCAGTCCCATCGGCATAGGTGACGGCGCCGTCGGTCAGCGGCTGCGGCATGGCGATCTGATGGCCCGGGAAGAACTTATTGTAGTTCATCCCCTCGGCCATCTTCATGTCGGCCGGCGGCTCGCTATAGCCGGTGAGAATGCCGTGCAGATAGTCAGCGCCGCCGACACGCGCCTTGATGATCAGCGACAGGTCCGGCGGCAGGGCGCCATTGTTGGCGGCACGCGCCGCCTGGGGATTGGCGAACGGCGATTTGAACCTGTCCGACGGCAGGCCCGGCCGCTCGAACATCTCGCCCTCGTCGTTCGGGCCGTCGGTGATCGTGGCCGCGGCAGCGATCTGCTTGATCTGCTCTTCGTCGAAACCGATATCAGAGAGATTGCGGTAGGACAGCAAATGCAGGCTGTGGCAGGCGGAGCAGACATCGTTGTAGATCTGGAATCCGCGCTGCAGCGCGGCACGGTCGAACGTGCCGAAGATGCCGTTCCAGGACCAATGGACTTCCGGCAGTGCCTCGCCGCCTTCGGATGCCTGGGCAACGCCGGACAAACCGGTCAGTGCCGCAACGACGGCTGCCGTGAAGAACTTACGCATCAGGCCTTCTCCATCGTCTTGGCGTGGGCGCCCGCGGGAATGGCACCGCCCTTGATCACCGCTTCACCGATGCTTCGCGGCAGCGGCAGTGGCTTCTCGAAAATACCCACCAGCGGGGTCAGGATGACGATGTGGAAGAAGTACCAGGCAGTGGCGATGCGGCCGATGGTGACGAAGGCGATGCCGTGCCACACGCCGTCGGGCGGATTGGCGCCGACCCAGCCGAGAACCAGGCAGTCGATCAGGAAGATCCAGAACAGCCACTTATAGACCGGGCGGAAGCGGCAGCTCCTCACCGGCGAGCGGTCGAGCCAGGGCAGGAAGATGAACACCGCGATCGACGCGAACATCGAGATCACGCCCGCCAGCTTCGCGTTGACGATGACAATGCCGAACGGTGCCCAGCCGATGAAGTTGTCATCGACCGCGCGCAGAATCGCGTAGTAGGGCAGGAAGTACCACTCCGGCACGATATGGGGCGGCGTCTGCAGCGGATTGGCCGGGATATAGTTGTCCGGCTCGCCGAAGAAGTTCGGCGCGAAGAACACGAAGCCCAGATAGAAGATCAGGAACACGGCGATGCCGAAATTGTCCTTCACCGTGTAGTAGGGATGGAATGGGATCGAGTCCTGCGGCCCCTTGATATCGATGCCCAGGGGATTGTTGGAGCCGAAGCGGTGCAGCGCCAGGATATGCACCACCACCGCGCCCAGGATCACGAACGGCAGGAGGTAGTGCAGCGAGAAGAACCGGTTCAACGTCGGATTGTCGACCGAGAAGCCGCCCCACAGCCAGTGGGTGATGCTGTTGCCGACGATCGGGATCGCGGTGAAGAAGTTGGTGATCACCTTCGCACCCCAGAAGCTCATCTGGCCCCAGGGCAGCACATAGCCCATGAACGCCGTCGCCATCATCAGCAGCAGGATGACGATGCCGATGATCCACAGCAGCTCGCGCGGCGCCTTGTAGGATCCGTAATAGAGCCCGCGGAAGATATGGATATACACGACGATGAAGAACATCGACGCGCCGTTCATGTGCAGATAGCGGATCAGCCAGCCATAATTGACGTCGCGCATGATGCGCTCGACGCTTTCGAAGGCCATCGTCGTATGGGGCGTGTAGTGCATCGCCAGCACGATGCCGGTGACAATCATCACCACCAGCATGAAGCCGGCAAGCGAGCCGTAATTCCACCAGTAGCTGAGATTCCGCGGCGTCGGATACTCATACATCTCGTGATGCATGAAGCTGAACACCGGCAGGCGGTGGTCGAGCCAGCGGATGATCGGATTCTTGAATGCGGGAGCGGTCATGGCGCGTCCTTACCCGATCACGACGACGGTGTCTGTCTTGAAGGCATATTTCGGCACCTCGAGGTTCTTCGGCGCCGGGCCTTTGCGAATGCGGCCGGAAGTGTCGTACTGCGAGCCGTGGCAGGAGCAGAGCCAGCCGCCGAACTCGCCGCGAACATCCGTCGGCTTCTGCCCTTGCGGAATGCAGCCGAGATGGGTGCAGACGCCGACCAGGATCAGCCATTGCTCCTTGCCCGGCTGCACGCGCTGATCGTCGGGCTGCGGATCCTTGAGGTCGGCGAGGTTTACGTCCTGGGCCGCCTTGATCTCTTCCGGCGTGCGGCGGCGGATGAAGACCGGGCTGCCGCGCCACATGACGGTGATCGCCTGGCCAACCTCGATCTTGGAGATATCCACTTCCGTGGTGGAGAGCGCCAGTACGTCGGCGGCCGGATTCATCTGGTGGATGAACGGCCATGCCGCGGCAGCAACGCCGGCGGCGGTCATCGCGCCGGTGGCCAGATATAGGAAATCGCGGCGGGTGCCGCCGTCCTCATGCTGGCCGCTGGTTTGGCCCGATGCCGGTGCGCTATGCGCCATCTTTACCACCTCTTGCCGAGCGGGCGCGGGCATGGAACCACACGCCTGACGGCCCAAAAAATCTGCTGCTTATATCAATTCAACTGGCGCCGGGCGCCCCGCCTGCGATGTGACAAACCGCCGCGGATTTCCCCGCCGACCCCCCTTGGGCTGGGCGCCGGTATAACGGAAAAACCGGAACGTTGCAAAGCAGCCCGCGATATAGCCTAAGTCCTTATCAGGTCTGCCATACTGGCCGCCGGCCGCAGCGGATTTTGCGCCATGCCCGAAGCCCTCAGTCTCGCCTTGTTTGAGCCCGATATCCCGCAGAATGTCGGCACTCTGTTGCGGCTTGCGGCCTGCCTGGATTTGCCGGTCGAAATCATCGAGCCCTGCGGCTTCATCTTCAGCGACAGCCGCCTGCGCCGCGCCGGAATGGACTACCTTGATGCGGCGAAAAGGCGCCATCACAATTCATGGGATGCGTTCCTGCGCGAGCGTGCCGCGAATGCAACGGCTGGTCGCCTGCTGCTTTTGACCACCCGCGCCGCGGCGGCCTATACCGATTTCGCTTTTGCCGCCGGGGATACGATCCTGCTGGGCCGGGAAAGCGGTGGCGTGCCGCCGGCGGTGCATGAGGCCGTGGATGCCCGGCTGACAATTCCGATGCGGGCGGAGATGCGGTCGCTCAATGTCGCGGTGGCCGGCGCGATGGTGATCGGCGAAGCGTTGCGCCAGTTGAAAGGATTTCCGGTTCGATGAGCAAGACACGGCCGACCGACGCCCAGCGCAGCCAGGCCTCCGCCTGGTTCGGTGAATTGAGAGACAAGATCTGCGCCGCTTTCGAATCCCTGGAAGACAATCTAACCGGCACTTTTTCAGATCGCCCGCCGGGCCGCTTCGAGCGCACGGAATGGCGGCGGCCCACCGACGATGGCAGTCCCGGCGGCGGCGGAGTCATGTCCGTCATGCGCGGCCGGGTCTTCGAAAAGGTCGGCGTCAATATCTCCACCGTACAGGGCGCCTTCTCCGAGGAATTCCGCAAGCAGATGCCCGGCGCCGCCACCGACGGCCGCTTCTGGGCCAGCGGCATCAGCCTCGTCGCCCACATGCAGTCGCCGCTGGCGCCGGCGGTGCATATGAACACGCGGCATATCGTCACCAGCTTCGGCTGGTTCGGCGGCGGCGCCGATCTGACGCCGATGTTCCCGAACGCCCAGGACTCGGCCGAGTTCCACACGGCGCTGGAGAGCGCCTGCGCCCGCCACGATTCCGGCTACTATCCGCGCTTCAAGAAATGGTGCGACGAGTATTTCTACCTGCCCCATCGCAACGAACCGCGGGGAGTCGGCGGCATCTTCTACGACAATCTGGACAACGGCGACTGGGCGAAGGATTTCGCCTTCACCCAGGATGTGGGCCGTGCCTTCCTCGACGTCTATCCGCGCATCGTCTCCAGGCACATGAACGAACCCTGGACCGCGGAGCAGCGCCAACGGCAATTGATCCGCCGCGGCCGCTATGTCGAATTCAACCTGCTCTATGACCGCGGCACGCTGTTCGGCCTGAAGACCGGCGGCAACATCGACGCCATTCTCATGAGCCTGCCGCCGACGGTGATGTGGCCGTAGCCCTTACCGCGTGCCCACGACACCGACCCAGGGGATGGCGCAGTAGAAGGTGCCCTTGGCGTCGCGGTCGCCCAGGTCTTCCCGCCAGCGGCGCAGCCGCGCCGGATCGGTGCCGGCAGGCGCCGCATCGTAGAGCGACTGCAGCAGGTCAAGGATGCTGCCATCGCTGCCAAGAGCCAAATCGACATCCAGCGTAGACACGGCCTCAAGGTCCCGGAACGGCGACTGCGCCATCAGCGCCGGGAGCTGCCGGCCCATCTGCGCATCGGCGGACTTCATGCCCGGAAGCTGCATGGAGGCATAGCCATGGACAAGGCTCTCGGTCAGTTCCCGATCGCTTGAGGTCAGCAGCACGGCGTCGAAATCATGATGGCCCAGCAGAAGCGCGCCGCCCGGCCGCAGGACGCGATGGACTTGCGCCAGGAACGGTGCCTTCTCCGGAATACATTCCAGGACATTCTGGCACAGCACGGCATCGAAGCTGGCGTCCGCGAAAGGCAGGGCCAGGGTTGCGTCATGCTGCAGCAATTGCAGGCGGCCGGCGGAGATCTCGCGATGATGGTCGCGCCCGGCCAGCTCGAGCAGGTCCGCCGAAAGATCCAGGCCGACCGCGCGTCCGTCAGGCCCGATCAATTCCAGGAGATAGCCCAAGGTGCGCCCGCGGCCGCAGCCGAGATCGAGAACGGTCTGTCCCGGGCGCAGCCGGGTCAGTCTCGCCAGCGCGCGGTGAAAGCCGCTGGAGTTATAGGCAACGTTACCGGATCGCATGATTCCCCGATCTCGCGATTCTCCTGGGACCTCGTTTCCCGGAGCGCCCCAAGTCCGGAAATCTAGGGTGCGCGGGTGTCCACGATCGCCCTGAGTTTGTCCAGACATACTGTCCTATCGGCCGCAAAGTCGCCGGCCACCCACCATGCATGGATTTGCTCCATGACTTCGCCAATTTCCGGGCCGCCGGTCATGCCGGCGTCGATCACGTCGCGTCCTTTCAGGGGAAACACGGGCACCGTCCATTCCCGGGCAAAGCGGATCAACTCGATCCAGCTCTCGGTGACGCGGTGCTCCTGTGGCCCACCCTGTGCAATTATTCCGGCCCAAGCCAGCAGCGCGCGATCGATGAAGCAATCAGTGCCCAGGCGATAAATCAGTCGACGGCGCGCCACCGGATTCAAGTCCGGATCAATTCCACCCTCGTTTTGGGAGACTATACTCCTTAGCCGCTCGCGGTCGCTATTGGAGAATCGCAGGCGCGACGCCACGGCCGCCGCCGTCTCGATCCCGTCACCCAGCAGCGCGGCGAGCCGGCGGATGGCGTCGCCGGGTTCGACAAGTGGTGTGGAAACAATGCCTTCGATGGCGACCAGGGCGGCCAGACGATCGATCTGCGTCGCCTCCGGCAGGAATTGCGGCAAGATTTCCTGATCCCCCATCAGTCGGAAAACCGATGCGGGCTCTCGCGCGCGCAGCAATTTCAAGGTTTCCTGGCACACCCGTTCGCCCGACAGGGTCGGCAGCAGATGGGCGAGATCGCGGCAGGCCTTCAGCGCCGCGGGATCGGGCGGCGGCGTTCCGTAATGGGCATAGAAGCGGAAATAGCGCAGCAGCCGCAGTACGTCCTCGCGGATTCGCGCCTCCGCCTCGCCGACGAACCGCACGCGCTTCTCGCGCAGGTCTTTAATCCCATCGAAGGCGTCAAAGAGCGTGCCGTCGGGCGAGCAGAACAGCGCGTTCATGGTGAAGTCGCGGCGCGAGGCATCGGCTTCCCAGCTGTCGGTGTATTCCACCCGCGCATGGCGGCCGAAGGTCTCCACATCCCGGCGCAAGGTGGTGATCTCATAAGGCCGCTTATGCAGCACCGCGGTGATCGTGCCGTGCTTCAGTCCCGTCGGCACAACAGTAATGCCGGCCGCCTTCAGCAGCTTCATCACCTGCTCCGGCGGCTCCGGCGTGGCGATGTCGATGTCGGTGATGCTGCGCTTCAACAACGCATCGCGCACGCAGCCGCCGACGAAGCGCGCCTCCTGACCGCCGGCGGTCAGCGCTTTCAGGACCGCGACCGTATCCGGTGCGGTCATCCAGGGTTGCGGATCGAGCCGATGTTCGCTGCGCATGTGTGATTTGATGTTGTTCCCCGCGCCGATGATGCGACATGGCGCAGTGGATGGCCAGCGGCGGCGCTAGCGCGGGCCGCGCAGCACATCCGCCAGATTGACCAGCATGCCGGCCGTCGCGCCCCAGATGTAATAGCTCCGCCAGGGGAACACGTAGAAATGCCGGGTGCGGCCCTGGAACTCGCGGCTTTGGCGCTGGGCGTTGCCGGGCTCGGCGATGAAGGACAACGGCACCTCGAAGACCTCCGCCACCTCGAAGGGATCGGGGGCGAAGGCTGGCGGCGGGTCCACCAGGCCGATGACGGGCGTCACTTCGAAGCCGGTGCGCGTGATGTAGGTGTCCAGCCGCCCGACGATCTCCACCCGGTCCCGGGGCAGCCCGACCTCCTCTTCCGCCTCGCGCAGCGCCGCGGCCACGGCGTCGGCATCGGCATCATCGATGCGCCCGCCCGGAAAACTGACCTGGCCGGCATGATCATGGAGGTGGTCGGTGCGCTTGGTCAGCAGCACCGTCAGGCCATCCCGGCGGTCCACCAGAGGCACCAGCACCGCGGCCCGGGTCAGCGGACGCTTCGGCTCCATGTCCGGATTCAGGTCCTGATCGCCGCGGCGGATCCCCGGCGCCGGCGCGCTTTGCAGGCATTCAACAATGCGTGAACGGGTAAACACTAACTTTCGGCCCGGCCCAGGGCAAAGAAGCAGCCGCCGCTCCAGATGCCGATTTCCCCGGCTTCGCCGCCGGGCGCCGGCTCAGCCATGGCCACCAGCTCGTAGAAGACCGGCCTTAAGATTCGCGCCTCCAGCCGGCCACGGACCCGGATATAGGGCCTGGGTTCGCCCGTTTCGCCAGGAAAGCGCACTTCCAGGGGATGTTCGGCGTCCAGCGGCACCTCTTCGTCGAGGTTGGTGCGGAATTTCAGGGATTGCGCGCGGCCTTTACCTTCGGCGTTAACCTCAACGGCCGTGAATGGCGCGTCATCGACGCGGATGCGGGCCTTTTCGACCGGCGTGACCAGCCAATAATCCCCGTCATCTTCTCGCCGTAATACCGAAGCAAATAACTTTACCAGCGGTTTGCGGCCAATCGGCGAGCCATGATAAAACCATGTACCGTCATGGCCGATGCGCAT
>DATKFM010000386.1:0-7973 GCA_035544395.1 Verrucomicrobiia bacterium
AGCAGGCTCGGCGTTCTCTTCGCCGCCTGGCCAGCGGTTGTCCGCTCGCTGCCGCACTACGCTTTCCGACATGACGCCCCGTTGATGTGCCAAGTCCTCGAACGCTGCCGATCGACTTTGCCGTCGTACTTCGGAGGCGCCTTTGCTGCCGACCTTCATTCCGCTTCGAATGGCAGCCGACAGTGCCAGATTACCTTCTGAATAGTTAACGCCCAGTTTAGTGCCATCAGGCGGGCAAGCCGGTCGCTGTAGCTAATGTGTTTCAGCGGAAGCCATCGCACTTAGGGATGTTGGATTAGAAGTGGTCCAAAGCCGCCAATGGGCGCGCTGAGCGCCGTGGGAGTTAGAATTCGTCCCAGTTCACCTGTTTCTTCGACATGCCGGCGGCTCGGCGGGACGCTGCTGTCGCCGGCCTCTGGGCCTCGGCGGCCAATACGCCTGCGGGGTCCGCTTCCTGAGGTTCGCCGCTATCGGCTTCCGTGGAGAGTCGGCCGGGAAGTTGCGATTGCAGGCCCCGGGCGCCCTGTGGCCGGGTGGCCTTGCGCAAGGCCGACGCGCCGGCTTCGAAGAAGCTGATGACCCGGGCAACGCCGTCTACCTGGGCGTCGACGGATGTCAGGGACGACGTCGACTCCTCCACCAGGGCCGCATTCTTCTGCGTGACCGATTCCATCTGCGTGACGGAATCATCCACTTCCTGCACGCCGGCGGACTGCTCGCGGCTCGCCGAGGCAATCTCCGCGACGATGCCGGCCACCCGCTGCACCGATCCGACGATCTCCGACAGGCTGCTGCCGGCCTTGTTGACCATCTCAACGCCGGCGCGGACCTGCTGCGAACTTTCACCGATCAGGCCCTTGATTTCCTTCGACGCTTGAGAAGAACGTTGGGCGAGGGCACGGACTTCCGCTGCGACCACGGCAAAGCCACGGCCCGCTTCACCGGCACGGGCTGCCTCGACGGCGGCGTTCAACGCCAGAAGATTGGTCTGGAAGGCAATCTCCTCGATCAGGCCGACGATTTCGGTAATGCGGCCTGAGGAGGCTTCGATCTGCCCCATGGCGGCGATAGCGTTTGTAGCGACATTGCCGCCGCCTTCGGCCGCGGCGCGGGCGGTCGCGGCGAGCTGATTTGCCTGCTGGGCATTTTCCGCATTCTGCTTAATCGTGACCGACAGCTGGCGGATCGCCGCCGCCATCTCTTCCAGGCTGGCCACCTGCTCCTCCGTGCGCGAGGACAGATCGGATGAGCCGCTGGCGAGCTGCGCGGTCGCGGACTTGATGGCGCTGATGCCGTCTACCGTCTGGCCGACGATGGCGGCCAACTTGTCGGCGGTGGCGTTGGTGTCCTTCTGCAACTGCAGAAGATCGGCTTGGTAGTCGCCGGTGACACGAATCGAAAGATCGCCCCGGGCCAGCGCCGACATCATCCGCAGCACCTCGCCGAGCGCCACCTTGATGGTCTCGGCCCAGCGGTTCATGCCTTCGCCGAGCTTCAGCATCAGGCCGCTTTTGCCCGTGAGGTCGATGCGGCGTGAAAGGTCGCCGGCCGCGGCGGAATCGATCAGAGCTGCGAGCTCTTCCTGGAATTGCAGTTCGGTATTGCGCAGATCCGCTTCGGCTTTGGCGGCGGCCGCGCGGGCATCAACTTCGGCCTCAAGCCGGTCCTTGGCGAGGGTATTCTGTTTGAAAACCTCGACGGCCCGGGCCATGGCGCCCAGTTCGTCGCGGCGCTCGGTGCCTGGGATCTGGACGTCCAGGTCCCGCTTGGTCAAGCGCTCCATGATTTGCGAAAGCTGCTGGATTGGGCGGGTGACCCTGCGCACGATGAAGTAGGCACACCCGACGGCGACGACAACGCCTGCGCCCATGAGGCCAAGAATCCACGCCAGCCACATGAGGGCATCATTGTGAGCCGTCAGCGTCCGTTGTTCGCTGACTTCCGCCGCCGTCAAAAGAAGTTCCAGAAAAGTCGCCACCTGAGGCCGGGTTTGATCGGCCCAGGATTGGGCATCCATCGGGTAATTCGGCTTGGGCAGAGTGAACTGGCTCTTGTTGGATACCAAGGCAACAGTGCTAGCCCGCTCGACCTTGAAAACCAGGCTACGGTAGTCCTGAAAATACTGCTTCTCGACTTTTTCGAGGACAGCGCCGATCTTCGGATCGATCTGCCCTGCCTTCATCTGCCACAAGAGCTGGTACAGCTGGTTGATCTGCACGCGCTTGGCAGTGTTCTCTTTCTGCATCTGCTCTTGGATCGGCGTCTGCGTTGCGATCACCTGGGAGATCGTCAGGCGTTCGCGCTCGGCGATATCTTGCAGGCTCCAGGCAAAATCTCTGATCTGCGCGAGGTCCCGCAATGCCGCATCGCTTCCTGCGGATTCGCGGGAGATGCGGCGCCATGCATTCACCGCGGCATCGATTATCATCGTCGTGTCGGTGACATAGTCCTTGAGCAGTTTGCGATCGCGCTTCGTGTAGGGTTGCGCCAGCGCGGCATCGGCATTCGCGCGGATTGTCACCAATTTCTGCAGGTTGCTCTTGACGGCCTTGAATTGCTCGTCATGGGTCTCTGTGGATTGCACAGCGGCAATCCGGGCCAGTCCCTCGGCCAGTTTTGCATCGGCATCGCGCCGGAAAGCTGCAATTGCGGCGGCGTCTTCGGCGGCAATAGTCACGTCGCCTTGAAGAGCGTTGTTGGTGGCCAGCCGCTCTTTGACCAAATCCTGCAGACCGGTGATGTAGATATCGGTCGCTTCGTTGAGAACAGCGTACTGCGCGGCGGCCCGATAGGTCACCCAGGCGCTGGTTGCCTGCAGGCCCAGGGCCGTGAGCAGTAGGATAGAGAGAAACGCGATTGCGGACAGCAGCGACAGCCGGATTGAAAAGCCGCCCGTCAGCCGGACAAGCGAGCGGTCCAGGCCCTGGAACCCCGACTTTTCGATCTGCCGTGGTGCAGTTTCAACCATGATTGGGACAGCTTCCTGTGCCGCTACCGACAGCTTCTATTGAAACTGCGGGGCGTCTGGACGCGCTGACTTAGTTCAGCGCGACCGGCAGGGCGATGCGCTCGGCGGCAACCAGCGCAACCATCTGCTCATTGATTGTGACGATGCCTTCGAGGCACTCATGCGCCGAGGCGCCGCTCACATCGGGAACAGCTTTCACTTCGGTCTCGTTCACCGCGACGATATCGGACACCGCATCCACCAGCAGGCCGACCAGGCGGGCGCCGATGGCGACAACGATGACGACATGTGCCTTGCTGGCGTCGGTCTGGCCCTGGCCGAAACGGGCGCGGACGTCGAGGATCGGGACGATCGAGCCGCGGATGTTGATCACGCCCCGCACATAGTCGGGTGTGTTCGGCAGGTTGGTGGTCGGCGACCAGGCGCGGATTTCGCGCACCAGCCGGATATCGACGCCGTAGCTTTCCGCGCCGACGCGGAAGCACACGACTTGGCGCGACAGCGCCTTGTCCTGGGCGTCGCCGACGTCGGTGAGGCGCATGGGATCGAAAGATGTCTGCGCTTGGGCCATAATTAATGCTCCTTTGCTCTAGGCTGCATTCGATACGAGTGGGCTGTCGGGCGAGATGCCGCCGGTCAGCAGCATGCTGACGTCGACGATCAGCGCCACCCGGCCATTGCCGAGGATGGTGGCGCCGCCGATGCCGTGGATCGCATCGTAATTGGATTCCAGACTCTTGATGACCACCTGCTGCTGGCCGACGATCTCGTCGACCACCAAGCCGATGCGCATGCTGGCATCAGTTTCGACCAGCATGACCAGTGCTTTCGAGATATCCGTGTTCGCCTGCTCGACGGCGAATTTGCGGTGCAGATAGACCATCGGCACGTATTCGCCGCGCAACGACAGCACATCGCCGCCGCCGACAAGCGTGCGCACCTGGCCCGGTTGCGGCCGCAGCGTCTCGACCATGTTGGACAGCGGCACCACATAGGTTTCGTCGCCGACGCGCACCACCATGCCATCGAGCACGGCCAGGGTCAGCGGCAGGGAAAGATAGAAGATCGACTCGATACCCGGGGTCGACCGGATGGTGATGCGTCCGCCGAGGCGCTGGATGTTCCGACGCACAATGTCCATGCCCACGCCACGTCCGCTGATGTTGGAAACGGCTGCCGCCGTGGTCAGGCCGGGGGCGAAAATCAGGTTGTCGATCTGCTCGTCGTTCAGTTGCTGGTCGCGCAGGACGATATCCTTCTCGATCGCCCGCGCCAGGACCTTCTGGCGGTTGATGCCGCGGCCGTCGTCGGCGAGCTGGATCACGATCTTGCCGCCGATGTGGCTGGCGGAGACACGGATCACGCCCTCGGGCGGCTTGCCCATGGCGATGCGCTCTTCCGGCGTCTCGATGCCGTGGTCGATCGCATTGCGGATCATGTGGGTGAGAGGATCGTGCAGATGTTCGATAACTGTCTTGTCGATTTCGGTGTCTTCACCGATCATGACCAGCCGGACTCGCTTGCCGGTCTCGGCGGCGACCTCGCGCACCAGGCGCGGCAGCCGGGCAAACACCAGCTTGACCGGCTGGGCGCGCATCGACATCACGCTTTCCTGGAGATTGCGCGCATGCTGCGACAGCTCTTGGACGCCACGGATCAGGCCGGGGAACTTGTCGGTCGGCACCAGGCTCAGCTGCTCATTGAGCATCGCCTGGCTGATGACGAGTTCACCGACGAGATTGACCAGCGTATCCAGTTTGTGCAGGTCGACGCGGATGGAACTGACAACCGGCGCCGTGCCCGAGGCGTCATCGCCATTAGCGGCTGCTTTTGGCGCAACATCAGGAGCTAGCTTTGCCGCTGCGTCGCCGCCGTGTTGATCGATATCCGGGGCCGGCGCCTGCATGCCGCCGTTGCTGACAGCCTGATCGAGATTGGTCACGGACAGTTCATCCTCATCGGCGACAAAGCTCAGCGTTTCCGCGATTGCTTCGGCTGATGCCGCCGTTTCCAGCTCGAGCGTCCAGGTCAGGTAGTTTTTCTTGGGATCAAACTTTTCCAACGCCGGCACGGCGCTGGCATCGGCTGTCGCCGTCAGGCTGCCGCTTTGGCGCAACTCGGTAATCAGCAGTTGCGGTTCGACCCCCCGCTGAAACAGGTCCGACTTGGGATTGAAAGCAATCCGGAAGTGATGCTTGTCGGCCGGCGCGGGCGTCAGGTTGACGCTGGCAACGGTCGAGGCAACTTGGGGTGCATTCGCCTCCGGCCCGGCATCGGCGCGCAGCACCAGGGCGTCATGCACGGCGCTTTCATGCTTCTCGATCAGTTCGCCGCCGCTCTGTGCCGCACGCACGAGATCGGCGACGATATCGGCGGCCCGCAGCAGCAGGCTGATCGTGTCGGCCGTCAGCGTCGCGCTGCCATTGCGCAGCTTGTCGAGCAGGGTTTCGAGCGCATGAGCGAAATTTACCAGGCGGCGGTAGCCGAAGGCGCTGGCGCCGCCCTTGATGGAGTGGATGGCGCGGAAGGCGGCGCGCAATGTCTCGGCATTGCCCCGGCCTTCGTCGAGCGCCATGAGATGGCCCTCGAACTCACTCAGGACCTCATCGCATTCCTGGAAATAGGTTTGGCGAAGCTGGGCGATCTCATCCATGGCGGTGGCCTGTCCATGAAATAGTCCCGGTGCGCTTGGTCATGCTGTTCTGCCTGCGGCTCACTGGCGGATCTCCCAACTCATGAGGGAGGAGAACAGCCCCAACCCATCGAAGGTAGAGACGAAGACATCGGACGGCCGCTTGATGCAAAAGGGCAGATTGTGATTCTGGAAGCTCTTGGCGGCGGCTAGAAGCGTTTGCGCACAGACGGTCGATAGCGTCGAAACCTGTTCAGCGTCGATCACGACTGGCTTCTTCTGATCGGCGGCCACCAGCAGCGATTTGTGCAGATTGGCGAGCGCTCCCGGATCCAGGCGCGCGGGAAGGGCGACGCGGCATTCCGTGCCCTTTGTCACAACCCATGACTCTGATTTCCGGGACTTGGTCGATCGCATAAATCACCCGCCGACGGCGCGGACGGACTCGTCCCCGCAGCCTTGAACTATCAACCTATATTAATCGGCGAATGATTGAGGAACTGTTAACCAAGGAGTCGCAGTTGTCGCAATAAATCAAGCGTCTGGCGGGGTATGAGGCCCCTACCTTCGCCTTGCGCGGCCAGCACTATGGAGAAGCACGCAACTACGCGCTGGCGAGAAATGCCGCCAGATCGGCGGCGAACTCCACCGGCTTCTCCCATTGCAGGCCATGACCGACGCCGGGATAGACCTTGAGCCGGGCCTGGGGCATCAGCCGTTGCAGTTCCCGCTGATCGTCTCCGGTAAAATACATGTCGCCATCCCCATACAGGATCAGGACCGGGCATTTGATCTCCGCCAGGCGTGCGGCGTGATCCTCGCTCAGCATGCCGGCCATGGCGCCCTGCCAGGATCGTGCCGGCGCCTTGAGCGTCTCCGCGACGATTTTCTCGAAGACCGCGTCGGGCACCGGCGAGTGGATCTGTTCGCCCTGGGACATCCGGACAAAAGCCGGGTCGATCGGGTCGGTCAGGGCATTGATCTCGTCCATGACGGTCCCGCCGACGATCGCGCTGTTGGCGGCCGTCGGCGCGGTTCCCACGAGCACCAGCTTGCTGGTTTTCGCCGGATTGCGAACGGCAAAGTAATGGGCGATGAGCCCGCCCATGGAATGGCCGACAATCGCCGCCTGGCGGACGCCGATGGCGTCGAGGAATGCTTCCAGGTCCGTCACATAATCTGTCTGGGTGAACCCCGATGGTGGCTTGTCGGCGTCGCCGAAGCCGCGCTGGCTCACGAAAATGAGCCGGTGGCTCTTCGGCAGATGGGGCAGGGCGGGATCCCAGATGCGACGGGAATCCAGGTAGCCGTGCACGAAGACAACCGCCGGTCCTTGCGGATTGCCGCCCTCAGCGTAGTCAAGCGTAATGCCGGTGGTGATGGAAATGCGGGGCATTGCCGAGCACCGGACCCCGTCACTGTCCCAGTGTGTAGGTGTAGCCGTCGACCGGCAGAGCCTGGCCGGAAATCCGCGCTCCGGCTGGCGAGCACAGGAACACAATCATGTTGGCGATGTCCTTGGGGCTGATGAAGGTTTTCAAGGCGTTGTACTGCACCATGCTGCTGCGGACCTCGTTGGGCGAGCGGCCGCTGGCTTTGGCCTCGGCGGCGATCACCCGCTCGATGCGTGCCCCTTCGACCGGTCCGGGGCAGATGCAATTGACGCGGATGCCGAACGGTCCCAGCTCCAGCGCCAGGGACTTGGTCAGGCCGACAATCGCCCATTTGGCCGACGCGTAGGGCGTGCGGCGGGCGAAACCGAAGATGCCGGCGGACGATGACAGATTGACGATGCTGCCAGCTTGCGACTTCTTCATAATGGGAATGGCTCGGCGGGCGCAGAAATAGGTGCCGTCCAGGTTTACCGCCAATGTCCGCCGCCAATCCTCGGGCGAACAGTCCTCGAGATTGGCGGTCGGCCCGGCGATGCCGGCATTGTTCACCAGTACATCGACGCCTCCGAGCGTCTCCATCGCTTCCTTGAAAAGCTGGTCGACGTGATCTTCTGTGGCGACATCGGCGACTGTCGTGCCGATTACGGGATATTCCGCTTTGAACGCCGCAAGGCCGTCGCTGTCCACATCGCAGACATGAAGCTTCGCGCCCGCGGCGAGAAAGGCCTCCGCCGTCGTCCGACCGATTCCCGTGGCGGCCGCGGTGATGATCACCCGTTTGTTCTCAAGGCCCTTCATCCTGCATCCCCCTGTGAATGAGCGCGGATGCTAGCAGTGCGACCCGGCGGGTCCAGCCGATTCATGCGGGCTGCTTCGGCGCCCGGTGACCGAACATCGTCAGGGTCAGTATGGCGCCTAGCACGAGGGCTACGCCAAGGGACTGGCTCATCGTCAGTCTCTCCTGCAGCACCACATAAGC
>DATKFM010000387.1:0-3618 GCA_035544395.1 Verrucomicrobiia bacterium
CAAGATCAGCAAGCAGACCGGCCTCACCGAAAGCGGCGCCATGGTGAACGGCCGTGGCGACACGCCGAACACCCACGACATCCTCACGGGCTCGAATCCCGATGGCACGGTCGTTGCCGGCATGACCTGCGACGACTGGACCAACAACGGCGCCGGCCAGGCCTTCGTCGGCCATCACGACCGCATCGGCCTTCGCGACGATGCGCCGTCGAAGTCCTGGAACTCCTCGCACCCCTCGCGCGGCTGCAGCAAGGACGACTTGCCGAAGTCCGGCGGCAACGGTCTGTTTTATTGTTTTGCGGCGAATTGATTGCTGGTCGTTGGGAGAGGCTGATGATCCTGACGTCTCGCCCCCACGAAGTGGGGGAGAGACACGCAACATCCGCGTTCAGCGGATGTTGCGGGTGAGGGGGCCGGCGCCGATGCTTGTGTGTGCAAATTTGCAGCCGCCAAGAGTTTTTCAACGGTCGTGGGACTAGCCCTCACCCCACCACATTCGCTGGACGCGAATGCGGCATCCCTCTCCCTCAGCGCATTCGCGAAGCGATTGTCGCGACGGCGCGCGCGAGGGGACAAAATTGCTATGCAATCCAGAATCTGCCCTCAACCAGACAGGAATCCCTATCTGCACATCCTCGCTATTTTCCGACGAGGCGCACAAAGGCCTTCTGAATGTCTTTGCTCATGGTCTTCGCGATTTCCTGAGGGGTTTTATCGAATTCCGACCTGATATTAGGATCCGAACCGGCGCGCAGGAGTGCGTCGACAATCGCCGTGTTGCCCTTCCTCACGGCGACATGCAGCGGCGTCTCGCCCATATCGCCGATGGCGTTCACATCGGCGCCCGCCTCGATCAAAAGCTTGACGCCATAGCGATCATTTCGCCATGCCATCACATGGAGCGGTGTGTCGCCGCTTGTGTCCCTGCTATCGATTTCGACGTTTTCTTCGCCCATGCCTTGGGGAAACAGGACATCGGAAGTTGATTCCAGAATCTCAGCGAGGGTTCGCCGCTCCTTCTCACCTTTTGCCATATGTCGCAGCTTCTTTCGCGCTAGTCAGGTCCGGCAAAGCCAGCTTACGGCGGCGCCGACACGCTGAACTTCGCCGATTGGCCCAGAGTCATATAGGCATCGTCGCGCATCAGGCGGATTTCGTAGTCGCCGGCTTCGAGCTGACTACCGATGGCGGCTTCGTCGAACACCGTTTCGCCCGAGGGTGCGGCGTAGGTGTAGAGGAAGGCCAGGTAGTTCCACTGGTCGGCGTCGCCGGCCTTGTAGATGCCGAGCCAGTCGCGGCGATGCCCCGGCGCGTTCTGCCATTTCACGGTGATCGGCTCGCCGGCGGTGTAGTCAGTCTTGTCGACCGTGACTGACGGCACGGCGCCGGGCGCGGTGATCCAGAACGGCGCGCGCGCCAGTTCCTTGCCATCGGCACCCGTCAGCACCGCATCATAGGCGCCGGGCGCCAGTGACACGGTGCCGAAGTACGCGACATTTGCGCGGTCGGTGCTGTTATTGCTGCCCATGCTCAGCAGCGGCTCCTCCGCCTTGCCGCCGGAGGCGACGATGGCGATCTTGCCATCCTCGAGGCGCCCATCGTCGCTCGCTGCATGAAAGCGCACGCCGAGTTCATCGCCCACCGCGACGCTGCGCTTCGCGAAGGACACCATGGCCGGCGCTGCGCCGGGTACGACCGTAAAGGTCGAGACCACCGCGTGATGGTCCGAAGGCCAGGGGTCGATGCCGATGTCGAAATCAGGCCCGCCGGTCTCCCCCAGGATCTGGCTCGCCGTCGTCGTGGAATTGCCGAGCGCGTGGATCTGATCGATGCGGTCCACGGCCTCGTCGGGCAGCAGATAGGGCACCGGATAACCGGTGGTCCAGGTGATGCCCGGAT
Organism: Verrucomicrobiia bacterium; assembly: GCA_035544395.1. Taxonomy (GTDB): domain Bacteria; phylum Pseudomonadota; class Alphaproteobacteria; order Dongiales; family Dongiaceae; genus DATKFM01. The sequence goes on from DATKFM010000387.1 coordinate 1,900, forward strand.
TGGCGGCGGGATCGGGATGGATCTCCCGATAGCTGTCGCGGAATCCCGCATCGGCCAGCGCCTTGCTGACCGGCCAGTCCAGCGCGTAGCGCAGCGCCGGCCGCTTGCCCACCATCGCCTCGGTCCAGTCCAGCCGCGAGGGCGCGTTGAAATCGCCGCCGATGAAGACGGGAATGCCCGAGGTCGCCACCGGCCCGAGCTGATCGATATAGACCTGGATCTCCGGCAGCCGCGTCTCCGTTTCCAGCGCCAGCACCTCTTCGGCCGTCTTGCCGTCACGCGCTTCATAGGGGCCGTAGGGATCGGAGGTCAGATGGATGTTCGACACCGCCACGAAGCGCCCGGGCCTGATCTCGACCAGCGCATAGTCGGCATCGGCCGCCGGCGGATCGAAGATCGGATAGCGCGAGACCATGTGCCAGCGCTCCGCGGCATGGGCGTAGCCCAGCGCATCGGCAATCACCCGCGTCTTCCCCTCCGGCTCCTGCAGCAGCAGGATATCCGGATCGGCGGCGCGGATCGCATCCAGCGTGCGGCTGAAATTCACCTGATCGCCGCCAAGCCAGATGTTGAAGATCATGATCTTCAGCGGCACCGCGTCATCTGCGGCGCGCGCGGCGCCGGTGATGCTGAGCAGCGCCAGCAAGGCGGCGAAGATTGTCGTTCGTAAGTTGCGCCTCATGTGACCTCCCTTTGCTTCTCTTTCTTGCATCTCCCGCAATGGAGCGGTGAAAGCGCAGATGTTCATTACGAATTGATCAGCGCAATTGAACCCCTCTCCCCCTGGGGGAGAGGGGGCAGGGGGTGAGGGGTTTAGCGCCGGCAGGCGGCACCGAGTTCGCAGTAGCGATCAATAGCAATTGGAACGTAGCGATCAGCATCTGCACTTTTCACGCCCTCATGAATTTGAAGATTCGTTGCGCGCTGCCGCGCGGATCCCCCTCACCCCTGCCCCTCTCCCCCGGAGGGGAGAGGGGATACTAAATGTATCCACTTCCTATTAGGGGATTGCGCACGGTTACTTGCGCCTCAAACTCAATTCACCCGCGCCGCGTCCCGCATCTCCCCGTCCTTCCGCCGCAGCGCCCCCTCGGCCGGTGCTTTCGGCAGAGTCGTCACCGGCACGGCGGCGCGGATGCGGTCGTGGAAATCCTTGATGCAATGCTCATAGCTGGACAGCGGCCCTGGCTCATAGCCGAAGCTGCGCATGCCTGCCTGCACCCGCTCGCTGAGCTGCTGATCCTCCAGCCCCACCTGCGTGTTGATGCGCGCATTCAGATAGCGCAGCACCTTCGCCTCGCGCCGCGCGTCGGGTCGCGTGAAAATTGGATAACGCATGGTGCAGGTCTCCGCCGTCTTCGGCAGGATCTGGAACACGTCCATGCTATCAGGATAGATGTCGATCCCCAGGTTCGGCACCATGGAGAAGAACAGCCAGGTGCGCCGCGCCTCGGTGGGCAGGTCGGTCAGCACCTCCGGCGCCAGCTTCTGGTACATGCGCTCGGCCCAGTTGCTCGACGGCTTTTCGCGCAGCACGCTCTTGCTGTAGGCGACGCCATGGGCATTCACGATGCCGGTCAGGTCGCTGTCCAGCAGCCGGTGATAGCCGGGGTGTCCGACCGGCACGTGATAGTTCTCGAGATTGTTGTCGACCGCCACTTTCCAATTGCACTGCCAGGTGTCGATCCAGGGCTCGTTCACCGGCTCCATCTCTTCCAG
>DATKFM010000388.1:0-23976 GCA_035544395.1 Verrucomicrobiia bacterium
TGGCGTTGATGCGGTCGCCGTCCTCGGCCGCCGATGCTTCGAGGGCGCTTTGCAAGAGTTCGCCGATGCGCTTCCGGTAGTTGCGTTGCCTGTCCAGGTCAGCCGATGCGAGCACGGCGCTGTCAGCCGCCTCGAGCGCGCGGTCATAGCGGCCGAGGGACGCCTGGGCGTCGATCAGGCGGTCCAGGATATCGAGCTGCAGGTCATCGCCCTGCCAGATGTAAGTTAGGCCTTCCAGTTCCCGCGCGGCTTTTTCGGCCGGTAGCCGGCCCGTTTTCTGGCCGATGTCGATCAGGGCCAGTTGCGCCATGATCCGCGGCCGCAGCGCCTCTGAAGCGGCTGCGGCCGAGAGATAGGGCTCGGCGGAGTCCGGATCGCCATCCTGCGCCAGTAGCAAGCCTTGCAGCGCATTCCATTGCGCCTTGTCCGCGGGATCGACCAGAGAGTCTTCAGCCATCGCCAGCGCCTGGTGGGCGATGGCTGCGTCACCGGCGTGAAGCCCGGCCTCAGCGGCGGCGAGCGCCAAATGCGCCTTGAACTCGGCTGGATAACTGTCGAGTTTTTTCAGTCCCCCGGCGAAACTTTCCGCCGCCGCCTTCCAGCGGTGATCGGCGGCTAGCCCGGCGCCGCGCCAGAGCAGGCCTTCGCCATTGCCGTCGAAGATCGCGTCGGCAAAAACATCGCTGCGGGCCCTCGGCCGGCCGGCGATCAGCGCCATGGCATCCCTCAGCGCCGCCACATCCGCGCGGCGGGCAAACGCCGGATCCAACTCTGCAAGCCGCCGCAGCATTGCCAACCCCTCATCGCCATGGCGCCAGGCGAATTGCAGTCGCGCCAGCTTGAGCAGGGTTTCGCCATTCTCCGCCTCGCCGAGTTCGCCCGAGGCGTCGCGATAGGCGGCAAGGAAATCCCGGCCGCCTCTCCAGGCGGCAACATCAAAGAGCGGCGAGGGCAGGGGGCCTGTCAGCTTCGGCGGCTGGATCGCGGGCGGCGCTGCTGCAGCAACTGGGGGCGCATCGGTTGCGGTTGCTGCGATGGCGTTGTCGCTGGGCGTGAGCACCGGCATAAAGTCTTCCGCATGGCGAAAATCCAGTTCTGCCGCGTCAAGAGTGGCCGCTCCGACTTCCGATTTTATGGTTTCTTTTTTCTTAACATCCGCAGCGGGTTCGTAAGCCGTGGCGGCTCCGCGAGAGATGACATCGACCACGACCGTGTTGTCATAGTTCAGCATCTTGAAGGTCACATCGCCGCGGATGGAGATCCTGACGCTCTTGCCATTGCTTTCAGCGGCGAGGCCGCTGACGCGCTTCAGCTTGCGGGTCGGCGCCTTCGACAGGTCGAAGCTTCCAGCGCGGCCGAAGGTCAGAACCAGCGTGCCCTTGTCCGCCTGCGCCAGCGCCGACGTCACCGGCGCATCCCAGTCGAAGACGATGCGGCTGTAGGCAGCATGCTCGCCGGTGCGCACGGAAACGCTATCCGCCATGGCCGGCGGAGCGCCGCAGATCGCAAACATCGCGGCAACTATAAGGAGCAGGCGAAGGGGCAGCCTTGTGGGCATCTAAGTCCGTTCATGCAGAGGCACGGATTCCAGGGTGAGTCAGCATAGTTTTGTAGAGTCTTGATATTTCACCGGGCTTTCGTTTTCACCCGCCGCTCAGGGGTCCCGAGGGCTTTGCGATACCTGCCTGTAATCACCCACCGCTAGCGTTCGCACCGTATCGCTCGCCAAAGAAAGTGCGACCTTCATGGACAATGCCAGCTATGTGGCGCTCGCCCGCCAGTCCGCCCTGCAAAGGGCCCTGGATGTCACCGCCAACAACGTGGCCAACCTGCGCACCACCGGCTTCAAGGCCGAGAAGGTGCAGTTCGAAGAGTATATGCAGGCGCTGAAGTCGCCGGGCATGAAGCAGGCGCCGCTGTCCTCGGTGCTTGATGTCGGCACTGTGACCGACATGAGCACAGGCCCGTTGGAGACCACCGGCAACAGCCTGGATTTCGCAATCCTCGGCGACGGCTTCTTCGCCGTACAGACCGACGGCGGCATGCGCTATACCCGCGGTGGCAGTTTCCGCATGGATGAAAGCGGCCAGCTGGTGACCCAGGACGGCAAGGCGGTGCTGGACACCGGCGGCTCGCCGATCCAGCTCGAAGGCGCATCGGGGCCAGTGACCGTTAATGGGACGGGCGAGATCTCGTCCAACGGCGCGATCCTCGGCCAGCTCGGCGTGGTCGGTTTCGCCGATCCGCAATCGCTGGTCCATGAGGGCAATGGTCTGTTCAAATCGGACTCCGTTCCGACTGCGGCACCGGTCTCGATCATCCAAGGCATGCTGGAGTCTTCCAATGCCCAGCCGATCGTCGAGATCACCCGGATGATCGACATCCTCCGCAATTTCGAATCCGCTCAGAAGATGCTCGACGCGCAGCATGACTTGTCGCGCGATACCGTTGCCAAGCTCGGCAAAGTCTGAAGCAAGGCACCAGAAGGAAGCAACCAATGCGTTCACTGAATATCGGCGCCTCCGGCATGATGGCGCAGCAGCTCAATGTGGAAGTGATATCCAACAATATCGCGAACATGAGCACGACCGGCTACAAACGCCAGCGGGCCGAGTTCCAGGATCTGTTGTATCAGCAGGAAGTGCGCAGCGGCACTCCGACATCCGATGCCGGTACGGTACAGCCGACCGGCGTGCAGGTGGGCCTCGGCGTGCGTGCCGCCGCGATCTCGCGCATCAACGAGCAGGGCGCATTCGTCAAGACCGACAACCGCCTCGATGTGGCGCTGCAAGGGCCCGGATATTTCACTGTGGAGCTGCCCAACGGCGACACGGCCTATACCCGCGCCGGCTTCTTCCAGCTCTCGCCCGACGGCGTCATCGTCACCGCCGATGGCTACCCGGTGCAACCGAACATCACCATCCCCGCCGATGCAAAGGATGTCTCGATAACCAATGCCGGCGAGGTATTCGTCTATTTCGACGGCCAGGTGGCGCCGCAGAATGTCGGCCAGTTCGAATTGGCGACCTTCATCAACCAGAACGGTTTGGAGGCAACAGGCAACAACCTGTTCCGAGAGACAACGGCATCTGGTGCGCCTTCGACCGGTGTGGCCGGCGGGACCGGCTTCGGCACCATGCTGCAGGGGTTTCTCGAGGGATCGAACGTCAACGTCGTGGCGGAAATCACCAGCCTGATCCAGGCGCAACGCGCCTATGAGATGAACTCGAAGACGATCGAGACTTCGGATCAGATGATGCAGACCGTCACGCAACTCCGGTAACAGGACGGATTCAGCACATGCGGCATTTCCTGATATTGGCCATCTCTTCCGGGTTGCTCCTGCCAATGGCGCCCGGCGCCCAGGCCGATACCACCAGCGACGCCATCCACAATGCGCTCAACGACCGCTTCGAGATCGAGGATGCGCCGGTTGCCTTCGACATCATGTACGAACCGGCTCTGCCGGCGGTGCTGGCGGACAGCACGTCGCCAATGAGTTTGCAGGATTTTCGCTTCGATCGCATGAGCGGCAAGTTCTCGGCCATTGTCGCGCCGTTGGACGGCAGCGCCGGGACGACCTCAATCGCCGGCTATGTGAAAGCCACTGTTGAGGTACCGGTCGTGCGCCGTGCGGTGCAGCGCGGCGAGGTGATTGCCGATGCCGATATCGACTATGTCACGATGCCTGCCGCCGGCCTGACCAAGGGCCTCGTGCTCGATCCCGGTCAGCTCGCCGGAAAGGCGGCCAAGCGAACGCTTCACGCCGACCGCGCGGTGCGCGCCGTGGATTTGATGGCGCCGATTCTGGTCGCCCGGAACAGCAATGTCAGCATGATCTATGTGGTCGGCACGCTGCAGATCACAGCCCACGGCCGCGCGCTTGCCGATGCCGGCGCGGGCGACACCATCCTGGTTCTCAATACCAGCAGCAAGAAGACCGTCGAAGCGGTCGTGCTGGATGCCAATACGGTCGCGGTGGGCAACACGCCGCAGATCGCGCAACAGTAACAGCCCCCGAGGAGTACCATGAAAATCACGGCACGATTGCTCGCGACCATGTCCTGCGCCTTCATCGCGGGATGCAATGGTCAGCTCGATCATCTGGGCAAGCCGCCCACGATGTCGCCGATCGAAAATCCGCAGGTCAGTTCCAACTATGAACCTGTCGCCATGCCGATGCCGGCGCCAATCCCGTCGCCGTCCCAGAACGGCGTACAGACGGCCTCGCTCTGGCAGCCGGGCGCCCGGGCCTTCTTCAAGGATCAGCGCGCCAACAAGGTGGGCGACATCCTGACCGTCGTCATCGACATCGATGAGAGCGCGAAGCTCGACAACGCGACCGAACGCAGCCGCGATGGCAGCGAGACCGCGGGCGTGCCGCATTTCCTCGGCCTGGAAACCTCGCTTGGCGGTCTGCTGCCCAACGCCTATGACCCCTCGCAGATGGTGGAGATGTCCAGCGACAGCGAGAGCAACGGCTCCGGCAGTGTCGACCGCGAGGAGCAGATCGAGATGCGCGTCGCCGCGACAATCATCGATCGGCTGCCGAACGGCAACTTCGTGGTGGCAGGGAAGCAGGAAGTTCGAGTGAACTTCGAGCTGCGCGAGCTGACTGTCACCGGCATCATCCGTCCGGAAGACATCACCTCGGAAAACACCATCAGCCACGAGCAGATGGCCGAAGCGCGCATCTCCTATGGCGGACGTGGCCAGATCACCGACGTGCAGCAGCCGCGTTACGGCCAGCAGGTGATCGACATGGTGTTCCCGTACTAAGGCTTGGCGATGAAGAAGCTCCTCCTGATCGGGCTGCCGCTGCTGCTTCTTCTGGGCGGCGGCGGCGCTGGCGCCTGGTTCTTCCTGTCCAGCGAACCGGCGCCGGCTAGTGATGCGGCGGCTGATACAAAATCGGCCGCTGCGGGCGAAAGCGCGCATGGCGGACCCGAGGAGGCGGTTTTCGTCTCCATCGGCGAGGTGATTGTCCCGGTCTACAGCCGGGACAAGGAAGACAACTTCATGGTCGTACGTCTCGACCTGCAGCTCACCGGCGAAAAAGGCCCCGACGAGGTGCGAAAGATGATGCCGCGCCTGCTGGATGCCTATGTGACGACCCTCAGCACCATGGCAGGTCGCGGCGAGTTCGCCATCGACGACAGCCAGCGCAATGCCCGCATCAAGCGGGCGCTGCAATTCGCCAGCGACCGCGTCCTCGGCGGCAATGTCATCAAGGAAGTGCTCTTGCTGCGGGCCTGGCAGCAGCCGATGTAGCCGGCGCGGCGCCGTAGCTGCTACGCGACGAAGAGCTTTCGGTCGCGCTCTTTCACATGCCCGGTGCGGTAATACGAAGCAAACCAGGTCTTGCCGCCTGCGGGCGGTGGTTTTGCGAGACGCAATGTTTCCAAAGCATCCGGTGCTCGTGCGTTCACCCGGAAATGGAAGTGATCAAACAGCTTTAGCGCCTCTATGGCATAGGCTATCGCAATCTTGCGATCCTCAATGCGGATCAGGTGATCGCCATTATCCTTCTCGCCGCCATTTGCCATGTTTGACGAGCCGGTGAAGACGGTTGGCCGTGCGCCGTTAAAGTCCGTAACCAGAAATTTGTGATGCACCATGTTGGAATGTCCGGTCGTATTGCCGGACCATTCCGACTTGAATGGCTCCGGCACATTTTCCGCCAGATACGCGAAAGGCAACAGGCCGATCGAACCGTCAGGTTTCCTGACACTCAAGCCGCTGGTGCGTTGAGCGACGCCATATGAGAACAACGAACGATCCATCAATTCGTCGAGCGCATCGCGGACTTTGCCGGTGATCTGGTTGAGAAACACGATCGAGTAGAGGACTGAGCTGTCGGCTTCTTCTATCGCTGTCGCAATCGGGTCGAGCGACAGAGCACTGTCGGCGTGGGGCGAGAAACACAGGGATACGTGCGAAGCCGGCAAATTGCGAACCAACCACCATTGCTTCGACAGTTGTTTTGCGCGGAATGTCTTTGGCGAACTCCAGTAGGCGTCGAACAAGTCCGCGAACTTGTCGGCCACCGCGGAGTCATCGAACAGCAGCGCGTTGTTCGCCTGGATGTAGAGGCCGCGCAATGAGAAGTTGGTAGAGCCGGCAAGCACGCGGATTGCCTGACCGCCGCGACGCACCAGGAGCACCTTGTTGTGCTGCTGACGGGAGAAGTGCATCCGCTTGACCTGCGCGCCGGCGGCGGCAAGCCGGTTGGCGCTGATTGTCTCGCAGCTATCGTCGGCGCCTTGCTCATCGTGATCGTCGATGATTGCTCGGAGTCGCGATCCCAGACTCGCAAGGCGGTTCAGGATGTCCGGCTCCTTGCACTCGTAGATCAACGCATCAAGGGTCAGCGCCGGATCTGCCGCTACTTGGTCGAGGACTTGCAGAATCAATCGCCTTGCCTCGAAACCCAGCCAGGCGTAGTGCGGTTGGAAAGGAGCCATATCGTGAGACAAGCTGGCAGAGTCCGGCGCGCCAACCGGCGGGAGGATGCCCGTCTCGTTGTTGAAACGGTCGGCATAGGCCTGCGAAGAGGCAAAACCGCGCGTGAAGCCGACATTGACAAATCCGTCAATGGTCTGCGGCTCCAGTGAGATAGCGTTCTCCACGATTGGGCCGGTTGTCAGCGATCCATCCGCCGCCATGTATCGGGCCGAGACGCGGTAGCGAAACTCACCCGCCGGCGTTTCCGTGGGTACATGGATCCAGCGGAATTTCTGGAACGGCGCTTCGGTTGACCGGAAACTCCGCGGCCGCTCGAGGACCGGCGGATAGTCGAAATGCAGCCGATTGCGCAGCGCTCCCCAGTGATCCGAACCGGGATAGCGGACCTCGACCGTGAAACCCACGAAGTCGTTTGTCGCCTTGTCTGGATCGAGATCGAACGAAAGCAGTGCTGCGCCTTCGCCCCGGTAAAGCTTGAAAGTCAGGCCATCTGCGGCCGCCTTACGCTCGAAGTCGATCGCCATTGTATCGCCTCCAGAGTCTTACCTGGCGCGACTGTACCCTGATTGAAGTCGGTAGAGAAGGTCGGAGAAACGCGATGTGTCGAAGAATGGATTCCGAAATTCCCCCATTTGAGGGGGAGAGAGATGACTCAATTATAACCGGCCCGCGTCTAGCGGTAATCCTGCAACGACAGTCCCGTCATGCCGGACACCACTTTCGGCGCATGATTCGTGCTCGTCGATGCGGCAATCGAAGAGAGCGGCCGTGCGGAGCTGCTGACCTGCACCGACAGCGGCGTATAGAGCTTGATCAGCACGGGAATGGCGTTGGCGGCGACGACGGCTTTCTTCGGCTTCGATTTGGGCTTGTTGTCGTCGGTTGTCTCGGCGTCGGCGGCATCGTCCACAGCGGCCACCAGCAGGTCGCCGCTCTTGGCTGCATCCCAATTGGCCATGACGCGCTCGCCATAGGCTTCGCCCTTTTCCGGCGTCGCCGAGTGATAGCGCCGCACCGCCTTGATCCAGGTCTTTACCTCGCCTTTTAGCGACGTAAGGTATTCCGCGCCGTATTCAACGTTTGTCGCGGGGTCGAACGCTCCTTCGAGATCCGCGAACGCCTCCGGATGATGCTTCAGATTGATTTGCATGCAGCCGACATCGATCGAGATGACGCCATCGGCCTGCTGCTCTTCGACAAAGGCAATCGCGTCTTCCTTGGTCTCGAAGTAATGGCCGGCGCCTTCGGCATTGACGGTCCAGGGCCATACCGTGCGCTTCCGCGACACGACGCGGCCAGACTCGGTCAGGCCGATGGCGGCCAGCAAGCCTTGGGGAATGCCGTGGGCCTGCTCGGTATCGGCGATGTACTGCAGGCAGACTTCGCTATCAGAGAGTTCACCGGCCGCTGTTGCCTGCGGCACGGCGTCCGGCGCGGCCCAGGCGGGCGTCACAAGCGCCGTGGTCAGCAGCAACGTGAGAAGGGGGGTCCTCATGGGCATTGCCTTCCTTAAGGATGCGTTAGGCATTACGCCGACGGTGCCGGCGTCGGCATGATGGCCTCGGCCAGCAGGACCTGGCTTTCTTCCAGGCTGGAACGTTCATCCCGGCGCTGCGCCAGGAATGATTCAATTTTATCGAAATGCTGGATGGCCTCATCGACCTTGGGGTCGGTGCCCTTGCGATAAGCGCCGATGCGGATGAGATCGGCCATGTCCTCATAGGTCGAGAGGAGTTGGCGGGTCCGCCGCACCATCAGGGTTTCGTCCTCGCTGTTGCAGCCGGGCATGGCGCGGGAAATGCTCTTGAGCGGATTGATGGCGGGATAGCGGCCGCGCTCGGCGATGCTGCGGTCCAGCACCAGATGACCGTCAAGAATGCCGCGCACGGCATCGGCGATGGGCTCGTTGTGATCGTCGCCATCTACGAGCACGGTAAATACACCGGTAATATCGCCACTATCGGCGACACCCGGGCCTGCGCGCTCCAGGAGCCGCGGCAGCTCGGCGAACACCGAGGGCGTGTAGCCTTTCGTCGTCGGTGGCTCTCCTGCAGCCAGGCCGATCTCGCGCTGCGCCATGGCAAAGCGGGTCACGCTGTCCATCAGCAACAGCACCTGCTGGCCCTGGTCGCGGAAGTACTCGGCGACCGTCAAAGTCATGTAGGCCGCCAGGCGGCGCATCAGCGGCGGTTCGTCCGAGGTGGACACGATGACGACGCTGCGCTTAAGACCTTCTTCACCAAGTTCGTCGGCGAGGAATTCCTGCACCTCGCGGCCGCGTTCGCCGATCATGCCGATGACAACCACGTCGGCGGCGCAATAGCGGGCCAGCATGCCCAGCATGGTGGATTTGCCCACGCCTGAACCGGCAAAGATGCCGACGCGCTGGCCGCTGCAGAGATTGAGCAGGGAGTTCATGGCCCGGATGCCCACATCCAGCTTGGGGCCGACCCGGCGGCGAAAATAGGCGGCTGGCGGCATGCCTTTCAGGGGGTAGAGGGCGTGGCCCGCGGGCACGGGACCTTTGCCATCGATCGCCTCGCCCAGGCCGTTGATCAGCCGGCCGAGCCAGCCATGGCCGGGCCGGACGGCGATGCCGTCGGCTTGCAGGGTGATCGGGCAACCGACGCCGACACCCCCTAAATCCTTATAGGACATGAGCAGGCCGCGGCCATCGCGGACGCCGATCACCTCGCAGAGCAGGGGATCGCCGCGGCGCGTCTCCACGGCGCAGCGATCGCCCACGGCCAGATGCCGCTCGAGGCCGTCCACCTCGATGGTGATGCCGTAGGCGCCCTTCACCTCGCCGCTGAGGCGGGTGGCGGGGATCCTTTCGATTTCGGTAATAGCCTGTGCCAGTCGCGAGGGACCGGCCGCGGCGCGCTGTCTTGCCATGGCCTAGAGGTATGCGAGCCGGTTTTCATGCCGGTTTCGCCCCGCCGGCCGGAGGTAAATCTACAACCCCGCCTTAATCGCCCGATGGCAAAACCGCAGGGTAGCAAAAGGGGCCGTGGGTCCATGAACCTAGATTCGATCAGCCTGTTCCGCGTGGTTGACAAACAGTTGCGATATCTCGGTCAGCGTCAGGAAACGCTGGCGAAGAATATCGCCAACGCGAACACGCCCGGCTATCAGGCGATGGACCTGGCCGCGCCGGATTTCCAGTCGGCGATGAACAGCGCTCAGTCCGTGGAAATGGCCGCGACCGCGCCGTCGCATTTCGGCGTCGCGAAGGGTGCCATGTCACCGGCGGCAGCGAAGGAAAAGCCGATCGTTCCCTGGGAGATCTCGCCCGACGGCAACAGCGTCGTGCTGGAGCAGCAAATGATGGAAGCCTCGTCGACGCAGGCGAACTACCAGATGGCGACGGAGCTCTACCGCAAATATATCGGCATGATGAAACTCGCGCTCGGCAGCAATCGCGGCTAGCGGCGCGTTCGAGGAGATGAAGCGATGAAGGAAATTCTTGGTTCGATGAATGTCTCGGCCTCGGCCATGCGGGCCCAGGGCACGCGGCTGCGGGTGATTTCGGAGAACCTGGCGAATGCGTCATCGACGGCGGAGGTTCCCGGCGGCGATCCCTATCGCCGGAAGACGATCTCTTTCGCCAATGTGCTGGACAAAGTCTCCCAGGAAGAGCGGGTCGTCGTGCGCAAGATTGGCGAGGATCCCTCGGCCTTCCGCCTGACCCATGACCCGTCGAACCCGGCCGCCGATGCGGAAGGCAATGTGAAGCTGCCGAACGTGAATGTGCTGATGGAGCTCGCGGATATGCGCGAGGCGCAGCGTTCCTATGAAGCCAATGTGCAAATGATCGATCAGGCCAAATCGCTCGTCCTGCGCACTGTCGAACTGCTTCGTTCCTAATTCCAGGCCGGGCGCGGGAGCCCAAAGATCATGACGACGATTACGCCCAACGCGAGCGCGATTAATGCCTACCGGGATCTTGGCATCCGCCAGGGGACGCAAGTCGGCAATGCGGGCGGCGCGACGAATGGTTCCTTCGCCACCTCGCTCAAGGACGCTACCCAATCGGCGATTCAGAGCCTGAAGGCAAGCGAACTGCAATCGATCAACGGCGTCGCGGGCAATGTGGACATCCGCGACGTAGTGCTCGCCGTCAACAACGCCGAGGTGACGCTGCAGACGGCCATCTCTGTCCGCGACAAGGTCATCCAGGCCTACCAGGAAATCATGCGCATGCCGATCTGACCGTCGTAGTGCGCACAAATGAACAGTTCAGAATGAACCCGAGCAGAAAATATGACAGAAGCAGACATCATCGAGATCACGCGCGATGGGATGTGGGTCGCGCTGATGGTTTCGGGGCCGGCCCTGGCAATCGCTTTGATCGTCGGCCTCGGCATCGGCTTTCTACAAGCCTTGACGCAAATCCAAGAAAGCACGCTCGTCTTCGTGCCGAAAATCGTGGCTGTCGCGGTCGGCAGCGTTCTAATGCTCCCCTTCATGATCGCGACCCTTGGCGATTATACGGAGCGCCTGATGAGCCTCATCCAATCAATTGACTAAGCAACAGCAATAAACGGAAGCAGTCAGTGATGTACAATTCGAGTGACGGCGGCGCGGCGGCCGCAAGCGAACGTCTGAAGCTAGCCGAACTCATCAGCTCCCGCGTCTGCCAAAGCCTGATCGGCCCCCTGGGAGCGATGGCGAACGGCGTCGAGACGATCCGTTCCATGTCCGACAGCGGCGCCTCGCGCGCCGGCGGCATGGCGGATGCGACGCGCCGCCTGGACGGCGACTGCGCCAGCATCTTCGACCGCATGATGTTCTTCCGCCTCGCCTACGGCTCCGATGACGACTCCACGCCCATCGGCATCCGTGAGCTTCGCGCCATGACTGTCGCCTTCTTTGCCGGCAGCCAGGTGACGGTGGATTGGGACCTGACATCCGGCATGGCGAAAGGTCATGAAGTGGACCGGGCGGCCGCGCGGGTATTGCTGAATGGCGTGCTCGTTGTCGCTGAGTGCCTGGGCATGCGCGGCACGATCGCCGTACGCCCGGCGGGCGAAGATGAACGCAATCCCTCGGAATTCCAGGTGGTGGGGTCGGGGCGGCTGATACCGCTGTCGGCTGCCAAATGCCGGACGCTTCAGAGCGACGTGCGTATTGCCTATCTGGACGAGCAGACGATCCATCCCTATTTGGCCGGGCAGATCGCGCGCCACAGCGGCATCGGTTTTGCCGTGACGCTGGATCCGCACCGGATCGCGGCAACGATCCTGCTGCCACGCCTCGAGGACGACGCAGACGCCTCGAGCCACGATGACGATATCGGCAATTAGAAAACCTGAGAGCAGCCCATGGCGAATACCTTCGAAACCCTTCTCAAGGCGGCCCGTGCTCAGCGCGATACCGCCAGCCAGGCCGTCAACACCGCGACCGCCCAGTTGGACGAAGCCAATCAGCAGCTTTCGGATTTGGCTTCGGCCGAGGAGCAGGCGTCATTTGGCGATGATTTCGGCTTTGCGGCCGGCACCTATCTGCGCAGCCTGAGCCTGCAGCGGCAGCGCATCATCTCGCAGTTGCCGAACCTTGAAAAGAAGTTGGCGCTGTCACGGGATGAATTGCTGGACGCCTTCGGTGAGTGCAAAAAGATGGAATTCGTGCGCGAGCGCCAGCGGCTGGAGATCGAGGCGGAGGAGAAACGTCGGGACGGTACGCGGCTCGATGAGATCGCCCAGCGGATGACGCGGGGCAAATAGCGGCACTACCGGGCGGCCGTTTTCGCGCCGCCGATCCTCAGGGATATCGACAGACCGAATTCGTCACTTAGCGCCGCCAGGCGCTCGCGGAGGACCGCCTGCATCTCCTTGTCGGGGGCGGCTTCCAGGGTCAGCAGCATATCAAGCCGGCGCTCGCGATAGACGCTGTCGATGCGGACCGATCCGGCATGTTCGAGATCGAAGCGCACGGTAAATCGTGCCGGCGGCTCCCTGTCCGCCGATTGGTCCGTCGATTGTTCCGGATTTTCATCCGGCGGATGCCGCCCGAGAAACACCGGAACGATGCGGCTCTCATCCATGACCTGGAATTGCCGCCAAGACACGTTCTCCGAAACCTCTGATGGCTTGCCGGAGCCGCGGTAGACGGAAGCACCGGATCCAGCGGTGTCGTCATTACCGGTACTGCGACTCCGAATTTCATCGTCCGCGCGCGACGGCGGACGCTTGAGCGCGGCGGTGAGGCCGATCAGCAGACTGGCGGGATCGGCCGACAGTGGCCGGCTATCGGCGTTTGGAATTGCGATCTGCGGCGCTGTGGCTGTCGTTGCAGGCGCCGGTACGGTTTTTCCCTCTGCTGCTTCCGGCAGCGTCATTGTGGATGCTGCCGGCGCCAGTGGTTGATCGAGGAGCTGCGCAGCGAGCTGGCTGAGAAGCAGGGCTGCATCACGCAGGCCTGGATTGATCTGCACTCGTGGCGCTGGTGCCGGCGTGAACCCATGGGGCAGCGGAGCCGCTGCATTCTGGAGAGGCTGTTCGCCGGTGGAAATCGGTGCCGCGCGCGGCGGCAAAGGCTGCGCACCCGGAGCGTTGCGCGAAGGAACAGCCGGCGGTGAAGTCTGCTCGCCGCTCGGGCGGCCGGTGGCTTGAGGTGCAGGCGTATTTGGCCGGACTGGCGTCGATTGCACCTGAGCGCTGCCGACACCGGTATTGCCTGTTGGAGCCGAGGGACTTGGCGCTACGCCCTGAGGCAACTCGAGCGCCTGCACGGGCGGCGGGGCAGGGCCGTTGATCTCTAAAGCAGCGGCGAGGCCGGCGGATGTCGGCGTCAGCAGTAGTGTTGCAGTACGGCCCGGCGCGAGCACAACAGGCGTCTTGATAGCGATATCGCCGGCCGCAGTGTGGAGCACGGCGTTGCCATCAGCCGAGGCCTGCTTGACGGTCCCGCCGATTTCGCGCGGCTGAACGGGCGCTGTCAGCGCCTTCGGCAGGGAAACAACAGAGATCGTGATCGGCGGCCGCTCGGCCTTGCTGGTGAGGGCCTGAAGAACGCTCGCGGGCAGGATCGGATCGATCATGGCGCCGGCCGCATGCCGTAGGGCTGCTCTGCCATGCGCCGGTTCATGATGAAGATCTGCGCCATGATCTCCGCAACTGCCAGCATGGCTTCCGGCGGGATTTCCGATTCCAAATCCACCACTGACAGCATCTTGGCGAGCCCACTGTCCTGCCGGGTGGGGACGCCATGCAGGGCGGCGAGCTCGAGAATGCGCTCGGCGATCTTGCCCTTGCCGGTGGCAACGATCTTCGGCGCACTGCGATTGCCGAATTCATACTCCAGAGCGACGGCAATCTTGGGAACGGGCGCCTCGGTCATGCCGGGCTATCCGGCTGCGGCGCAGGGCCGTGGCTGACAGTAGTGGCTTGGCCGCCGCCGATGACCAGCAGGTGTTCTTGTGCGTCCTGCCGAACCAGAACCAGCTTGGTGCGGGCATCGATCGATAGAGTTTCGATGATCTTGAGTCGCGGATTCTTGCTGCGTACCAGCCCGCCGAAGCGAGCCGCGCCGTAGCGCTTTGCGGCCCAGGCGGCGGCACCGATCAATCCCAGAACGAGGACAAGGGCGGCGACGGCGCGGATCAGGCTCATGGCTTCCATGGGGCACCATTCATGTCGCGTAGCTGCGGACCAGGCTGCCGGCCACCAGCCACCAGCCATCCACCAGCACGAAGAAGATCAATTTGAAAGGCAGGGATACCACCAGCGGCGGCAGCATCATCATGCCCATGGAGGTGAGGATCGCGGCGATCACCAGATCGATGATCAGGAACGGCAGGAAGAGCAGGAAGCCGATCTCGAAGGCGCGGCGGAGTTCCGACAGCATATAGGCCGGTATCAGCGTCCGCAGCGAGATCTCGGCTTCCGGTGCCGCATCGGGCTCGGGGTCGGTCAGGATGGTCGCCTGGTCTTCGCTGCCGGCCGGCTGCTCATTGGCCATGTCGATGAAGAGTTCCAGGTCTTTTTCCCGTACATGCTGTTCCATGAAGGCCTTGATCGGCTCAGCGGCGCGGATCATGCCTTCTTCCTCGGTGATGGTGCCGTCCATCATCGGCTGCACGCCTTCGCGCCAGACGGCATCGAAGGTCGGCGCCATGACGAAGGCGGTGAGGAACATGGCGAGGCCGATCAGCACCGCATTCGGCGGCGATTGCTGCAGGCCCAACGCGGAGCGCAGCAGGGATAGCACAACGACGATTCTGGTGAACGAGGTGACCATCAGCAGGATCGACGGCGCCAGGCTCAGCACTGTGAGCAGCAGCACCATCTGGACGATGCGGCCGGTCACAGTCGGCTCGCCGAGATCGAGCGTCAGCGACTCGGCATGGGCGAACGCCGGCAACGCAAAGAGCGCCGCGCCCACTGCCAGGGCGGCGAGCGGATTGAGGGATTTCGTAATTGTGGGAGAAATCGTCATTTTGACGGGCGCTCGCTGCATTCTGCGGCGAAACGGGGGAGGGCGCCGCTAGTCCGACTTGCAGATTTCGGTCATGGTCACGCCCAGCTTGTCGCCCAGGCGGATCATCTCGCCGCGCGCCACCAGCCGGTCGTTGATGTAGACATCGACGGGATCGCCGACGCGACGATTGAGTTCCACCACCGCGCCGCGGCCGAGTTTCAGGAGTTGCCGCACCGGCAGATCGGTGGTCCCCAGCACGACGGAGACCCGCACCGCGATGTCCTGGACCACCGACAGATCGCTGCCGATGCTGCGGTCGACGGATTTCATCGGCTCCAGGCTGCTGCCGCTGGCTATCGCCTCATTGACGTTCGGCAGGTCTACCTGCGCGCCGACAACTTCAACATTGCTCACGTCATCTCTCCTTACTGATCTTTCTGATCGCCGGCCTTCGCCGCGGGCGCCGCCATATCGGCGAACGCCGCCTCGAGTCCGAAATGGGAATTGAGGATGCCCTGGATCGTCGCCAGGGTAGCCTGGGGATCGCGGGCAGCAGAACCGTGGGTCCACCGCACGCGGGTGGCGCCGGGCGCCAGATCGGGATCCGCCTCGATATCGATACGGCCGCTGAAATTCGCCCCCTTGGCGGCACGCTCACTCAAGAACTTGACCCGGTCGACGAGACTGGGCGCTACACGTACCTCCAGCACCGGATCGTTGCAGGCGATCGTCATGCCCAGGCGGATGACGCCGACGATCTCGTCGATCTCGCCGCGGCGCGCCAATTCGGGCATCATGCGCTGCACCATGGTCTGCAGCAGGCGCTCGCCGTCGCCGACGAGCGACGTGAAGACCTGGCTCTGCAAGTTCAGCATCTCGCCGATCTGCGTTTCGATGGCGCCCAAAGTCTCCGCGGCCTTGGTCTCGATGGACTGCTGGGCGGCGGCGATCGCTTCCTTGAAGGCGGCATCGCGGCCATGGACCAGACCCTGCTCGAAACCCTCGCGGCGCGCGCGCTCAAGCATCGCCGCGGTATTGGTCGCTGCCGACTGGCTCTCTTCCGGCGAAGCGGAGGCCAGCAGGCCGCTATTCAACGGCCGCTCGGCGAAGACGCGGTCAAAAACAAAGCGGCCGCGCGACGAATTGCCTCTGACCTGGCTCATGAGTTGCCCTCGGAAATCCAATTCCTGATAACGCCGGCCGCATCATCGGGCTGATTGCCGACGATCTCGGTGATCTGACGGAACGGCTCGGCGACGCTGCTGTTGCCCATGGGGAGCGCGCCGCCGGCCATTGCGAATGAACCCTGGCCGTTGTCGGTCATGCCTCCGCCCGGCGGCAAAGCCGGCTGCATGTTCGAATCGCCAAGTTCCGGCGCTTTGAACAGGTTCGTGATCAACGGCCGCACGACGAACAGCATCATGATCAGCGCGATGACCGAGAGAATGACCCATTGCACAAGGGTCATCGCGTTGCGGCCGAGGAAATCCATGATGCCGCCGTCGGCGATTTCCTGCTCGACGATGGCGGCGCCGGCGAAGGGCAGGTTCACCACCTCCACCTTGTCGCCGCGGGCCTCGTCGAAGCCGATGGCGGCCTTGATGGCGCGGCCGATCTCGGCCAGCTCTTCCGGCTTGCGCGGCTCATAGACGGGCGTGCCGTTGGCGTCGGGCGTCATTAGCCCGTCGACCATCACAGCAACAGACACCTTCTTCACGGCGCCGCTTTCGCGAATGGTCTCGAGCTTCTTGGAGGAGATCTCGTAATTGACGGTCTCGTTCTTCTGCTGCGAACTGTCGCTGCTGCTGCTGGCGTCGGTCGGCGTCGGGCTGCCGTCCTGCGGCACATTGTTGGAGACGCCCACCGTGGCGCCCGCGCCATCGTCGCTGGAGCTGGAGGTTTCGCTCGAGGTCTGGGTCGAACGCACGACCTGGCCCTCGGGATCGAAGATCTCCTGCCGTTCGACGATGCGGTCGAAATCCAGATCGGCGGTGACGCTGACGCGCACCTTGCCAGGGCCAAGGTGCGGCTCCAGCAAGTCTTCGATCGAGCGTTCCATCCGGGCTTCGAAATCCGCGCGCGCATCGCTGGCTTTGCTGGCCACGGCGTCCGGACCATTGTCGGCGGCACCGGCGAGAAGATTGCCCTGCTGATCGATCACGGAGACCGATTGCGGCTTCATCCGCGGCACGGCCTGGGAAACGAGATATTGCACGGCCATCACCTGCTCGCGATCGAGCGAAGCCGCGCCACGCATGACGATCAGCACGGAAGCCGTTGGTGTCGGCGTGTCGCGGGAGAAAGGCTCGCGCTTGGGCAGCACGAGATGGACCCGCGCATTACCCACGCCGTTCAGTGTGCCCACCGACCGCGCCAGCTCGCCTTCGAGCGCGCGGACATAGCGCATGTCTTCCTGGAAGCGCGTCAGTCCCAAACCCTGATCCTGTTCGAGAAGCTCATAGCCGACCGGTCCGCCGTTCGGCAGCCCTTCGCCGGCGAGAGTCATGCGCGTGCGCGCCACCTGATCCGATGGCACCAGGATCACGCTGTCACCCTGGACGGTGTAGGGCACGCCCATCTGATCCAGGCGGGCGATGATGGCGCCGGCCGCTTCCGGCTCGATGCCGGTGAACAGCGGCGCGTAAGGCGGCGTGATGAGCTGATTCGCGACGAAGCCGAAGGCCAGCATCATGGCGATGGCAACACCGCCCAGTGCAAGCAGCCTGGCCGTCGAGAAACCGCGAAGGTTGTTCAGCAGATTGCCCACGTTTGCGCCCGGAAATTCCTCGGAAACCCACGTTTAATGCGGCCTGTGTATCCGTTCACGTCGCCGCCAGGAGCAATCTAGGTTTGGCGGGTAAAGCGGCGGTTTCGGTTGTTTTGCGAGGCTCTCAAGGCCCTTAGGGGCCCGCCCCGCACTGCGCTGGCCGCATGGGAGATAGCGAATGAGTGAAGCCGAGACCCCGGAAGCCGAAGCCGCTCCCAAGAAAAGCCGGAAGAAGCTGTTAATCCTTGTTGCGGCGGGCTTGCTTCTGCTGGGCGGTGGCGGCGCGGGCGGCGCCTACTTTCTCGGCCTGCTCGGCGGCGCTGTTGAAGGCGAAGCCCTGGCCGAAGGCGAGCATGGCGTGCCCGACAATGGCGAGGCCCCGGCCTTTCATGAATTGCCCGAAATGGTCGTACGGCTGGAGGGCGGCCAAGGGCCGTACCTGAAGCTCGCCGCCGTTCTCGATCTGACCTCCCAGGACTACGAAGAGAGCGTCAAGACGATCGAGCCTCGCCTGATCGACACGCTCCAGGTCTATCTCATGGAATTGACGCCGGCCGACATCAAAGACACCGCCGGCCTGCATCATGTGCGCGAAGAGTTGCTCAAGCGCGTCAACGACCTTTCGCCGCACTCCACACGCGCCGTGCTGTTCAGGACAATTATCCTCCAATGAGTGCCAAAATAGCGGAAAAAGCCATGGAACCCTTGGCCGCCTCCACGACAGAAGCAGCAGCGGCCGAAGCGCCGGTGACCGGCGAACGCTTGCCGATGATGGAGATCGGCCTCGAGCGCGTTGCTCGCGCCTTGCAGGCCACATTGCGCAAGTATGCCGACGACAAGGTCAGCGTCGCCACCAAGGCGATGCGCGACATGCGCTTCAGCACCTATCTGCGCGAGAACAAGCCGCCTTACACGTTCTACATCGCGCGATTCGAGGTCACGGGCGCGCCGGTGCTGCTGGTCTCGCAGGGCGATTTGGTGCAGCTCACCGTCGATCTCCTTCTCAAGAGCCGTCAGCCCGTCGTGGAGATTGCCGGCAGGCCCTTCACGGCCACGGAGCGCATCCTGACCGAGCGCATGATCCGCATGATCATGAACGAGATCGGCGCGTCATTTCAGCCGATCGCCGAATTCAACCTGAAGATGGACCGGACCGAGACCAATCCGCGCTTCCTCACCGCCGTGCGGGAGAAGGATGGCCTGCTGGCCACCACAATCACCATCACCATCGGTGACCGCAAGGGGAGCATCGATCTGCTCATCCCCCATGCGTCGCTGGAGCCTTACAAGGACGTGCTGCGGCAGCAATATGCCGGCGACAAGTTCGGCCGCGACCAGCTTTGGGAGCAGCATCTCACCCAGGAATTGCTGGTCTCTCACTTGCGCGTCACGGCGATACTCGACGAGCCGATGGTACCGCTGAGCGACGTCATCAACTGGCAGGTCGGCTCGGTGCTGCCGCTGGATATCACCGCTAATGAACCGATCCGGCTGCATACGGGGCAATCCGCCGTGTTCTTCGGATCGATGGGCCGCCATGACGACCGCGTGGTCGTGCGCATCGACGGCCGTCTGGAGTAGGAGAGTACTATGGGCGATTTCTTCAACATCGCGCTGAACGGGGCCATTTCCGTTCTCCTGGTCATCACCATCGTCTATGCGGTGATCCTGAACAGGAAGCTGCGAAAGCTGCAGTCCAATCAGTCGGAACTTGCGGCGATTCTCGGCCGCCTGGATGGCGCATTGCTGACAGCCTCGGTGACAGTCAGCGCGCTGCGGGAATCGACGGACGCGCCGGAAATCGCCGAAGCCCCGGTGCAAGCGCCGGCTCCTGTGCGGCCCGCGCCGCAGCCCCAGCAGACCGCGGCTCGTCCCGCTCCTCAGCCGCAGCAGACCTCGGCACGCCCGGTGGAAGCCGCGCGTCCGGCGGTGCAGCAGCAAGTCAAGCCGGCGACCCAGCAAGCCGCGCCGAAGCCCACAGCAAGAAAGCCGAAGGCTATGCTCCGCGCCGATACGCTGGCCGAGCGCCTGGAGATGAACCAGGTAAGGCCGGCGGATGGCCAGCCTCTGATGGTCCGCGCTTCGGCGCCGCGGCCGGGACAACAGGAGCCCGTCCGCCATCGCGCGGCCGCGGATGAACTGATGTCCGTCATGCGCAATCTACGGAAGGGATAAGCCATGGGTGCCAAGAGCCGGAGCGCGGCGCGGGTCCTGCCCGCCATCGTCCTGTTGCTGATTGCCATCCTGCCAATCCGTGTCGGCCTGGTCTGGCAGACCGCCGAGCAGATGGCGAGCGCGGAAGAGACCAAACCCGAAGGCGCCAGCCAGGGGACGGCGGCATCGGCCGAGCCCGTGAGCGTGGAGACGCCAGCCGCGAAATCTGCAGAACCCGTCGAACAAGCGGCCATCGAGCCGGCGCCTGCTGCCGCCGATGAGCCCTTCGATCCCCAGACCATGACCAAGGCCGACTACGAGCTGCTGCAGCAACTGGCGAAGCGCCGCACCGAACTCGATCAGCGGGAGAAGGATCTTGCCGACCGTGCCGCGATGTTGGAAGCCGTGCAGCAGCAGATCTCCACCAAAGTCGGCGAGCAGCAGAAGCTGAAGTCGGATATCGAGAAACTCACCGGTGGCGGCCAGGATGCCGGCAGCATGAAATACCGCCGCCTCGTAAAGATATATGAAGCGATGAAGCCTGAAGAGGCGGCGCGCATCCTTGAGAAAATGGACGGCGAGGTCCTTCTCGAGGTAGTGACACGGATGGGCGAACGGCGCCTGGCGCCAATCCTGGCGCAGATGGATCCGCTGAAGGCCCAGGCGATCACGGTCGCCATGGCCATGCAGCCTGACCCGACGGAAGAGATCGCCGCAGCGCCCGAAGCGCCGGCTGCGCAGCCCGCCGCGCAATAGTCGCCGGGGCGCCGGAGCGCGCCCCAGCCACGGTCGAAGCTACCTGATTCCCAGCAGCGCGAAGGTCGTCTGCGCGGCAAAGCCCGTGCCGCCGGTATTCAGGCTATTCGCCCCGCTGACGAGGATCTGTGACGCAGCTGACAGGCTTGCCGTACTGTTGCGCGAATCATACGCGCTGAGATAGCGGTCGACGAAGCGCTTGGCGAATTCAGGCTTCTTCAGATTGCTCAGGCCGATGCGCTCCTCCAGGAACTTCGCCTGCTTGTCGATGTCGGTCGCGGGACCCAG
This sequence comes from Verrucomicrobiia bacterium, assembly GCA_035544395.1. GTDB lineage: Bacteria > Pseudomonadota > Alphaproteobacteria > Dongiales > Dongiaceae > DATKFM01. The sequence continues at coordinate 20,852 of DATKFM010000388.1, forward strand.
GGTCTGCACGCCTAGCACCGTGCGCACGACTTCGAACAGCGGCCTGTCGCCCAGCACTTGGTACCAACTGGTGATGCTCGACGCCTTGCGTTTGAAATAAAGCGCGTAGCGCAGCGCCGGATTGCTCTCGCCGGCGGCTTTCTCGAACTCGTTGGTGACGAAGCGATCGACCAGCGAGTCGGCCAGGGCTTTCGACTTGACCTTGAGCGAGCCGCTCTCCTTGAAGTCGAAGGCCTTGGCCATCTCCTTGTAGCGGGGATCCACCAGCTTGTTGGCCATGGCCGAGCTGTCGCGCCAGCCCTCCTCGAGCACGCGCTTGATCAGGGCCTTGGCGTTGACCTGGGAATCCAACCCGAAGGCGGACATCACGAACCGCATCACCCGATAATCGCCGACCAGTTCTCCGGCGGAATCGGTGTTTTTCAGCTTGTCGCGGACGTACTCGATCTCCCGCTTGACCGCCGGGCTCTTCTCAAAGCTCTCCATCTGCCGGTCGAGTGTCTTCTCGATCAGCCGATAGCCCTGGACGGCCGAACTGGAAGCGGCCCCTGCAACGCTGGCAATCATGAGCGCCTGCCGCCAGCCGCTGACTGATCCCGGCGATAGCCTGCGGGAATCGAAAAGCGCACGTCGCCCGTGGCCTTGTCGATGACCTCGGTGATCGTGCGCATGGTCCTGGAATCCAGGTGGATCTGATAGCTCGCCGCCGACTGATTGAGTCCGACGGCGGCAACCTGCGGCCCGGACAGGACCTCCTGATGATCCTCGGCCTTCGCTTCGGGGGCCGGAGCTTTTTCTCGGGCCTTGGAAAGATGCTGTCCCGATTCGACGCTCCTTTGCCCGGGCGAAAGCCCGATGCCTTCTACGATATCACTCATTCCAACCTCTCCTCTTTTATTGGCGCTGCCGATTGCATGTTGGTCCGGCTCAACAGCGCTGCTTCGTAGTCGCGTACCGGACGCAACGCGACCAATGCCTTGTAATAGTCGCCGCTCAACACCCACTGGCCTGATTCGGCGAGCTTCTGCTTCATGGCGGGGTTGCTGAAGGCGCGCACCAGCTCGGTCATCAGCTTCTCGTAGGTCGGCTGATACATGTTGAGATCGTCGGCGTTCAGCATCATGAGCTGAATGAGGTAGTAGGCGCGGGCCACCGGCGACGTCGCCTCCTCGATCTGCATCACATCCTTTTCGCGCAGGATCGACGCGGTGTTGGCGAAATACAGCGTGTTGCGCGACTTGCCGTTGCAGAGAACGGCGCCGTTCACGACCAGGCGTTCGCCCGGCTTAAGCTTGACTGCTAGCATAGGCGGCCTCCTGCTGATTGGCTGCGGCGGGGCGCTTTCCTTCGCGGGCCTGGGACAGACCGCCGATGATCGCGCGGTTGATATCGACGAGGAGCTGGACCGTCGCCTGGCCGGCAAGGACCTTGCGGCCGTGGGTCATCGAGGTCGCGCCGAGCGAGGCGAGGCGCTGCCTCAGATCCTGCGGCAGCCGGTTGTCCGGGCTGATGAGGTCGTCGAGGATCGTGATCCAAAGGCGGGAATTCTGATAGACCGCGTCGCAGAGGCGGACATGGCGCTCGATGCGCTGGGTGGCGTCTGCGGTTCGCGATGCGGCGTCCCGGGCGCATTGTTCCAGCGCCGAGGTCACGCGGTTGAAAGCCATCACTTCGACTGACAGCGGCGATGCCGTTTGGACATGGGCCGACTGGTACTTGTGGACACTCATGATCTACTCCTGGCTATGACGTCGTTCTGCCGTTCATGCCGAGAGGCGGAGGTAAGCCGGAGTGTGCGGTCGGTCTTTTCGACCTTGTTGTTGTAATGCGCAGGTTTCCGGAGCCTGTCCCTGGAAGGGCCGGGCGGCTTCTAGACCGCCCAGCCCCCTCAGGTTGCCTCGACTCTCGTTAGCTGCTCTTACCGGAACAGCGCCAAGATGTTCTGCGGCGCGGCGTTTGCAATGCTGAGGCCTTGGATGCCCAGCTGCTGCTGCGTCTGCAGGGCCGTCAGGCGAGCGGCCTCTTCCTCCATGTTTGCATCGACCAAGCTGCCGACGCCCGCGGTCATCGCATCGGCCATGGCCGAAACGAAATCCCGCTGGATCGACACGCGGCCCTGAACGGCGCCGAACGACGCCGCAGCGTCAACGGCAACGCCGACCGCCGTCTCGATTGTGGCCACGGCAGCGGCAGCGCCGGCAGCAGTGGTCACATCGATTGAGGTGATCGCAGCGAGGCCGCCGCCGGCAGCGGTGCGCAGGTCCTGCTCGTTGAACGTGATGTTGGACACCGTGACGGTCGCGCCGCTACGGTCAAGAGACGCCAGGAAATCCACCGATCCGGCGCTATCGACCAGGTTCACGCCGTTGAACTGGGCAGAGCCCACAACGTTCGTGATCTGATCGACGAGCTGATCGATGTCGTCCTGGATCTTGGACGTATCCACGCTGTCACTGTTCGCCAACACGACCTTGGACTTGATCTGCGTGAGCAGGTCAGAAACAGTCTCGGACGCTTCACGGGCCACCGAAACCGTGGACTCGGACAGAGCCAGGTTGTCGGCGATCGCCTTGAAGCCGGAAACGTCGCCACGCATCGTGGTCGCGATGGACCACGAAGACGAGTTGTCCTTGGCGCTTTCAACGCGCATGCCAGAGCTGATGCGGTTCTGGGTGGTGGTCAACGCCTTGTTGGTGGCGTTGAGGGTCTGCAGGGCCGCCATGGCCCCGACGTTCGTCAGAATGCTCGACATTGAGTTTCTCCCTCAAAAGTGAGTTGGATGTGAATGCGCCGTTATGGCGCGCTGTTGACGCAACTGCTGCGTCGGGGTCAAGTATTGGCCCTAGGACTTAAAGCAAAATGAAGGATTACAAAGTGATACAAAGTAATATGTGTCTCTTCATTTACAATGTATCCGAATGTAAATGGCATCGTCTTTAGTTCGGCAGATTGAGCCCCAAGTGACATATTTTCTTATGAAGCGGGCGCCTGCGGGGTGCGCGAAACCGCGGCGGAACGTCCCGCACTTAGGATGGTCCGGCGATGAGCGAGATCACCGCCACAACGGCATCCGTCGAAGGTCCAGCGGCCGCGCAGGCCGAGCGCAAGGCGCCGGTGCGCCCAGG
>DATKFM010000389.1:0-5487 GCA_035544395.1 Verrucomicrobiia bacterium
CCGCATCTCCACGCTGGGTACGGCTCGCTTCTCGAGTGTAATCAGCCGAGTGCGCTCCAATGCCACTTCTCTATCGTCGGGATGCAAGAGGGAAAAGATCGACTTTCCAACCAAAGCGTCCGCAGTGGACGCGCCAAAGAGGTCGGCCGCGGCCGGATTGGCGAACAGGATATTCCCCTCATGGTGGATCCAGATCGCCTCGTGGATCAGATCGACCACATGCCGGTAGCGGGCCTCGCTGGTGCGCAGGCTTTCCTCGCTCGCCCGTAGCGCGGCGTCGCCCCGCTTCTCCTTGGTGATATCGATGTCGAAGCCGCCGATGCCGACGATATGTCCAGTGGGATCGCGCACCGGAAACTTCGTGATCGACACCCATTCATATTCCGGAACACGGGCATTGTGGCGTTCGGCCGTTATGGGCTTGCCGGAATCGATCACCTGGCGATCCAGCGCCTCGATTTCGGTTGCTTCGTCTGCGGGATGGACGTCGCGCGCCGTCTTGCCGCGCATCGCGCTGTCGAGGAAACCGTAGATACGTTCGCCTTCGCGATTGTGGAAGATATAGGCGCCCTTGACGTCCTTCATATACATGGCGACCGGCGCATTTTGGGCAAAGCTGGTGAACACAGCTTCGGTGGCGCGCAGCGCAGCGCCCGACTCCTGTCGCTCCCGGTCGATGGTCATCAGATGCTGACAGGTGAACCACACGACCGCGGTCAGGGCCGCGGCGCTGACAAAGGCAATCAGGCCGAACGCGGTCGAATCGTCAAACAGCTCGCTGCGATGCACCCGAAGAACGAACCACCCCAGGACCAGCGGCAAGGCTATCACCGCCGGCAGCAGGCGCCGGGCGATGATGCCGCCGGGAGAGGGTGAACTGACCAGCCCGTAAAAGCCGATATCCGGCCGCGTCGCCGTGGCGCCGATCATGAGGATGAGGAGCGTTGCTGCCGTGTGGATGGCGATGGACATGTTGGGCCGGGGGCGATAGAGCGCCGGCGCGCCATAGAGAAATCCGACGAAAGCCAGCAGGCAAATGACGATCGCCAGCATGAAGAGCGCGCCGAATGCCGCGTTGATCGACGGCTCCGAACGCCTGGGTAATGACATCGCGATACCGAACATCGCCAGACACAGCGCCGTCGGCGCCGACATGCGGCCAGGATGTGGTAGCGACAGGGGATCGCTGTCGGTGAACAGCAATTGATCGATCCCCAGATCGAGACCGCCGGCATATTCGATCAATGTAAGTCCCGCGATCAGCGCCGCGGCGATGGCGGGAATCCGATGCGCGACAGACGGCGCGTCGTCAGTGCCGCCGCTTGTCACCAGCCAGAGCGAGATCGCCGCCAGCAGGATTGCCAGCGCCGTATTCGGTTTCATCGTCGCATAGCCGGGGAGAACGGATTTGAGAGCCGCAACGTCGCCGAGCCAGCCGACGAGAACCGCAAGCGCGACCAATGCCGCCACGACCGCAGCAACTCTCGCAACGCGATGCGGCGAGGCGAACCGGATTCCGGATCTGCTCGCGGTCACTGACGACACAAAGCCACGCCCCCTGGACTGCAATACAGCCGGCGCACCCCTGGCCCGGTGCAGCTTCTGCGATAGCGGTTTGTTGTCTGACTGTAGGGTACTCCGGCGCGATGCCAATAATAAGAAATATTAGCATATCGTATGCCGGATCGAAATTCGCCGGCCCCACATTCCCGTAAGGCACGCTGGAGCTTATGTAATTCGCGAATGACAGGTCCCGGGCGGAGGCCAAATTGTGTATGGCATCCCCGTTGAGGCAGGTCGTCAGGGCCGGGTAACCGCACCGCGCATTGAGCCGCTAGTGCCGGGCCGGATCTATTTCAACAGCGCCGGCTGGCCGTAATTCTCGACCAGAAATTTCTCGACCTCTTCCGGCGTCATCTTCTTGCTGATGTCATAGCGCTTGCTGACATTGTCCCACATGCGCTCCTTGTTCTCCCGCTCAATGTCCTCGCGCATTTCCGCGATCTTCTTCTGCTCCGCCTCCGAGAGCATGCTGGGATCGCCGATGTATTCGATCAAGGGGACGACAATGCCGGCCAGCGATTGGGTCGTCACCTCGGCATCCTGGGCGCCGAAGAGTTGCAGGAAAAATGTCGGGGCGGCGTTGCCGGTCTCGGCGCTGCGCCGCAAAGTCACCCGCACGGCGTTGAAGGGCTTACCGCCGCTGTCGAAACTGCGGTGTGTCCAATCCCAGTAGCCGAACTCGATGCCGTCCTTGAAGAGAACATGGCCGTTTGCCGCCTCCGGCATGTTCTTCTCCGCGTATCGCATTGCCGCATCAGTTGCTCTCGATTTGCTCGGCAGCTCGACCACGGCGGCAAGGACCGCCGCGTCGGCCGCTGCTGTCATCTGCGAGCGGAGCGCTTCCTGATAGCCGAGATCAATGACGATGGCGCCGACCACGAAGATTACCATCATGCATAAGCCGACAAGCGGAAGGACGCTGCCGGTCTCGTCCCGGAAAAATGCAAGCGCGCGCGGCGGCAGGAGCGTGATGCCGATACGCATCACTCCATCACCATATGAACCTCGGCAATCATTTCGCCGTCCATGCCGAAGTTCACGAGATTCATGATCGCGGCATCTTCCATGGAGACCCTGATCACGACCGCGATGTCCCGTTCAGGGAACTTGGGCAGCGTCACCTGCGCCCGAAATCTGGCGTCCCAATCCGCGAGCCGCGCCATGGCAAAATTTTCGCCCTCGGTTTCCGATTTCAGATCCCGGACGGCAAGCCGGCGGGCCGTATCCCGCGCCGTGTCGTTCATCCGCATCTGCACCATGGCCAGGGAGCCATACTCGATCACGCCCAGGAGCAGGCCGATCAGCAGCGGCGCGACCAGAGCGAATTCCACGGCGCTGGCGCCGCCGTCGTCGCGCCACCAGCCGCGCGCCCGGCGCAGACCGTCGTCCGGCAATCGCCAGCACTGACATGGGTGTGCGCGCCACCTTTGCATCGCGGCCCGGGCTCCGGTTGCGGTTGGGGAATCCCCGGTAATTAAAGGCCCGCCAGCGTTAATGGCGCGTCAGCAAAGATGGTTAATGCTACCGGCGATTGCCGGGACCAGCCATTCGCCCGCATCAATCCGAGGGTCTAGGCCTTTGACATTGCTGGCAGGCCGTGTAGCAAGCACTGGCAGTACCAGGATGGAGTAGACCACCGCCATGCCGTCGCCGACGATCGAGCGCCTGTTGACCGGGTTCAAGAACTTCCGCCGCAACTACTACGTCAAGAACCAGGCCCTGTTTCAGGCGCTGGCCTGGCGCGGCCAGTCGCCGAAGGTGATGGTGATCGGCTGTTGTGATGCGCGCGTCGATCCCATGCTGATCACCGGCGCCGGGCCAGGAGAGATCTTTATGCTCCGGAACGTGGCCAACCTGGTGCCACCGTACGCGCCCGATAGCCGCTCCCACGGCACCAGCGCGGCCCTGGAGTTCGCGGTCAAAACATTGCAGGTCGAGCATATCATCGTCCTGGGCCATGCCGCCTGCGGCGGCGTCCGCGCCCTGCTGAACGAGGCCGAAACGGCCGCCATGGGCAGCGACTTCATCGCCACATGGATGGCCATCGCCGAACGCGCCCGTACCGCCGTCAACGCCCAAAGCCATGACTCCGAACTGAGCCGCCAGAAATTCGGCGAGTTGGAGAACATCAAGGTATCGCTGGAGAACATCAGGACATTCCCCTGGATCGTGGAGCGGGAGGAGGCGGGCAAGCTCAGCGTCCATGGCTGGTACTTCGACATCCATAGCGGCCACCTGATGGCGTTCAATCCGGCCACGGGGACCTACAATAATCTGGATACCGAGTAGGGCGGCCGCGGGGTCCAACTACGCATTGACAGGGCCGCTGTAAAACGCGGAAAACACTATTGAGCGCCGGGCCTTCCGGCGCGGCCTCTATGAAAGTCCTGAAGATGGCGGGTACGAACAGAATTCGGGTCGGAATCCTGGGAGCGAGCGGCTACACGGGCGCCGAGCTGGTGCGCCTGCTGTCCCGCCATCCGCAGGTGGAGATCCGTCTGCTGACCGCTGACCGCCAGGCCGGCAAGCCCCTGGCCGAGGTGTTTCCCCATCTGGGCCACCTGAAGCTGCCGGCGCTGATCAAGATCGACGAGGCGGACTGGTCCGGGATCGACATGGTGTTCTGCGCGCTGCCCCATGGCACTACCCAGGAGGTCATCGCCAAGCTGCCGCGCGATCTGAAGGTGGTCGACCTGTCGAACGATTTCCGGCTCGCCGATGTTGCCAGCTATGCCCAGTGGTTCGGCCAGGAGCACAAGGCGCCGGACTTGCAGAAAGAGGCGGTGTATGGCCTCACCGAACTGGCGCGGCCGGCGATCAAGTCGGCGCGGCTGGTGGCCAATCCCGGCTGCTATCCCACCTCGGCGGAGCTGCCGCTGATCCCGCTGCTGGCATCGGGTGAAATCCAAAGCAGCGACATCATCATCGACGCCAAGTCAGGCGTCAGCGGCGCCGGGCGTGACGCAAAGCAGGGCAGCCTCTATGCCGAGGTGACCGAGGGCATCCATGCCTATGGTATCGCCGGCCACCGCCATGTGGCGGAGATCGAGCAGGAGCTGAGCGCCGCCGCGAAGACACCGGTGGTCGTCAACTTTACGCCGCATCTGATGCCGATGAGCCGGGGCATCCTCTCGACTATCTACGTCAAGCTGAACAACGGCGCGACCGCTGAAGGTCTGCGGGAGACGCTGGCGGCGAAGTATCGCGACGAACCTTTCGTCCGCATACTGCCGAACGGCCAGGTGCCGGCGACGCGCCATGTGCGGGGATCCAACCATTGCGTAATGAATGTCTTCGCCGATCGCGTGCCCGGGCGGGCGATCCTGTTGTCGGCGATCGACAATCTGGTGAAAGGCGCCTCGGGCCAGGCGGTGCAGAACATGAATGTGATGTGCGGCATGGCCGAGACCACCGCGCTGGAGCAGGAACCGCTGTTCCCGTGATCAGCGTGCGTCCGTGAAGCCGGCCATCCTTTCCTTCGGCAACTACAAGCCGCGCATCGCGCCGGACGTGTTCGTTGCGCACACGGCGGCGGTCATCGGTGATGTGGAGATCGGCGAAGGCAGCGGCGTCTGGTTTGGCTGCACGCTGCGCGGCGACGGCAATCTGATCAAGATCGGCAAGCGCACCAACATCCAGGACGGCACGGTCATTCATGTGAATGGCCAGCCGGACGGGAGCCGCGGCGCGCTCGGCTACGCCGCCATCATCGGCGACGAAGTGACCGTCGGCCATCTCGCCATCATCCATGGCTGCCTGCTGGAGAACCGCGCCTTTGTCGGGATGAAGGCGATGGTGATGGATGGCTGCGTGATCGAATCCAACGCCATGCTGGCCGCCGGCGCCGTGCTGACGCCGGGCAAGCGCGTGAAGACCGGCGAGCTCTGGGCCGGCACGCCGGCGAAGCTGATGCGCGAGATGAAG
>DATKFM010000390.1:0-11649 GCA_035544395.1 Verrucomicrobiia bacterium
GCTAACCCAACGAAAATAGTAGTCATCCTTGCAGCTCACGGGCGCCTTCGCGAGCACGTCCTTTGCAGCCTGCAGTGTAACCGTCTTATCCCAATTGAAGATCCAGGCATGAAGTATGGAATAGGCGAGGTCGGCATAGCCGCGGCAGAACGCGGGATTCTCCGCGATCGCATTCTTGTACTCTTCCCGGGCCTCGGCGTTGGCGGCCCTGTTGAACCGCATATAAAGACTCCAGCCATGCACGAAGTAGTCAAGATACTTGTCGGTCATGTCGCGTCCCCCTCTATCTTGTCTTTCTGCCCTTTCATCCCCACCCCCATCAATCCGGCAGTCCGGCCAGCCGCAGGTCGGAGATCAGTCCGAGCAGCAGGTCCGGATTCTTGAAAGGCCGCAGATTTTCCGTGGCGAGCCGGTACTCCGGCCACTCCCTGGCGATCCCCTGCGCCAGTTTGCGCGCCTCTTCGAGCCGGCCGAGCCTGACATTGACGGCCACGATGTCGCGCCGTAGCAGCGGCGGCGGATCGGTGAAACGCGAATAGGCCGCCAGGGCATCTTCGTAGCGCCCGTCATGGAACGCGGCGACGCCAAGCACCCAGTCGTACCAGTCGGGATGAATGGGATTGAGACGCTTGGCCTGCGCGATCATCTGCGACGCCTCGGCGGTGCGGCCCATATGCGCCAGCGTGTCTGCCAGGTCGGCCAGCAGATCCGGGCTGTTCGGGTTGAGGTTCAGTGCCCGGTGATAGCAGTCGATGCTGCGGTCGAACTCCCGCATATACAGACTCGTGAGGCCGAGTTCCTCATAGGCATCGAAGTCAAAAGGCGCGAGGGCGACGGCGATCTGCGCGTGCTTGTGGGCGGCGCGCAGTTGCGCGTCGGGAGTCGCCGTCCAGCCGCCGATGCTGGCCTGGAGCAGGGAATAGGAATAGGCGCTATGCGCGCGGGCGTAGTTCGGGTCGAGAGCAAGCGCCTTGGAGAAAAACTCTTGCGCTTCGCGATTGGCTTCCAGCGTCCAGAGATACCAGACGCGGAAGCCGCGCAGCAGGAAATCATAGGCCTCCAAGTTGTCCGGCGCTTTGCGCAAGGAGCGGCCGCGTTCGGCGATGCCCACGCGCGAGACGACGCGCGCCGCAATCGCGCGGGTGATCTCCTCCTGCATTTCGAAGATTTCATTCGGATTGCCCTGGAAACGGTCGCTCCAGAGCTGGCGGTCCGCATGGGCGTCGATCAGCTGCACATTGATTCGAACGATGCTCTGCGAGCGCTGCACATTGCCTTCGACGACATAGCGCACGCCCAAATCTTCCGCAACCGTCGCGATTCCGGTGGGCCGCGATTTGTAGGCGAACACCGAATGGCTGGCGATAATGCCGATCTCGGGAAAGCGGGAGAGATTGGAGATGATGTCGTTGGTGACGCCATCGCTGAAGTAGGTCTGATCGTGATCGTGGCTCAGATTGGCGAACGGCAGTACGGCCAGCAGCGGTTCCGCCGTCGTAGTTTTCGCCAGCGGCTTATGATTCTTGACGGCGCCGTTCGCGTGTTGAGCCTCCAAGGAGATGCGATAGACCTTGATCGGCTTGGGCATGTTCTTCAGCGTTACTTCGCCGACACTCTCGATGTCGGCATCGATCTTGTTGCGGACGATGCGTTGGATTTCGTCGGACACGCAGATGCCGTTGGCATCAGCGAGGCCCTCCAGCCGCGCCGCGACATTGACGCCATCGCCGAGGATGTCGGCGTCGTCGACAACGATCTCCGATAGATTGATGCCGATGCGGAATTCGATGCGGCGGTCTTCGGGCGTCTGGCTGTTGCGCAGCATCATGCCGCGCTGGATGTCGATCGCCGCAACGACCGCGGATACCGCGGAAGAAAATTCCATCAGGATGCCGTCGCCCGTGGTCTTCACCAGCCGCCCGCTCTGTTCGGCGATGACGGGTTCGATCAGCTCGCTGAGGTGTTTCTTCAGGGTGTTGATGGTGCCGCTTTCGTCGTCATGCATTAGCCGGCTGTAACCGGCGACGTCGGCGAAGACGATAGCCGCCAGCCGGCGCTGCAGAGTTTTCTCTCCGCCGATATCCTGGCTTCCAACGGCCGGCAATGTCGAAGGGGTGCCCATCAAATAGCCCCGTGGGTTCACCGACGGAACTTCGATCCCGCTAAACTCTATTCCTAACGCTGGTGCGTGGCTACAGCCTTGCTGGATCTTGGGAAATATCTGCCGGCCGCTCAGCATTCGAAGGCCCTACCTCTGGGATTTTACTCTCTAACTGCTTGAACACATGCGCGAACCAATTCGGCACGGCATGTCTGATTGCCGCCCAGCCTGCCGGTCTGGCGCTCGGGCGACGTTCCCTCAGTAAGCGATAGCCTGGAAGCAGAGGCTGTGACGAAAGTCACCGGCAACAGTCTGCCAATCATTTGGATTTGCGCGATGTTTCACGCGGCGTTCGCCGGCATTTTCCGCATGGCGAGAAATCAGCGCAGACAGTTGGAGCAAGGCAGGCCGCCTTAGAAATATCCGACCAGCCTGCCGAGAACGAGGACGGACAACCACACGACAAGCGAAACCGCGCCACAAAGACGCAGCAGCAGGGGCGATGGAGGGGCGGCGGCGCTGCCATGCGACCACGCCAGACGCCGCGAAAGCAACCGGTAGGCCAGCAGATTGGCGAGGCCGATCGCCAGCATAACCATCTTCGCCAAGAACAGGGACGAGGCCGCGTACTCGGTTGCCTTGACGATGAAGAGCAGGCTGCCGAAACCGGCGGCGAGGCAGAGGCCCGTGCCCGCGACGGGAACCAGGACCTTGGCCAGCGCCTCCTGCGGCACTCGGGGCCAGGCGCCCATGAGCCGGAGGTCGAAGCCGGCGATGGCGCCGAACAGCAGGGCGATGCCGGCGATGTGCCCGGCATTCACCAGGGGATAGACCCATTTCGAGCCACGCAGGCCGGCCGCGAGGGCGGAGCCTTCAAGGCCGGCCAGAAACTCCATCAGCATGGCGGTTGTCTAAGCCCGCCTGCCTGGCATCAGGACTGGCGGTCCGGGTAGAGATTGTAGTCCTTGCCAGCGATGACCAGCCGCTCCGCCTTCATCAGCTTCTCGTCGCGGTTTGCCGAGCGATGGCCATGCACGGTCACCTTGGTGCCGACCGCCAGAAGATCCTCGGTCAGGCCGGCCCGCTCGTTGCGCCAGGGCTGGCCGATCTCCACCAGCCAGGCCTCGCCTTTTACGTCGAGACTCAACTCCCCATGGGGATTGCCGAACTTGACCCCCGTGACATGGCCGCTCAGCTCGAACTCCTCGTCGGTTGCCCAGCCCCAGCCATGATGCGCTGATGCCGCACGCGCGAGCGGGCCGCCGAGGGCGGCCAGGATTGCCAGGGATGCCGTCTGCAAGAGGAACGTGCGCCGATTCATTGCCGCCTCCTTCGCCTGTTGTGTTTCTCATACATAGGAGGCGAAGCGGATTCGGGAAGTGGGCGGTGCGAATTTCAGCAGCTCGATCGCTTCAGGATGGCGTCCGCGACAACAGGTCCTTCGTCAACAGATTCCAGCGGCCGAATCCATTGAGACAGGTTCCTTTGAGCGAACTAGGGCTGATCGACAGAGGTCAATGGGCGTGCCCAGGAGTCAAGCGAATCTCCGACGGCATACGGCTGCTCGCGATACTCGCCGAGAACGAAGATGTTTCGGGCGGTGGCGGAGGCAAGGGTTTCGGGACGGTAGTAATGCGTGAGCAACCGCCTGTCGGCGAGATCGGGATTGTCCCGCTGGAAGCCGGACCATCTGTCCTGAGCGCCACCGGCGTGAATGCGCTCGTTGACTAGAGCCATATAGGCGACTGTGATGGTCTCGTGATAGCGGTCAGGTTTGCCCATATGGGCGCTGTAGCGCTTGAGGGCGGCGCTCATGCGCGCCAGCGCATCCGGGAATGAGGCGGCGCGGAGATACAGCCATGCGGCCCGCAGATGGCCGTGATGATCGAACTCGGCTTCGGGAAGCGCGCAGCTTTCCAGGGCGGCGAGGAATTCCGCGTCGGTCATGACGATTTCTCCGACAACAGGTGGCTGGAGGAGGCATCGAGGTCGAGGCCGTAGATCTTCCTGAGATCGGCGATGGTCTTCAGGCTGTCGCGGCTGAAAGGCTGCTTGCCCTCGAACGAGTGCAGGACGATGCCCTCGACCAGATCGCCGAGGGTCAGGTCCTTTGCCTCCGCCAGGCCCTTCAGCACCTTCAGCAACCGCTTCTCCAGCCGGATACCGGTTTGCACCCGCTGCACGCTGACCCGCTTTGCCGGTTTGGTCATGTCAGTTCCCATCAGTTGGTATCTATGTACCAATGTATCAAATGTATCGTTCCATTGCAAGTGCCTGGCGGCCATGCATTCCGATCATGGCTGCGCCATGAAGTCCGCAGGGGACAGCGTACGGCTCCTCTAGTAAGTTCCAGCACCCATGTCCCCTCGCGATTCCAATCCAACGCAATCTGCTGTCTCCGACCGCCGCGCCCTCTGGGCGTTACTGGTGGGCAATTTTGTCATCGGGACCGGCGTGCTGCTGCCCGCAGGGATGATGAACGATCTTGTGCGCGATCTCGGCGTGTCGGTGTCGAAGGGCGGCGGCCTGATCTGGGCCGGCGCCATCGTTATTGGGATCAGCGCGCCTCTGATCGCCGCGGTGACCAGCGAGGTGGATCGGCGCCTGCTGCTGGTAGGCTCGCTGCTGCTGTATGTTGTCGGACACGCGCTATCAGCCCTCAGTCTGAATTACGAGATGCTGCTGGCGGTGAGGGTGGTAACGACGCTGTCGGCGGGTGTCTTTACGCCCCAGGCGGCGGCCACGGTGGGGTTGCTGCTGCCGCCGGAGCGCCGCGGCGCCGGGATCACTTTCATCTTCCTCGGCTGGTCGATCGCCAATGTGCTGGGCATGCCCATGGGCAGCCTGATCGGCGCGACGCTGGGCTGGCGGGCAGCCTATGGAATACTGGCGGTGCTGTCGCTGATTGCGGCGGCGGGTGTGTGGTGGGGCGTGCCGCCCGGCCTGCGGGTGCAGCGGCTGTCGCTGGCGTCGTGGAAGGGCGTGTTCCTGAGCCCAGTCCTGGTACTGGTGCTGCTGGTAACAGTGGCCAGCCTTTCCGGTCAGTTCGCCCTCTTCACCTACATTGCCCCGGTGCTCAAGGATTCGCTTGCGGCGGCGCCCGCGACGATCGCGCTGCTGTTGGCCTGGGCCGGTTTCTGGGGCGTGACCGGGAACAGCCTCGCGGCGCGGATCAGTGGCCGGCTCGGCGTGGCCGGCGCGATCCTGGTGTTCATGCTGTGCATGGCTGCAGGCTTGACGCTGTGGCCGCTGGGCCATGGGTCGGTGGCGCTGACCATGCTGGCCATGGCGGTCTGGGCCTTCGGCACCTTCGCCGGCAACTCGCTGCAGCAGGCGCGCCTCATGGGCATCGCTCCGCCGCTGGCCTCGGCATCCATTGCCCTCAATACCTCCGGCATCTATGTCGGGCAGGCGGTGGGGGCGGCGCTCGGTGGGCTGCTGGTGAGCGCCGGCCGGCTGGACCTGCTGTCCTGGGCCGGCGTGGCGTTCATGCTGCTGGCCATCGCCTGCTCGGTGGCCGCGGCTTGGCTGACGGGACCGCGCCAAGGCCCATAATCCTGGCGCCAGGCGCCTTTAGTTTCTCTCAACATTTAGGGATTATGACAGCCGGCTAGGTTGCCGGGACTTCAGGGCGCGATCAGGGGATTCCTCGTTATGGGCAAGGTACGGAAGGCGCTGCGCGCCGAATTGGAAGCGGGCGCCGAGGAGCGCGGTTTCGGCAGGGGCTGGATCAGCGGCGTGCTGGCGCTGGCGCTCGGGCTCGGCGGCCTGGCGGCGGTGCTGTTCCTGAAATTTCCGGGCCTGCTGTCCATGCCCATGCTGCGGGACTATTACGGCATGGGCGAAGTGCGGCTGGCGCTCCATGCGGTGCTGATCGGCGCGTTCGTCCTCGCGCTGTCAAACCTGGTCCTGCGCCGCCGCCGGACCATGGGGCTGGTCGCGGTCACTGCCGTGCTGGTGGCGACGCTGCTGGGCGGCTCGCGGGTGGAGAGCGAGGCCGGCTATGACACCGGCTACTATCTCGGTCTCGACTGGTTCCTGATCAATCTGACGCTGCTGGGTATGTTGTTCATCCCGCTGGAGCGGATCTTCGGCCGGCTGACGGAACAGCCGGTGTTCCGCTTCGAATGGCGCGAGGACCTGCTCTATTTCCTGATCAATAGCCTGCTGGTGCAGTCGCTGACGTTTCTCTCGCTTGCGCCGGCAACGGCGGTGGTGACCCACACCACCTGGACTGATCTGCGCGCCTTCATGGCGTCACAGCCGATCTGGCTGCAGGTCATCGAGATCATGGTGCTGACCGACCTGACGCAATATTGGGTGCATCGGGTCTTCCACCGGTTGCCATTCCTCTGGAAGTTCCACGCCGTCCATCACTCGGCCCAGGCAATGGACTGGCTGGCCGGTTCGCGCATGCATCTGGTGGAGGTGGTGGCGCTGCGCGGCCTAACGGTGATCCCGATGTATGCGCTGGGCTATGCCGACATCGCGCTGAAGATCTACATCCTCTATATCTATCTGCATTCGACGCTGATCCACGCCAACCTGCGGATCGATTTCGGCTGGCTGAAGAAGATCATCGCGACGCCGCAATTCCATCATTGGCATCACGCCATCGAGAAGGAGGCGATCGATGTCAATTTCGCCGCCAACTTCCCCTGGCTCGACCGGCTGTTCGGCACATACTACTTTCCGAACAAATGGCCCAGCGGCTATGGCGTCGGCGGCCATCCGGTGCCGCCGGGATATCTGCGGCAATTCGCCTATCCCTTCGGCGGAAAGTAGCGCTTAGCGCGCGACGATGGCGACGGCGGCGCCGGCCATGACGGTGCCGGTGGTGCGATTCACCGCTCGCATGGTGCGCGGGCTGGCAATCAGCCGGCGGGCACTGGCGGCGGCCAGCGCATAGGCTGTCAGCACCACACTGAGGATCACCACGATCAGGGCGGCGATCTCGACAAAGCCGACGATGCTGAGAGTCTCGAGATCGATCACCAGCGGCAGCAGGGCCAGGAAGAAGACGATCACCTTCGGATTGCCCAGAGTGACCGCAAGGCCGCCAAGGAACAGGCGCGCCCGACCGTCGTTGCGGCGATCGAGCCCCACCTCTGCCTGCTGCGCCGGTGCGGTCCAGAGCTTCCAGGCGAGGTAGAGCAGGTAGGCGGCGCCGGCATACTTGATGGCGACGAAGACCATGGCGAAGGTCTGGGCCAGCAAGGCGAGGCCGGTGGCTGCAATGGTGAACCAGAAGAGATCGCCGACCACGAAGCCGGCGATGAAGGCGGGCACGCCGCGCAGGCCACGCCCTAGCACGCGGGCCAGGACGGCGGCGATCCCGGGACCCGGCGAAGCGGTGGCGACGGCATAGGCGGCACAGAAAGCGAGCAAGCCGGTGGAACCCATCGGTGACTTCCCGGTTAGAATTTCAGGTCAGGAATCGGGGCGGAGTGATGCCGCGTCCGGTCCGCGCTGTCCAGCCCCTCTGTACAGAAGCGATACAGTGGGGCGAAAATTTGTCATGGAGAGCGGAGGGTGCTGTCGGGCACTATCGATAGATCCGGCTAGGCAGTCTGGGACAAACGGGAGATTGAAATGAAACGCAAGATGATCGTGTGGATGGCGGCGGTATCTGCTTTGACGCTCATGGCATCGACGCCGGTTTTCGCCAAAGGGGATGGGGTTCGCAGCCACGCCAGGAGCACAGCGTCGATTGCCGAGGGTACGGTTACGACCAAAGGCAGGGCATCGTGCAAAGGCGCCTGCTCCACATCGGTGAGCACCTCGGCGTCGATTTCGACGGCGGACACGAATACGAACGCCAATGGCGTCAGCATCAGCACGACAACGGGCGGCACCAGCGGCAAGGCAACGTCGTCGGGCACGATCTCCAGCAGCGTTTCCGGCAATAGCATCTCCGGAAACAGCGTTTCGTCCTCCAGTCCGTAGTCGATTGGCGGGTCGCTGCCGCGGGTTTGGCGCAATCACCGTTTGATCTGGCGGCGGATGATGTCGCCCAGCAGCTTCAGGCCGGGCTCGATGCGGTCGACCGGGATCGAAGAAAAGCCGAGGCGGAAATAGTTGCGCGGCAGGCCGTCAATCAAATTGCCCTCGCTCGGCGCTTTCCTGCCTTTTGCTGAGGGCTGCCAGGTCGTGCCCATGAAATGCACGTCGCCGGGTTCGATCAAGATGCCCTCGATCGCGGCGAGGCGTTCGGTCTCGCGGGCATCCAGCGTTTTCGGCCCCTCGGCCCAATAGGCGGTGCCACCGATCGACGGCCAGACCTTGCATTGCGGCAAGTGCAGGGCGAGTGCGTCGCGCATCACCTGCCAGCGCTCGCGATAAGCATGGGACAGCCGCCGCATCAGCGAGTCGTGATTACCGCGGGCCAGGAACAGCGCCACTGTGCGCTGATTGTTGGCCGGCGGATGGCGCAGCATCAGGCGGCGCAAGGCGCGCGCTTCGCGGATCAGGTCGCGGGGGCCGACCATGTAGCCCATGCGCAGGCCCGGAGCGAGCGTCTTTGACAGGCTGGCGAGGAAGATTACCCGGCCGCTATCATCGAGCGACTTAAGCGCCGGATGCGGCGGTCCGACATGGTTGATCTCGCTTTCATAGTCGTCTTCGATGAGGACGAAATCGTCTGCCTTGGCCCGTGCCAGCAGCGCCTCTCGCCGTTCCAGCGGCATGTTGACCGTGGTCGGGAACTGATGGCTCGGCGTTACATGGACGTAGTCGCAGCCCTTGAGTTCCGGGCCGATCACAATTCCGTTAGCATCCAGTGGTAGCGGCCGCAGTTTCGACGTGCGCAGGGCGAAAATATTTCGCGCATCGGCATAGCCCGGCTCCTCAATGCCGACCGTGGTCTCGCCGGTGACCAGCAACGCCGCTAGCAGATAGAGCGCATGCTGGGCGCCGACGGTGACCAGGATCTCGTCCGGCGCCACGCGCACTCCGCGCCGCGGGAGCAGACGGGTACGGATCTGCTCCACCAACAGGGAATCGTCGAGGGTGAAATGATCGGTGCACCAGTCGCGCACGGCATCGACGCTGAGCGCCTGGCGCGAGCATTCCCGCCATTCGCTGAGCGGGAACAGGGCGGGATCCACCTGGCCGTAGATAAAGGGATAGCGAAATGTCTGCCAATCCCGGGGCTTCACAACGTTCCTCTGGCCGGTGGGCGTCACCTTGAAGCGATGCCGCCAGTCCGGTCCGATATCGTTCGCGGCACGTTCCGAAGTTGCCGTGCGGCCGGAAGCGCGTCCGGCCTGGACGCTGCCGGTCAGGATCTCGCCATTGACGAAATAGCCGCGTCGCTCATGGGCGACCAGGAAGCCTTCGGCCACCAGATCCTGGTAGGCGAGGGCGACGGTATTGCGGGCTACGTCAAGCGTTTCCGCCAGCTTGCGGCTGGAGGGCAGCGGGCTGCCGGCGGGGATCTGCCCTTGCAGAATTGCTGATACCAGCATCTCCCGCAGCTGCATCTGCAGCGAGGATTTGCCGTCTCGGCGGAGGTGGAAAAGGGCGTCGCGCATCTTTCCGGGGACAGGGGTCGCTTGACAATGGAAGCGCCCCACAAGAGAGTCAATCGGCGGTATGTAACAAATCCGCAGCAGAGCCGTAACACTCCACCCCTAGATTGCGCCCTGCTAAAAACAACTGGGAGGTACTTATGAGGTCGAACTGGCTACGCGTCGTTTCCGTGTCCGCCCTGGCGATGGCGGTTTCCACGGGATATGCTTCGGCGCAATCCGATGAACTGATCGCCGCCGCCAAGAAGGAAGGCGAGCTGACGATCATCGCCGTGCCCCATGACTGGTGCGGCTATGGCGCAGTCATCGAAAGCTTCAATGCAAAGTACGGCCTGAAACTGAACGAACTCAATCCTGACGCCGGCTCCGGCGACGAGATCGAGGCGATCAAAGCAAACAAAGGCAATATGGGCCCACAGGCGCCCGACGTGATCGATGTGGGGTTGGGCTTCGGACCGACCTCGAAAGCCGATGGATTGCTCCAGCCATACAAGGTCTCCACCTGGGACAGCATTCCGGATGGGCTGAAGGATCCGGACGGTTATTGGTATGGCGACTACTACGGCGTGCTGTCGTTCGAAGTGAACGCGGACCTGGTTCCCAATCTGCCGCAGGATTGGCCTGACCTGATGAAGCCGGAATATGCCAACATGGTTGCGCTGTCGGGCGATCCGCGGACGTCCAACCAGTCGATCATGACCGTCTTTGCGGCCGGCCTCTCCGCCACGGGTGGCGATGTGGACAAGGCCGCCGATTCCGGATTGAAGTTCTTTGCTGACCTGAACAAAGCCGGCAATTTCGTTCCGGTCGGCGGCGGCACGGCGCCGCTCGCCCAGGGCACCACGCCCATCACCATCCGCTGGGATTACCTGTCGCTGGCCGATCGCGACACGCTGAACGGCAATCCCAAGGTTGAGACCATCGTGCCGAAAACCGGCATCGTCGCCGGCGTCTATATCCAGGCAATCAGCGCTTATGCTCCACATCCGAATGCCGCCAAGCTGTGGATGGAGCATCTCTACTCCGACGAAAGCCAGCTTCTGTGGCTGAAGGGCTATTGCCATCCGATCCGGTTCAACGACCTGGTGAAGAACGGCAAGGTTCCGCAGGATCTGCTGGACAAGCTGCCGCCGGCCGAAAACTACGAGAAGGCGCTGTTCCCGTCTCTGGACCAGCAGGCCAAGGCGAAGGAGATCATCACCAAGCAGTGGGATAGCGTCGTCGGCGCGGACGTAAAGTAAACCGCTGCAATCGTTTGGGGTCGCGCCGTCCGTCCGCCGTCCAGGCAGATGAACGGCGCGTCTCTTTTGTGCATGCCGACCTTCCCCGCCGTTGCAGCGGGTAGGGTTCGGGCGTAACGGTCCTTCCCATGGCCCAGCAATCCGACATCGCCCTCGCAGCACCCGCCGGCGCTCCGCCCCGGCTGGGACAGTTCTCCTGGGCCTGGATCGGCGTTGCCCCGTTCTTTGTCTTTGCTCTCCTGTTCCTGATCTTGCCGACCGGATTTCTGTTCGTCGGCAGCTTCCAGGATGCCGACGGCAATTTCACGCTGAACAATCTGATCAATCTGACCCAGCCGCTGATCCTCAATGCCTATTGGATCAGCATCAAGGTCAGCGTCATCTCGGCCATCTTCGGCGCTGCCATCGGCTTCTTCCTGTGCTATGCCGCCGTCATGGGCGGCCTGCCGCGCTGGCTGCGGTCCATGGTCATGACATTCTCCGGCGTGGCGTCGAACTTCGCCGGCGTGCCGCTGGCCTTCGCTTTCCTCGCGGCCCTTGGCCCCCAGGGCCTGGTGACGAAGCTGTTCATCGACTACTTCGATTTCAGTCTCTACCGGTCGGGCTTCCGCGTCGTCAGCACCTGGGGTCTTATACTCGCCTATCTCTATTTCCAGATACCCCTGATGGTACTGATCCTGGCGCCGGCGCTGGACGGTCTGAAGCGCGAATGGCGCGAGGCTTCGGCGATCCTTGGCGCCAGCAGCTGGCAATATTGGCGCTACGTGGCGCTGCCGGT
>DATKFM010000391.1:0-8889 GCA_035544395.1 Verrucomicrobiia bacterium
GTCCTGGAACGCCAGGATGCTGAAATAGGTCGTGGCCACGTCAGTTTGCAGCACCAGCAGGATCGCATCGCGGTCGTAGATATTTGCATCGACGGCCGCGTCTGCAGCCTCAAGTCCGGCCGCGTTCTTGCCCCAGATGTCGATCTCGTAGCTGGTGGTGATCACGCTTTGATAGCTGGTGTTCCGTTGGGTCACCGTGTCGATATCGATGTAGCGGCGCGCACCCGAGCCTGAACCCTCGACTGTCGGCAGAAGCGGCGCGCCGGCGATGCGGGCATTGGCCCGGGCCTGGTCGATGCGGGCCACCGCGGCGGCGAGGTCCTGGTTCGCGGTCATCGCCTCGGCAATAAGGGAGTCCAGCTCAGGACTTCCAAAGCGTTGCCACCAGCTGGCTGAGACCGGCTGCGCGCTCGGACTGACGGCGGCCGCGCCAGGCCATGCCGTCGGCGTCGGCGCGACCGGGCGTTCATAATCCGGCACCATGGAACAGCCGCCGAGCAGCGACGCCAGAACGAGGCTGGAGACAACGCGAACTAACGACATGTTTTTGAGATCACTCTGACGCAAGGGCAATGACGGGATCGAGGCGAGCGGCCTTGCGCGCCGGCAGAAAGCCGAACAGCAGACCGGTCAGGAAGGCGCAGGTGAAAGCCAGCAGCGCCGGGCCCAGCGAGAGCTGGATCGGAAATCCGAGCCATCCCGCCGCCACGGAGAGACCGAAACCGAGCGCTACGCCGATCAAGCCTCCGACCCCGCAGACAACCAACGCCTCGGTATTGAACTGCAGCAGGATGTCGCGCATGCGGGCGCCGGTAGCCATGCGGATGCCGATCTCGCGCCGCCGTTCTGTGACGTTGACCAGCATGATGTTCATGACGCCGATGCCGCCCACCAGCAGCGATACCGCGGCGACGGAAGCCAGCAGCAGCGTCAGCGTGCCCTGGGTTTCCTGCGCGGTCGCCAGGATCGAGGCGGTGTTGCGCACCTGGAAATCCACGGTGCGGTGCCGCGTTTTCAGGAGATCGTCGATGGCCGCTTCCGTTTGATCGATCTGCGCAGCGTCCATTACCTTGACCGAAACCGTGCTGAGATACTGTCGGCCGAAGAGCTGCACGAAGCCGGTAGTCAGCGGCACGACGGCGATATCGTCCTGATCGTTGCCGAAGGGCGTGGCGCCCTTTGGCGCCAATACGCCGATGACTTGCATCGGCACATTGCGCACCAGGACATAGCGGCCGACCGGATCTTCGCCGTTGGGGTAGAGATTGCGCGCCACGGTCTGGCCAAGCACGATAACAGGCGCATAGCCCCGGACATCGTCATCGGTGATGAATCCGCCGGACGCCATCCCCCATTCGCGGGTCGCCGTGTAGTCGGCGGCTGTGCCGAGGATGCTGGTCTGATAGTCGATATTGCCAACCCGCAGGGTTGCCCGTGTATTCCGCTCGGGTACCGCCGCCTCGACATTCGGCAATTCGCCGATGGCGTCGGCGTCCTCCCGTACCAGCGTGGCGGTATCGCCGCTGCTGCGCACGCCGGGCGCGCCCGGACGGACGATCAAGAGGTTCGTACCCATGGCGGAAATGCGATCCAACACCTGCTGCTGGCTGCCATTGCCGATGGCCAGCATCACCACCACGGCGGCAACGCCGATGACCACGCCCAGCAGCGTCAGCATGGTGCGGAAGAGATTGGCGCGCAGGGAGCGGAAGGCCGTCTTGGTCGCCTCCGCGATATCGGCCAGCGGCGCACTGTGGCGGCCCGGCAACGTCGCTCGCGCCGGCCGAACCGACGGCGCGCGCAGGACCGCGCCGCTGTCGGACACGATGCTGCCATCGCGGATCTGGATGACGCGCTCCGCCTGGGCGGCAATGGCGGGGTCGTGGGTGATCAGCACAATCGTGCGGCCATCGGCATGCAGCTCCCGCAGAAGGTCGAGCAGTTCCTCGCCGCTCTTGCTGTCGAGAGCGCCGGTGGGCTCGTCGGCCAGGATGATCTGCGCATCGTTCATCAGCGCGCGCGCCACCGACACGCGCTGCTGCTGGCCGCCGGAGAGCTCGCTCGGCCGGTGGTCAGCACGATCGCCGAGTCCCAGGCGCTTCAGCAGAGCTGCTGCCCGCGCCAGACGATCGCGCCGCTTGCGCCCGGCATAGACGCCGGGAATTTCCACATTCTCCACCGCCGTGGCAGTGTTCAGCAGGTTGTAGCGCTGGAACACGAAGCCGAACATGCGGCTCCGCAGCGCTGCCAGCTCATCCGGCGTGAAGCGCGAGACGTCGCGGCCCGCCACGCGATAGCTGCCGGCAGTCGGCCGGTCGAGGCAGCCGATGATGTTCATCAGCGTGGATTTGCCGGAGCCCGATTGCCCCATGATGGCGACGAATTCGCCGGCATGGACGCGCAGGCTGGCGGAGTCCAGCGCCCGGATCACCGCCTCGCCATTGCGGTATGTCTTGCTGACCTGCGCGAGGTCGAGCAGCGCCTCCTGCGGCTTGGGGGTCAGCGGCGTCACAGGCGGAAACCCATGCCGAACGGCCGGTTGGAGTCCGAACCGCTTGCGGTGTTGGCCGGCGCCTCGAGGACCACGCGATCGCCGGCGGCAATCCCGTCGACGACCTGTGCTGATTTTCGGTCCATAAGGCCGACCTTGACTGCGCGTGGCTCAGGTCCCTTCGCGGTCATGACCCGTACCAGGTATTCGTCGTCACTGCCCGGCTGCTTCTTGCCGAGGGCGGCGATGGGGATGAGTGGTACCTGCTTGGCCTCGCCCAGCACGAAGAACACCTGTGCCGTCATGCTGGTCATTAGCACGCCGTCATCGTTTTCGACGTCGACCAGCACGTTGTAGAGCACGACGTCATTGACGGTTTCCGGTGTCGGCAGGATCTGGCGCACCGTCGCCCGCCAGCGCCGTTCCGGCAGGCCGAGGGTGGTGAAATAGACCGGCATGCCCGGCGTCAGCTTGACCACATCCGCTTCGGCAACTTGTGCCTTCACCGTCATCGTCTGCAGATCGGCGACGCGAAGAATTGTCGGCGCCGTCTGGTTGGCATTCAGCGTCTGACCCTCGAGAGCCGTCTGCGAGACGATAGTGCCGGCCATCGGCGCGTAGATCTTGGTGTAGCCGAGATTGGCAATTTCACCGTCATAGGTGGCTTGCGCCGCGGCGATCTGCGCGGAAAGCGCATCGGCCTTGGCCTCGCCGACGGCGACCTGGGTTTCGGTGGTCTGCAGCGCATCCTGGCTGATCGCCTTGGATTTGTAGAGCGCCTGGTTGCGCTTGAGCTGCAGCCGCGCCAGCTTCAATTCGGCCTGCTGCTGGGCGAACTGCGCCTGCAGATTGTCCAGGTTGGCCTTGTCGGTTCTCACCCGCGTTTCGATGACCGTGGGATCGATCTCCGCCAGAAGCTGATCCTTCTTGACGAGATCGCCGATCTCCACATGGACGGTGTCGAGCTGCCCGGACACCTGGGCGCCAACATCCACATAATCTTTCGGCTGCAGCGTGCCGAGCGCGGTCACCGATTTTTCGATGTCGCCGAGAGCGACCTCGGCGGTGCGGATCTCCGGTTGCCCGGTCGCTTGCCAATGTCGCCAGCCATAGATGCCGGCGGCAATTGCCACCACCACCAGCAATGTCAAGAAGGCCATCAGCCAGCGCTTCGGCCGCCGGCGGGCGGGAAGATCAGTTTCGGCAGCAGTTTCAACATCAAGCAGCATGGGCAGGATTTCCCGATTCTGCCGCCGTAGCGGCCCTTGACGACAATATTTAACGGCCGAGGCCGGATATTCCGTCGCGCGACGGAATCAACGGCCTGCGGCGTTAGATGTTGCAGTTCCCCCACGAAAAGGACCGAAACATGGTGAAGATTTCAGCGAAGAAGTTGGCTCTGTCCGGTGCGGCGATCCTGCTGGTCGCGGGCGGCCTCGGCGCGGCGGCATACGCGTCGCAAGCGCGGCATGGCGAGGGTCACCGCGGCCATGGCGCGCGCTGGATGGAAATGATGCTGGAGCCAATGGATGCGGACAGTAACGGCGCCATCACCCGCAGCGAGATCGAGACGGCGACCGCCGCGCAGGCGACGGAAATCGACGCCAACAAGGACGGCGCCATCACCGCCGAGGAAGTCGTCGCCTATCGCGAGAAGCAGCGTTTGCAGCGCCTTGCCAACGAGATCAAGGCGATGGACCAGGACGGCAATGGCACTGTCTCCGTGCAGGAGTACCAGGCGGCCCAGACCTGGCGCCTGGCGCGGCTGGACGACGATGGCAATGGCACCATCGATCCCCAGGAATTGAACCCCCGTATGGGACCCCATGACGGAATGCGCCATCACCAGTAGACTCGCCCCCGAGTTGAACCGCGGGATAGCCGGCACCACCGGGTGCCGGCCGCACCGTGTTGCAGGAGGTCGAGCGGCGTTTGGCGGACCGGCACAGGCCCGAAACGGAGTCCGGCGATCCGGATCTGGAAATCCTGCGCCGGATCGGCGCCGGCGATGGGGCCGCTTGTGCGCTGCTGGTCGACCGGCATCTCCGCCGCGTCACGGCGCTGGCGGGACACATGCTGGGCAACCGGGCCGATGCAGAGGACGTGGCGCAGGAAGTGTTTCTGCGAGTCTGGAAGCAGGCGCCGAAGTGGCGCAGCGGCGAGGCGAAGTTCAGCACCTGGCTGCACCGCGTGACCTTGAATCTCTGCACCGACCGGCTGCGACGGCGGCGGGAGACCGGCTTGGACGCGGTTGGCGATATGGCGAGCAACGCCCCCCTGCCCGACGCCGGGCTGCAGGAAACGGCTGTCGTCGCCCGGGTGCAAGCGGCCCTGGCGCAATTGCCCGAGCGGCAGCGGGAAGCGATCCTGCTCTGCCACTTCCAGGAGCTGGGCAATATCGAGGCTGCCGCCGTGCTGGAGCTGAGCGTTGAGGCGCTGGAATCCCTGTTGTCACGCGGCCGCCGGCGGCTGCGGGAATTGTTGCTTGAAGCAAGACCGGATCTGACGGGATCGACATAATGAGTGAAACCATGACTCTGGAACGGTTGCGGGCCCTGATCGCCGCTTATGGCGGCAAGCCTGCCAAGTGGCCCGCGGCGGAACGTGCTGCGGCCGAGGCCCTGCTGGCCCGGTCGCCCGAGGCGCGCGCAGCGCTGGCGGAGGCGGAGCCGATCGACTCTCTCCTCGATGCGGTACCTGCCCTTGCACCCAGCCCGGCGCTGCGCGCCGCCGTGCTTGCCGGCATGCCGCAAAGCGATCGTTCCGGCCGCGGCAGCCGGTGGCAGGGCTTGCGCGATCTCCTGGGCGAGTTCGGCGCCCTGCCCGCCGTGCGGCCGCTGCTGTTCGCGTCGTTGCTGCTTGGCCTGTTCGCCGGTTATTTCAGCGAGGATGACACGACCGATACCAGCACCGATCTGGTCCAGCTTGCCGTCTATGACGGCGCTTACGCGGAGTACTAATCATGGCGGAAACCTGGTCGCGGCGGTTGCGGCTGCTGCTGGTCATTTCCCTGGCGGTGAATTTGTTTTTCATCGGCGCCCTCGCTATAGGCGCCATCACCGGCCATGGGTTCGGCATGATGGGGTTCGGCGGACCACACGGGTCGCGGCTGACCGGCATGCCCAATCCCCGGCAATTGCGGGGAGTCCTGGATGAGCAGGGGCAGCAGATTCTCTCCACCATGCTTGATGCGCGACGCGATGCTTTTCATGCCAACCTGGATGCGATGTTCAACGCCCGGCAGGGCGTGGCCGATGCTCTCGCGGCTAAACCCTACGATCCCGCAAAGGTAGAGGCGGCGATGGTCGTGCTGCGCGAGCGTGAGACGGTCATGGCAACCGGCGCGCAGAGCATGATACTGGCACTGGCCTCAAAGCTCGACGACGTGCAGCGCGCAAAGGTGGCAGAGCTGCTGAAGCCCAGGGATGATTGGCGCAAGAAGCGGGCGGACTAGCCTGTGACGCCTATTTGTGAGTTTCAGCCGCAAGCTTTTTGATTGCCGCCAGGGCGATGTCCCTCAGGCCGGCGCCGTCGGTTCCCACATACTCGATGATCTGCTTGCGCATGCGCGGGTCCCAGAATTTGTGCAGATGGTCGGCGACGCCGGCCACCGCTTGTTCATGGGGATAGGAACCGAAGAAATCGGCGATCTGATTTGCCATATGCACGAGCCGGTCGGCCTTCATTGATCGGAGACTCCGGGTATGCCAGTGATGCGCTCGGGGTGAGTGACGACCAGCACGCTGTCCAGCCGCGCGAGAGCCACGAGTGTGATGCCGGCGCTGTCAGCCATGCGCTGCGCCAGCGCCGTCGGTGCGGAGATGGCCACCAGCACAGGGATCCGCGCAGCAGCCGCCTTCTGCACCATCTCCACGCTGCAGCGGCTGGTGATCACCGCAAAGCCCTGCGCAGCGTCAACGTCCTTCCAGGCCATGGCGCCGATCAGCTTGTCCAGCGCATTGTGCCGGCCCACATCCTCACGCGTGATCTGGATCTCGCCGGCGCAATTCACCCAGGCGGCGGCATGCACGGCATGAGTCAGCTTGTTCACGAGCTGCTGCCCCGGCAGATCGGTCAGCGCCTTGTAGATCGAGTCGATTGGCACTTCGGTGGCGGCCGTCACCTTCTCGACCGGGCGGATCGCCTGCTCCAGGCTCTCGACACCGCAGATGCCGCAGCCGGTGCGGCCGGTCAGGCTGCGCCGCCGGTCCTTCAGCAGGTTGAACCGCTCCAGGGCGATGGCCATGCGGACTTCGATGCCGACATCGGTTTCCTCGGTCGCGATGTCGAGCAGCTCGTCCCGCCTGGTCAGGATGCCTTCACTGAGGCTGAAGCCCAGGCCGAAATCCTTGAGATCGGCCGGCGTCGACATCATCACCGCGTGGCTGATGTTGTTGTAGACCAGCGCCACCGGCATCTCCTCGGCGATCACCTCGGTAATCGGCGCGGAGACGCCGCTGCGCAGGACGCGGGCGGCGTTGGCGATGCTGGCCGGTCGCGCGGGGACGCTCATGGCGAGGCCGGACTAACCACCCTTACTCCGCCGCCGCGGCGGCGATGCGAGTAAGGCGCGTGTCGTCCTCGCGGAACTTCTCCTGCCATTCCGACGGCCGGTTGGTCAGGCGCACCTGCACGGCGGTCACCTTGTACTCCGGACAATTGGTCGCCCAGTCGGAATACTCGGTCGTCACCACATTGGCACCGGTATCGGCGAAGTGGAAGGTGGTGTAGACCACGCCCGGCTGCATGCGCTCGGAAACGACGGCACGCAACGTGGTTTCGCCGGCGCGGCTGGCCAGTGCCACCAGATCGCCATCGTTGATGCCGCGATACTCGGCATCGAAGGGATGGATCTCCAGCACGTCTTCCTCATGCCAGACGGAGTTTTCGGTCCGCCGGGTCTGCTGGCCGACATTGTACTGCGAGAGGATGCGGCCGGTGGTGAGGATCAGCGGGAAGCGCTGGGTGGTGCGCTCTTCCGTGGGCACAAACTCTGTTATCATGAACTTGCCCTTGCCGCGGACGAAGCCGCCGACATGCATGATCGGCGTTCCGGTCGGCGCCTTGTCGTTGCAGGGCCACTGGATGCTGCCCAGCTCCTCGATGCGGGCGAAGCTGACGCCGGCGAAGGTGGGTGTCAGCCGCGCGATCTCGTCCATGATCTCCGACGGATGCTTGTAATTCATCGGATAGCCGAGGGCATTGGAAAGCGCCATCGTGACCTCCCAATCGGCGAGGCCCGCCATCGGCGGCTTTGCCTTGCGCACCAGGCTGATGCGGCGTTCGGCATTGGTGAAGGTGCCGTCCTTCTCCAGGAAGGAGGAACCCGGCAGGAAGACATGGGCGTACTTCGCGGTCTCGTTCAGGAACAGGTCCTGCACGACGACGCATTCCATTGCCTCAAGCCCGGCCAACACATGCTTCGTGTTCGGATCGGACTGCGCGATATCCTCGCCCTGGACATAGAGTCCCATGAAGGTGCCGTCGACGGCAGCGTCAAGCATGTTGGGGATGCGCAGGCCGGGTTCGCCTTCGAGGTTGACGTTCCAAGCCTTTTCGAACAGCTCCCGCGTCGCGTCATCGGACACGTGGCGGTAGCCGGAGAATTCATGGGGGAATGAGCCCATGTCGCAGGCGCCCTGCACGTTGTTCTGGCCGCGCAACGGATTCACGCCGACGCCGACGCGGCCGATATTGCCGGTCGCCATCGCCAGGTTGGCCATGCCCATGACCATGGTCGAGCCCTGGCTGTGCTCGGTGACGCCGAGGCCGTAGTAGATCGCCGAGTTATCGGCGGTCGCATAGAGCCGCGCAGCGGCGCGGAGATCCTTGGCTGGAACGCCGGTCACAGCTTCCGTGGCCTCCGGCGAATTGCGCTCCTGGGCCACGAAATCCCGCCAAGCCTGGAAATCGCCGGGCTCGCAGCGCTCGCTCACATAGGGCTCGTCGACCAGCCCCTCAGTGACGATGACATGGGCCAGGGCGTTGATGACGGCCACGTTGGTGCCGGGCATCAGCGGCAGGTGATAGGACGCCTCGACATGGGGCATGCGCACCATGTCGATGGCGCGCGGATCGATGACGATTAGCTTGGCGCCCTCCCTCAAGCGCTTCTTCATGCGGGAGGCGAACACCGGATGGGCGTCAGTCGGGTTGGCGCCGATCACCAGCATGACGTCGGCTTCCAACACGGAATCGAAATCCTGGGTGCCGGCCGAAGTGCCGAAGGTGGTCTTCAGGCCGTAACCCGTCGGCGAATGGCAGACGCGCGCGCAGGTGTCGACGTTGTTGTTGCCGAAGGCGGCGCGGATCATCTTCTGCACCAGATATGTCTCTTCATTGGTGCAGCGCGACGAGGTGATGCCGCCGACGGAATCCCGGCCATACTTGGCCTGGAT
>DATKFM010000392.1:0-20858 GCA_035544395.1 Verrucomicrobiia bacterium
TGGGCAGGCCGAGCAACGCCAGGGCGGTGATGACGATAATCGAAATCGAGAACGGGCTGGCGATGTTCATACGCCTGAGCCCGCCTTGGTCGGATCGAATGCTTCCGGCGCCTTCCCCCAGATCGCCTGCCAGCCCAGCCAGACGTAGCGCACGATCATTGCCACAGCGAAGACGACGTACATGGCATAAAGATAGTCGAAGCGGATCTTCAGATAAGCGGTCTTCTCCACCTTCATGAAGGCGACATAGTCGATGACAGCCGGCAGGGAGACGCTGAAGAGGCCGACCAGGGCGACAGCCGTCACGGCGGCCATGAAACGTCGCGGACCCGCGCTGACCGCACCGTAGATGATGTCGAATCGGATCTCCTCGCTCTCCCGGATGACGAAGGCCGATCCGAAGAGCACGAGCCAGAGCCACATGATCACGCTGATCTCGTGGGTCCAGCCGATGGGCAGATTGAGCAGGTAGCGAAAGACGATCTGCAGGATGAAGGCGGCGAACATCACGCCCAGCATCGCGGCGGCAAGGTTCTCGGCGCGCCGCCTGAGCCAACCACCGACGTTCGCGAAACCGGATTTCATGGGCTCATCCCATCAGAACTGATGCCGTACGGGCCTGATAAGAGACTCTCTCATCAGGCCCGAAACGGCAAGCAGCAGCGCCATCCCGCCATTGGGGCCAAGTGCCGACTGGCGGCGCTGCAAGGCGCGCCGATCAGAGGGCGTTGATCTTGTCGATCACGCCTTCCGGCCAGCTTTTCGCCAACTCGGATTCGAGATATTTCTGCTGCGCATAGGTGCGGAAGGCGGCGACATCGGGCGTGTAGATCTTGAGCCCTGCCTTCTTGAACTCCTCGACCAATGACGCTTCGCGCGCGAGATGCTGCTCGGTGCTCCAGTCGATGGCCTTGTCGGCGGCCGCCTGCATACTTGCCTGCTTCTCCGCGCCCATGGCGTTCCAAACCGTGCCCGCAACCGTCAGCAGATCGAAGCCGACGAGGTGCGATGTGAGTACGATCTGCGACATCACCTCGTAGAACTTCATGTTCTGCACGTTGGGCAGCGGATTGTCCTGGCCGTCGATGGCACCAGTCTGAAGCCCCGTATAGACCTCGGCATAGGCCATCGGCGTCGGATTGGCGCCGAGCGCCGTGCCCAGGAACTGCCAGGCATCGCCGCCGGGCATGCGCAGCTTGATGCCCGCCATGTCCGCCGGCGTGTTGATTGTCTTGTCGACCTTGAGCCCGACTTGGCGGGTGCCGAAATAAGTCGGCCCGAGAATGTGCACGCCCAACTGATCCTCGGCCATCTTCTTGAACTCGGCGCCGAGTTCGCTGTTGAAGAAGGTGCGGAGATGCGCGGCGTCGCGGAAGAGATAGGCCGACGTCAGCACCGACCAGGCGGGAATCTGGTTGGAGATGTCCTGCGGCGCGATATTTCCCAGCTCCAGGTTGCCGCGCTGCAGTGCGACCAGTTCGGTTCCCTGCTTGAAGAGCGTGCCGCCATAATAGGGTTCGAGCGTGAAATCGTTCTTGATCCCCTCGGCGAACATCTTGGTCATGTCCGCCCGGATGTCCTTGTCGGAGAATACGGCGGAGAATCGCAGGACCGGCTTGTCCTGTGCAAAGACCGGTAGTGCCGCAGCGGCGGCAAGCATGGCGCTGCCCAGGAGCAACCCACGGCGTGTCGGATTGTAGCTCATCGATAGCCCTCCCTGTTTTGGACTTTCGTCCCGTGCGTCCGCCCGGACGCATTGTTGTCTCGTTTCGGTTCTCGGCGGATTTCCGCCCCTTAGGGCTCCGCTCTTGCCGTGCCGGTCAACTGTACGAAATGGTTCGTACATGTCAATCGACAGGTACTTTTGTTGGCTCTTTGCGTCAGCACACACCCTACTCCCGGTCCGCCGGAATCATGCTGCTGCCCCAAAATGGAGCGTCATCGCCGTCCGATCCGGGGCCACTCCGGTGAAAAGTTCGAACGCCTTCACGGCCTGGTAGACTGCCATTCCTGCGCCGGCGATGGTTCGACAGCCCAATCCGCGGGCCAGCCGCAGCAGCTCGGTTTCCTGCGGAAAATAGACGATATCGGCCACCCAATGCCGTGACTCCAGCAGGTCGGTGGGAAATGGGACGCCGGGATACTTATCCATGCCGATAGGCGTCGTATTGACGATGCCGGAAACACAGGCCAGCGCCGGCTGCAACTCCGTGACCGGCGTAATCACGCCGCCAAACCGGACGGCCAGCCTTCGCGCCAACTGTTCCGACCGGCTGCCGTCGATGTCAAAAAGAGCCAGTTCGCCGACGCCCAGTTCCAGGAGCGCGTGAGCGACCGCCGCACCGCCGCCCCCGGCGCCGAATTGCAACACGCTGTCGAGGGGACATCCCCCCATGTGCTCATAGAAGCTCTCGGCAAAACCCCAGCAATCGGTGTTGTGACCGATGCGACGACCGTTATCGAAGACCACGGTGTTGACCGCACCGATGTCAGCGGCCTCCGGCGACAGATCGGCGAGATGGGCGATGACGCTTTGCTTGAAAGGATGAGTGACATTGACGCCGGCGAAACCAAGTTGCTCGGCCCCCGCGATGACCTCGCCGAGCATGGAGTCGGGCAGACCCAGCCGGTCAAAATCGACGAGGGCATAGGTGAAGCGCATGCCCAGCCGGGCGCCTTCGCGCTGATGCATGACCGGCGACCGGGAGGACTGGATGCCGCGGCCAAGCAAGCCGACCAGGACCGGCCGGCGCCGGCTTCCATCCAATTCTGCATGCCCTGCAATGACCTTCGACAGCAGATCGATCGCTGATTGCTGCCCGGACTGCATCCATTCACTCCCATCGGCCATTCCGGCCCCGCCCCCTTGGCGGAACTGGATGCGGCGGCACTTGTCATTGCGCGGCGCAACCCGGTAAATGTCAGTCGCGCCCAAAACTTACAATGTACGAACTGGTTAGTTTGGTCAATCGGCTGAAGAGGGGCGGGTGTGGAATGGGGTCGGCGGTGACAAGAAAACGTAACAAGGCCAAGACCGGAGCCGCGCAGACGCGCACCCAGGATCCGGAGGGAACGCGCCGGAACATTATCGAAGTCGCCTCCGAGGAATTTGCCCTGAACGGGCTTTCAGGCGCGCGCATCGACGAGATCGCCGCCCGCACCCGCGCCAGCAAGCGCATGATCTATTACTACTTCGGCGACAAGGAAGGGCTCTATGTCAGCGCGCTGGAGAACGCCTACCGGCTGGTGCGCGAAGGCGAGGCCAAGCTGGACATCCAGGGGCTGTCGCCGGTGGACGCGCTCCGGAAGCTGGTGGAATTCACCTTCGATCACCATCACCAGCATGAGGATTTCATCCGCATGGTAATGATCGAGAACATTCATCACGGGAAGTATCTCGACCGGTCAAAGGTGATCCGCAATCTCAATGTCACGGCCATCGACAAGATCAAGGCGATCTATGCGCGCGGGTTGGCTGACGGCTTATTCCGCGCAAATCTCGATCCGATCGAACTGCACTGGCAGATCAGCGCGCTCTGTTTCTTCAATGTTTCCAACCGGGCGACATTCTCGAAGATCTTCGGCCGCGATTTCGGCGCCCCCAGGGCCTTAGCGTCGCTGCGCCGCAATGCCGTTGACATGGTGCTGCGCCAGGTCATGCGGGCGGACAAGCTGCCGAAGGATTAACCGGGCGTACGCTGGCGCCGCCCGGTCCACGCTCACGGACTTGGGAATCGATGGGCAATCCGATCCGCGACCTTGTGCTGCAGGCGCCAGAGATGCCGGTCGCGGATGCCGAGTTCCTCAAGATGGGCAACGGTTTCCATCAGATATTCGGCGCAAGAGCCGACATGGCCGCAAGCCTGGGCCAGTGCCTCCACCACCGTGTCATCAGGCAGTTTCCCGGCATAGCGCTCATGACCGCGGTTGATGGTGAAGGTGATTGCCTGAACGGTGCCGCCTTCGGTCCGCACATCGACCCAGCGCGGTACATATATGCCCGCTAGCATTTCGCGTGCCCAGATCTTCTTCAGCGTTTCCTGCTCCGCATGTTCATGCAGCCGATAGGCCACACCGCGGCAAACTCCGCCGGGTTCCAAACCCAACATTAGACCCGGCGCCCCGGGCGTGCCGCGGAATCGCTTCACCCAGAAACAGAACTGACGGTGATAACCGCGGACCGAGCCGATGCGCCGCTCGGCGAAATCGAACTCCGGCTTCCAGATCAGCGAGCCATAGCCGAAGATCCAGGCCGGTCGCTGGGCGCGCGGATCCGCCAGCGTCTCCGCCAGCGATTCGGCGCGTTGTTCATCGGTGAGATAGCCGGGCGGAGGCCCCGGATCATTCGGATTTCCGGGAATTCGCCCGATCAAGTCGCGGGTGAGTTTCATGAAGTCGAGTCCACCTGGCGGACCTGTATCTGATTGCTGCGCTGGCGCCGCAACACGACTCCGGCGCGAAGGTAAGATTCTAAATGGACAGTGCCAGACCGCCAATAGTCCAGGATTTCTCTGTATCATTGCTGCATTCGCGGCAGGATGCCGCCTTGCCCCCCTGCCCGGCCTTTGATACCAAAGGCTTAGTTGCAAATCGTTCTAAATAGCATCAGGGCAGATGGCATCGACTTTCGATCTCCCCGGAGTATCACCGGCAGCCAGCGACAGAAGGAACGTATTCGGCCGCGCGGGGCTCTCCTGGGGCTTCTTCGTTGCCGCTGGATTGATGATTGTGATTGCGGCGCCGGTGGCGGCGGTTTTCGCCTTCGTGCTGCAGCCCACGGGCGGGCTGTGGACCCACCTGGTGGATACGCTGCTGCTCGACTATGTGGGCAATACGCTTCTGCTGGGGGTAGGCGTCGGGTTGACGACGATGGTGATCGGCACCGGCTGTGCTTGGCTGCTGGTGATGTACGATTTTCCCGGCAAGCGCTGGCTCGATTGGGCGCTCGTGCTGCCGCTGGCGATGCCGGCCTATGTGCTGGCCTATGCCTATACGGATTTCCTGCAATTCACCGGGCCGCTGCAGGGGGTGATCCGCAGCGTCACCGGCTGGGGCTGGCAGGACTATTGGTTCCCGCCGATCCATTCCGTGGGCGGCGCCATCTTCGTGCTGTCCATGGCGCTGTATCCCTATGTGTATGTGCTGGCGCGCTCGGCGTTTCTCGAACAGTCAGTTTGCGCTTTGGAAGTCAGTCGCACGCTCGGCTGTTCGCCGGGGAGCGCCTTCTTCCGCGTGGCGCTGCCGCTGTCGCGGCCGGCGATCGCCGCGGGCGCCGGCTTCGTGGTCATGGAGACCCTGGCCGATTTCGGCGCGGTAAAATATTTCGAGGTGCCGACCTTCACCACGGGCATCTATCGGGCCTGGTTCGCCCAGGGCAGCCCGGCGGCAGCGGCGCAGCTCGCAACGCTGCTGTTGCTGGCCGTGTTTTCAGTATTGCTGCTGGAGCGATGGAGCCGCGGGCGGCGCCGCTTTTCCCATACCACGGCGCGCTATCGCGAACTGCACGCGATAAAGCTCTCCGGCTGGCGGAGTGCAGCCGCGACGCTGGTTTGCCTGTTGCCGCTGGCCTGCGGCTTCGCCCTGCCGGCGATCGTGCTGTTTGACATGGCGATGAACTCGTCGGAGCCGGTGACGATTGCGCGGCTGCTGCACCTGATCGGCAACACGATCGAGATCGGCATCGTGGCGAGCGTTGTGACCGTGGGGGCGGCTCTGCTGGCGATCTATGCCATCAAGCATGACGGCCGGAGGCTGACCCGCGGCCTTATCAATGTGGCGCTGCTGGGCTATGCCACGCCGGGTGTGATCATCGCCGTCGGCATTGTCATCGTGGTCGGCCTGCTCGACGCGGCAATCGCGGGCACGGCGCAGACGCTGTTCGGACTTAAGACGGGCCTGCTGCTCGCGGGCACGATTGCCGCGGTGACTTATGGCTGCCTTGTTCGGTTCTTTGCCGTCGCCTTCGGACCGGCCGATGCGGGGCTTGGCCGCATCAAGCGGAGCCTGGAGGACGCAGCGCGAACGTTGGGCGCCAGCCCGGGTGGCGTGCTCGCCCGCATCCATCTGCCGCTGATGCGCGCCACTGTGCTTAGCGCCCTGCTGCTGGTGTTCGTGGAGGTGCTCAAGGAGCTGCCCGCGACCATGATCCTGCGGCCGTTCAATTTCGATACCCTGGCGATCGAAGCGTTTCAGTTGGCTACAACCGAGCGCCTGGATGGCGCGGCCACGCCGGCGCTGATTATCGTCGGCGTCGGGCTGATCCCAGTGATCCTGCTCTGCCGGACGATTCGCCGCTCGCGGCCAGGCCGCGCGGACTGAGGTATCGAGATGACAGCCCTCGTCCTCTCCGGCGTCGATCATGCCTATGGCAGCAAGCAAATTCTTCATGATGTGTCGCTGGAAGTGCACGAAGAAGAGATCCTCTGCCTGCTCGGTCCGTCGGGCTGCGGCAAGACCACGATCCTGCGGCTGGCCGCCGGATTGGAGCTGCCGACCCGCGGTACGATCCAGGTCGGCGGGCGGCTGGTTTCCGGCAACGGTGCTTTCGTGCCGCCGGAGCGGCGCGATGTCGGCCTGCTATTTCAGGACTATGCACTGTTCCCTCATCTCTCCATCGCCGGCAATATCGCCTTTGGGTTGAGAAGCATGAGCGAGGCGGAGCAGAGGCAGCGCATCGGCGAAATGCTGGAGCTGACGCACCTGTCAGGCCGCGGCGACACCTATCCTCACACGCTGTCGGGCGGCGAGCAGCAGCGCGTGGCTCTGGCCCGCGCCCTGGCGCCGCGGCCGCGGGTGCTGCTGCTGGACGAGCCCTTCTCCGGCCTCGACACGCAGCTGCGCCAGAAGGTTCGCGACGAGACGCTGCATGTGCTGAAAGAAGTCGGCGCCGCTGTCGTATTGGTCACCCATGATCCCGAAGAGGCGCTGTTCATGGCCGACCGCATCGCCTTGATGAAAGCCGGGCGGATCGTGCAGGTCGGCGAGCCTACCGATCTCTATTTCCATCCCGCCGAGGCATTCGCCGCCGAGTTCTTCGGCGAGATTAACCGGCTCCAATCGCGCGTGAGTGGTGGGAAGATCGCTTCTCCCTTTGGCCCGTTGACGGCCGGCGGATTGCCCGAGGGAACCGATGTCACTTGCCTGATCCGCTCGGAAGCGCTGAAGCTTCAGATGGCGCCGCCAAACGGCGGCGGCCTACCCCATGCGGTGGTGGAAGCGGCGCGGCTATTGGGCCGGTCGAGCCTGATACATCTGCACACCCATCCGTCCACTGGCTACGCACTGCATCTCCACGCGCGGGCGATGGGTGTGAATCTGCTGCGGCCGGGCACGGAGGTTTGGGTGGAGATCGATCCGCGGCTGGTGTTCGTGTTTCCCGCTGAGCGTCAACAAACAGAAGGCGGCGCCCCAATCTCCCGAACGCCGCTCCGACAATAGGCAACGCGCCTACTTCCAGCCGGCGCGGTCCATGATTTTCGAGGCTTCCAGACTGTTGGCGGCGAAGGTGGCGGCGTTCAACGTGTCCTGCTTGAACTCGCCGAAGGCTGCCAGGACCGGATGGGGCTTCACCGCCGGGTTCACCGGATACTCGAAGCTGATATCGGCGAAGTAGCGTTGAGCTTCCGGCGACACCAGGAATTCCAGCAGTTTGATGGCGTTATCCTTGTTCGGCGCGTATTTTAGCACGCCGGCGCCGCTGATGTTGACGTGGGTGCCGCGGTCGCCCTGGTTGGGAAAGAACACGCCGAGCTTTTCACCGATGGCACGCTCTTCCGGCTTTTCCGACGCCAGCAGGCGCGCCAGGTAATAGGTGTTGGAGATGGCAATATCGCCGACGCCGGCCGCGACGGCCTTGAGCTGATCGGTGTCACCGCCTTCGGGCGGCCGCGCCATGTTGGCGACCAGCCCCTTGGCCCAGGCCTCGGCCTTCTCCGCGCCGTCGGCGGCGATGATCGAGCCCATCAGGCTGAGATTGTAGACGCTGGTGCTGCTGCGCACGACGATCTTGCCGGCGAATTTTGGATCGGCCAGTGCCTCATAGGTCGACAGCTCGGTCGAGTTCAGACGCTCTTTGTCGTAGACCAAGACCCGGGCGCGCATCGCCAGGCCATACCAGAGGCCGTCGGGATGGCGCAGATGGGCCGGGACATCGGCGTCCAGGACCGGCGTCTTGATCGATGCGAAAAGATCCTTCTCCGCAGCCAGGGCCAAACGTCCGGCATCGACGGTGATGAAGATGTCGGCCGGGCTATTCTCCCCTTCGGCCACCAGCCGCTGAATCAGCTCATCATGGTTGGCTTCCACAACATTGACGGCAATACCTGTTTCCTTGGTGAAGGCGTCCCAGAGCTGCTGGTCGGTACCGTAGTGCCGGGCGTTGTAAATGTTGACTTCCTGAGCACCCGACGCCCCGATTCCATTGGTGCCAAGCAGGAGGACGCCGAGCAAGGCGCTCAGAAATTGCCGTGTCATTTCAATATGCTCCCTGTTTCTTGCGATTGATATTCAGTTGCATATAGGAAAATCCGTCTCAGATTTCAAGGGTTCAAGCAATCCGTTTGAAGACTATGGAGTTATCCGACCCCCTAAATTCCTATAGGACGTTTTTCGGCGCTTCCGCCCTTCCCGCTCTTCTGTTAGTTCTGAGTGAGGGACACGTCGCAACAATCTGTTTCATTGGCATATCAGTCGATTGGCTCATGGTTGAAGCAAAGCTGGACGAAGCACCCGGTCCCGATTTCCAGGCATTGTTCGAAGCGACCCCCGGCCTCTATCTCGTGCTGGACTGCAACTTCGTCATCGTTGCGGTGAATGAAGCATATCTGCGCGCGACGATGACGCAGCGCGAGCAGATCATCGGCCGCGGCATCTTCGATGTCTTTCCGGACAACCCCGACGACCCCAGCGCTACCGGCGTATCGAACCTGCGGTCTTCGTTGCAGCGGGTCTTGCGTTCACGGAAGCCCGATACGATGGCGGTGCAAAAATACGATGTGCGCCGGCCCGCCGCGGAGGGCGGCGGCTTTGAAGAGCGGCATTGGAGTCCGGTGAATTCGCCGGTCATCGATGGGCACGGCAAGGTGGTCTGGATCATACATCGGGTCGAGGACGTCACGGAGTTTGTCCGCCTGCGGCAACAGCGACGCGAACATCAGCGCGAGGCGGCGGATCTGCGCCAGCAGACTGAGCGAATGGAAACGGAAATCATCAACCGCTCGCAGGAGCTGCAATTGAGCAATCAAGCACTGCGGCAAAGCGAAGAGGAGTTGCGGCGGCTCAATGAGACCTTGGAACAGCGCATCCTGGAGCGGACGCAGCAATTGGAGGCCGAAACGTTGGAGCGCGAACGCGCCCAGGAAGCCCTGCTCGAACGGCAAAAGCTGGAGTCGATCGGCCGCCTCGCCGGCGGCGTGGCCCATGACTTCAACAATCTACTTACGGTCATCCAGGGCAGCACCGACCTGCTCTATGCGGCGGCGACGACCGACGCCCTGCAGAAACCCGTGAAATGGATCGATATAGCCGCGGAACGAGGCGCGCGCCTGACTCGGCAACTACTAGCCTTCTCCCGCCATCAGGCGCTCCACCCCGAACTCGTCGATCTGCGGGCGCGGACCGACGACATCAGCGAGTTGCTGACTCGGTCATTGCGCGGCGATATCCGGGTGGTCGTCACCATCGCCGAGGACGCCTGGCCGATCGAATGCGATGTGGGCGAGCTCGAGCTGGCATTGCTCAATCTCTGCGTCAATTCGCGCGATGCGATGCCCGACGGCGGCCTAATCCGCATTGATGGCCGTAATGTGACCCTGTCCGGAGCCGAGGGGCTGCCCGGAGATTTGTCGGGCGATCATGTGGCCATCACGGTGACGGACACCGGCACGGGTATTGCGCCGGCGAGCTTGGCGCGGGTTTTCGAACCGTTCTTCACCACGAAACCGGTCGGCGAAGGAACCGGCCTTGGCCTCAGTCAGGTGCATGGTTTTGCAACCCAGGCCGGTGGAACCGCCGCCATTGAAAGCGATCTCGGCAATGGCACAGTGGTAACGCTCTACTTGCCCAGGGCGGCCGCACCGGCAATAGCCGCGGACGCCGCCCGCCGCACAACGACGTCGCGCGGTACCGGCCAAATCCTTCTGGTGGAGGACGATGATGCCGTCGCCGCGACCGCCGAACAGCTTCTGAGCCTAATCGGGTACAAGCCCCAGCGCGTGGTCGATGCGCGAACCGCATTGTCCGTGCTGCTCGGCGGCCACGCGTTCGATCTCGTCTTCACCGACATCGTCATGCCCGGCGGCATGAGCGGTCTCGATTTGGCGCACAGGATCCGCCGCCATTTTCCCGATCTGCCGGTCTTGCTGGCCAGCGGTTATAGCCATGCGACGGCCGATGTGGCCCGTGAGGGATTTGCCATCATCGCGAAGCCCTATCGCGCCGATGCCCTCGCCGACGCTATCCGCCGCACCATTACATTGAGTCAGCAGCGCAAGCTCGATAGCGCCTGAGCTGCCAAAAAAATCCCGCCAACTTTGCGGTGGCGGGATTTGGGCCGCGGCGATATGAAACCTACCAGAATTTCTTGTAGGCTTTCTTCAAGTCCACCAGCGGGTGCTTGGGCGACATCTGGAACTTGATCAGCAGTTCGCGCGCCAACATGTCGCGGTCCTGCTGGTTGTCCGGCAGCTTCACGCCCTTGGGAATCGTCACCCAGCCATTGACGTTCCGGTCGAAGATGGCGGGCCGGCCCTCCTCATAACCCATATGGACGTCCTCGAGCCAGTTGAGGTCATCCCAGCCCATCAGCTCCATGTACTTCTTCAAAAACGGCGACAGGCGATTGTAATCCGGCACCAAGTTCACATCGTAGCGGTAGCCGATATGCTGGCCGATTTCCTTCTCGCGCGTGGTGTCGAGGCCCTTCGCATCCTTCAGGTACTTGTCGATATCGGCCTTCTTCGGCGCGGCCGCCTTCACAGCGGTCGGCTTCTTTGCCGGGATCGGGAGCTTCTTCACGTTCGATTTTGCCATCGATCCCTCCCTTAATAGCGGTTCATGTCGGGGCGGCCGACGGTGTGCTGCGTGCCGGCAAGCGGCACCATGGCCATGGCCGATGCCTCCATGGTGAGCGCGGCCAGGTCTTCCGGCTCCAGGGAGTGCACGTTGGTCTTGCCGCAGGCGCGAGCCATCATCTGCGCCTCGATCGTCAGGGTGTGCAGGAAGTTGTAGACCCGCTCCGCCGCCTCGTCGGGATCAAGCCGCTTGCGCAGCACCGGGTCCTGGGTCGCCACGCCCACCGGGCAGCGGCCGGTGTGGCAGTGGTAGCAGTTGCCCGCTTCCACACCCATTTCCTTTGGATAGTCCGCTTCCGGAATATCCTTGTTGCAGTTCAGCGCCATCAGCGCCGAATGGCCGATAGCGATAGCATCGGCGCCAAGCGCCAGCGCCTTGGCCACGTCCGAGCCGTTGCGGATGCCGCCCGCATAGACCAGCGAGATCTCGCCGCTCTTGCCGAGATCGTCCAAGGCCTTCCGCGCCTGGCGGATCGCCGCCATGCCGGGCACGCCCG
Source organism: Verrucomicrobiia bacterium (assembly GCA_035544395.1). Taxonomy (GTDB): domain Bacteria; phylum Pseudomonadota; class Alphaproteobacteria; order Dongiales; family Dongiaceae; genus DATKFM01. The sequence continues at coordinate 11,567 of DATKFM010000392.1, forward strand.
TATCCTCGGTCGCGAGATGCGGCCCAGCGCCGGTGCCGCCCTCCATGCCGTCAATATAGATCGAGTCCGGTCCGGTCTTGATTGCCATGCGCACATCGTCATAGACACGGGCCGCGCCCAGCTTGAGCTGGATCGGAATCTCGTGGTTGGTGGCCTCGCGGATCTCGTTGATCTTGAGCGCGAGATCATCAGGGCCGAGCCAGTCGGGATGGCGGGCCGGCGAGCGCTGGTCGATGCCGGCGGGCAGCGAGCGCATCTCCGCCACCTGGTCCGTCACCTTCTGCCCCATCAAATGGCCGCCGAGGCCGACCTTGCAGCCTTGGCCGATGAAGAACTCCACGGCGTCGGCGAGCTGCAGGTGGTGCGGGTTGAAGCCGTACCGCGACTGGATGCACTGGTAGAACCACTTGGAGGAATAGCGGCGCTCGTCCGGGATCATGCCACCCTCGCCCGAGCAGGTCGCGGTGCCTGCCATGGTGGCGCCGCGGGCGAGCGCAATCTTCGCCTCGAAGGACAGCGCGCCGAAGCTCATGCCGGTGATGTAGACGGGGACATCGAGCACCAGCGGCCGCTTGGCCTTCGGTCCGATGATCGTCTGGGTCAGGCACTTTTCGCGATACCCCTCGATGACGAAGCGCGTGAGAGTGCCTGGCAGGAAGGTCAGATCATCCCAGTGCGGAATCTTCTTGAATAGCGAGAAGCCGCGCATGCGGTAGCGACCGAGCTCCGACTTGATATGTATGTCGTCGATCACCTCGGGTGTGAAGATGCGGCTGTGCCCGAGCAGGCTCTTGTTGCGCGCCGTCTTTTTCACCGGCTGCGCCTTCGGCGCGATTTTCTCTTTCGCCATGTCCGTTATCCTTCGAATGAAATTCTTAGAGAACGATCTTCTTCTCGGCTGGCTCCAGGTTGTCGTAATTCCACAACTGCTTGCCTGCCACGATCTTGGTCATCTTCATCGCGCCGTTGGGCGTTTCGAGCCCATAGAGCTTGAGCTTGCGGTCGAGCCACTGGGCCTCGAGCGCCGTCATCTCGCCTTCGACGGCGTCGACGCCGAGGCCGTCGATCTTGCCACCGACATAGATGGTGCCGTCATACATGGAATCGCCGAGGTTCTTGCCCGCGTTGCCAAGGATGACCATGCGTCCCCGCTGCATCATGAAGCCACAGAACGCGCCGGCACGGCCGCCGATAATGATCGACCCGCCCTTCTGGTCGATGCCCACACGTGCGCCGACGTCGCCCTTGCAGACGAGATCGCCGCCGCGGATCGCCGCGCCGAAGGTGGAACCGGCGTTCTTCTCGATCACCACGGTTCCCGACAGCATGTTCTCGGCGCAGGACCAGCCGACACGCCCCTTGATGCTGATATTCGGTCCGTCGATCAAGCCGCAGCCAAAATAGCCGAGACTGCCTTCGATTTTCAGATTCAGGCGGTTGAGGATGCCGACGGCGACGCCATGCTTGGCGCCCGGATTCTTCATCACGATGGTGCCGTAGCCCTGCTTCATCAGATCGCGGAGCTTGAGGTTGATCTCGGTGGCGTTCAGCGGCCCGGCGTCAAACTCGGCGCGCTTGTTGAAGTCGACATCATAGGCGCCGGGATAGAGGAAGCTGTCGCCGTCTTCAGGCGAAAAAAAGCGCTGCTGGGTGCGGCCGGCAAGCTGCTCGGTGTGCATTCCCATCATCTCGGCGGATTTTTCTCTGAGTGCCATGTTTTCTGATCCAATCGTTGTCGGTCGGATGTGCCGGAATCGGCCGCAATGAGCGCGGCCGATCCACTTTTGATGGTGTACCTATTCGCTCTTCCAGACCCGCACTTCGCCCTCATAGGGATCGAAGGTGTCGATCTCCTTCGGGAAGACGCTACGGATCGCCACTTCCTCGGACGCGAGAGCGATGAACTCATTGCTCTCGTAGAGCACCATCGGTTTCGCCGCCATCGTGTCCTTGGCCATGCCGAGGCTGTCCGATGTCGCCACCAGATAGGTGAAGACGCCATCCAACTCATCAATCGAGTCCGTCATCGCGTCCTTGAGGTCCGCACCCTGGTTCATCTTGTCCGCGAGATAGACGGCGATCAGCTCGGAGTCGCAATTGGACACGAAGCGGTGGCCGCGATGCTCCAGCGCGCGCCGCCCCTTCCAGTAGTTGGTGAGTTGGCCGTTATGCACGACCGACACGTCGGCGAAGGGATAGGCCCAATAGGGGTGGGCAGAGCGGATATCGACGTCCGATTCCGTGGCCATGCGGGTGTGGCCGATGGCGTGACTGCCGTTGAAGCCCTTCAGGTGGTACTGGTCGGAGACGCGGGTGGCATCGCCCAGATCCTTGATCAACTCAAGGCCAAGGCCCATGGACAGGATCTCGGCGCCGTCGATGTCCTCGATAAAGTCGGCAAGTTTCCGGCGATCGCCGTCATACTCGATCCGGTAGCGGAAGGCGTATTCCGTCGCCTCCTCTTCTTTCAGGATCTTGGCGCCCAACTCAGCCAGCCGCTTGTTCACTTCCGTCCGGCGGTCCTTGACCTGCTGGTGGATGTCGAAGCCCTTGGCCATATCCTCCTGCTCCGCCACCTTGAAACGCAGCACGAGCTCGTTGCCCTTGGGCTTGCCATAGAGGGCGAAGCCGGTGGAATCGGGACCGCGATGCTTGAGAGAGACAAGCATCTTTGTCATCTCGGTTCCGATGTCGCCGGTCTTCTTCCGGTGAATGAGTCCTGCAATTCCGCACATGGCGTGTTCTCCTGTTGCGACGATTACGGCAGGTAGTCCCAGTACTGCTTGAGATCCCAATCGGTGACGGTGGACATGAAGCGCTCCCACTCGTCGCGCTTGTAGTGCATGAACACCCGGTACATCTCGTCGGGCATGGCGCGACGGACGGTTTCGTTCTTCTCCAGCGCGTCCAGCGCCTCGCCCAGCGACATCGGCAGCTTGGCAACTTTCTTGCCGCCCTTGATTGCCTCGTAGATGTTGCGCTCCTCGGGCTCGCCGGGATCCAGATCGTTCTTAATGCCGTCGTCGAAAGCCTGCAAAATCGCTGAAGCCATCAGATACGGATTCACCGTCGAGTCGACCGAGCGATATTCGAACCGGCCCGGCGCGGAAATGCGCAGCGCGCAAGTGCGGTTCTGATAACCCCAGTCGGCGAAGACCGGCGCCCAGAAGCCTGTGTCCCACAGGCGGCGGTAGGAGTTCACGGTCGAGGAGCCGATCGCCGTCAGCGCGCGAACATTCTTGATGACGCCGCCGATGCAATTGAGCCCGATGGGGCCCGGCTTCGCCTGGCCTTTGAGCGGCATGAACGTATTCTCGCCGCCCTTGCGATAGGTGAAGACGTCATCCAGGCCCGGCAACTTCTCCGGCTTGTCTAGATGCGCCGTATTGACCTGCTTGTCCTCGCCGCCGCGCCATAGCGACAGATTGTGGTGACAGCCGCTGGCGGACACACCCATGAAGGGCTTGGTCATGAAGCAGGCAATCAGGTTGAATTCGCGTGCGACCTGAGCGCAGATCTGGCGATAGGTGGTCAGGCGGTCGGCCGTGCGCAGCGCATCGTCATACATGAAGTTCAATTCTAGCTGACCTGGAGCGTCCTCATGGTCGCCCTGGATCATGTCCAAGCCCATGGCCTGTGAGTACTCAATGGCTTTCATGAAGACCGGGCGCAGGGACTCAAACTGGTCGATGTGATAGCAGTTCGGCTTTGAGAAGCCGCCATCGGGCAGACCGTCGGCGCCCTTCTTCAGCCACATCATCTCCGGCTCGCAACCATGGCGGAGATGCAGGCCCTTGTGCTTCTTGCCAAACTCTTCCTGGTGGATGCGGAGATTACCGCGGCAGTCCGAGGTCAGATGGCCGCCGGGATTTGTTTTCTCTTCGCGGTTCCGGAAGCAGGTGCAGAACACGCGGGCCACGCGCTTGTCCCAGGGAAGCTGCACAAAAGTCTCGGGATCGGGAATGCCGACCAGCTCGGAAGCCTCAGGACCATAGCCAATGTAGTTCTTGTGCCGGTCGACATAGAGGTTTGCGGTCGAGCCATACACAAGCTGGAAGCCCCGCTCTGCGACCGACTCCCAATGATCCGCCGGAATACCCTTGCCGACGATGCGGCCGGTGACCGACACGAACTGATAGTAGATGTAGCTGATGCCCAGCTGCTTGATCTTCGCGCGGACCTGCTTCACCAGCTCTTTGCGGCCGGGTTTATTGACATGGGCTTCTAAGTCAGTCATGGGGCTCCCCTTTTCGTTGATCCCTGTTGTCTTTCTCTCTGCCTGACGCCCTGCGCGGGCGTCTTATTCCTTGCTTGCACCGGGCGCCGTGGAACCAGAGGCCGGCGATTGATTCATTCAAGCTTCGTCAAAGTTCCCGCGCCGATCGGCTGCGGTCAATCCCTCCTCTCGATCAACTCCAGGGGAAGGGGCTGTTGGATGTCGGGTGCAGCTTGCCCTCGGCGAAGCGGGAAAAGCGGAACGGCTTCAGCAGATCGCTTTCGCGGCCGCAGACATCGTCGGCCACCAGCTTGCCGACGCCGATCATCTTGTAGCCATGGTTGGAATCCGCCACGACATAGACGTTGTCGCAGAAGCGGTCGAACACCGGGAAACTGTCGGCGGTGAAGCTGCCGATGCCGCCCGACGGCTCCTTCTTGTACTTCGCCATCGTGCCGCTGAAACGCTTCTGGCAGAAGGCCAGAGCCGATACCCACATATGGGCGAAATCATCACCAACGATGAAGTCGGGAGACTCCGGTCCGTAGGGATCTATCGCCACCTTTTCCGGCGGGGTCTTGACCTTGTAGGGCATGGCGCCACCCTGGATGCCGCCGAAATGGAAGTCGGGCTTGTAATAGATGCCCCAGAGCTTGTCGGTGATCAGCGAGCCGTCGATATCGGAGTGCAGCGGCGCGTCAGTGTCCACATGGATGACCGGCGGCATCTTGCCGTCGTTGGTCCGCTGCAGCTTCGGATCGACGCCGAGCGTCCCCTCTTCCAGACACCAGAAAGTCCACATGGGCACGCCGTCATGAGTCTTACCGTCGCGGCCCTTGATGGTGATGCCTTTCGGCAGCTCCAGCATGTCCCAAATCTGCTTGATCCAGGGGCCGGCTCCGATGATTACCTGCTCGCAGGCGATCTTGCCCTGGTCGGTGACCACGGCAGTGACAGCGCCCTTGTTATCCTTCTCGAAGCCGGTGACCTTCGCGCCCGTGAGGATGCGCACGCCCTCATTCTCGGCCTTCTTCGCCAGGCCGTAGATCGATTTCGTGTTGTTGGCGTAGCCACCCTTCTTCTCATGCAGGACCGAGGTGATTCCCTTGGCCTGCCAGTCGTCGAGGATGGTGCGCATGTATTTCAGGCAATCGGCCTCGCCCTCGATGAAGACCGACTCGTAGCCGATCTCCTTCTGCTGCTGGTAGATGCTGGCGACGTCCCTGTGCATCACCTCCGGGCTGATCTGCATATAGCCGACGGGGTTGTAGCTGAAGGCCTCCGGGTCGCTCTCCCACACCGAGACGCTGTGCGCCATCAGGCGGCGCATCGCCGGCTGGAAGTAGTTGTTGCGCACCACCCCGCAGGCAATGCCTGACGCGCCGGCGGCGATGCCGGACTTGTCCACCACCAGCACGTCCTTGCCGCTGCCCTTGCCAGACTTGCGCAGGTTCTCGGCAAGGTGCCAAGCCGTACTAAGGCCGTGAATGCCGGCGCCGATGATCAGGTATTTGACATGGGTGGGGAGTGCCATTCCGGGAAACCTCGACGAACAAACGATACCGCTGGCCCAGAATTGGTTGAAATCGGTCAAGCTTTGTCTTGACGGGGCCGCCAAACACTTTGATCATATCGGCATCCGTTTTCAAACCAATTTTTTCGCAAAGGCACAGAAATGGCTAAAATTGGTGGCAAGAGCGGTATGCCCCGCAGCGTCGCTCCGGCCCCTGCGCCGCCGGCGGTCGAACCTGCGCCGGGGCGGCTGCGGATCGTCAGCGATCCCGTTCGCGGCTCGGCCTGGATAACCGGCCAACTGCGGCAGGCCATTCAAGAAGGCCATTACACCCACGGCGAAAAGCTGCCGGCGGAGCGCCAGCTCGCCGAGGCTTTCGGCACATCGCGCACCACCGTGCGCATGGCGCTGGATCATTTGGAAAACGAGCGTCTAGTCACTAGGCGCGTCGGCAGCGGCACCTTCGTGAATTACCGCCCGCCCAACGAGGCGGAAGAAGTCGCGGAGATGACCAGTCCTGTGGAACTGATCGAAGTGCGGCTGGGGCTGGAGCCCCACATGGTGCGGCTCGCCGTGCTCAACGCCACCGCCCGGGATGTCGATCACCTGAGCGAGATCGTGCTGCAGCTGGAGAAGGGTCCGCTGGATGCGGAGCGTTTCACCCAGCTCGACGAGGCGTTCCATTTATCGATCGCCGAATGCACCCACAATCCCCTGCTGGTATCGCTTTACCGGCAAATCAACGACGTGCGCACCCATACGCAGTGGAATGCGATGAAGGATAAGGTCCTGACGCCAAAGCGCATCGCCGACTACAATTCCGAACATCGGGCGATCTTCGAATCGATCCGCAGCCGCGACGTGGATACGGCGGTGACCACCATCACCAACCATCTGCATTACGCCCGACGCCAGTTGCTGGGCGTCGGCAACGAATAGCCCTGCCTTCGAAATCATCTTGGTAGCGCTTCGCGCCCGGGCTGACGGCCGATGACGCCAGGACTCTGGGGTACGGGCACCGCGGTCTGCTGGGGTACGGCCGATTTCGTCGCCCGCTTCTCCGGGCGCGCCGTCGGCCATCACAGTTCGCTGCTGGGTATGCTGGGGGTGGGCTCGCTGCTGCTGACCGGCTGGATGCTGGTGGAGCAGCCTGCAGTAACCTGGACATTTGACGCGATCTTGCTGGTGATCCTCGCCGGAGTCTCGCTGATGGCGGCCACGCTTTGGCTCTACCAGGGCGTGGCCCGCGGCCCGATCTCTATCGTCGAGCCCATTGTCTGCAGCTACCCCATCCTGACCGTGCTGCTGACCGTGATCGACGGCCATGTGCCGGGTTTGCTCCAATTCCTCTTCATGGCCATTACGATGGCTGGAGTCATCGTCGTCGCGCGCTCTACGGGCAGTCATATCGACGGCGGCAATGACGCGAAACTGATGCGCGGCACGATCATGATCTCGATCCTCTCGGCCGTGGCCTTCGGCGTCGGCGTCTACCTGTCGCAGCGGGCGCTGCCGCTGCTCGGCGACCTGCCGACCCTCTGGTCGTCGCGGCTGGTGAGCCTGGCCGGGCTGATCGTGCTGATGCTGGTCGCTAAGGAACGCCCCGCCCTGCCGCTGAAATGGTGGCCGGCGCTGGCGAGCCAGGGGCTGTTGGATACCGTGGGTTATGCCGCGCTATTCCAGGCGGCCTATGGCGAGGGCTCGGGCATTGCCGCCGTCGCCGCGTCGAGCTATGGCGCGCTGAGCACGGTGCTGGCTTGGATCATCCTGCGGGAACGCGTCAACGCCGTGCAATGGCTCGGCATCGCGATGGTGTTCGCCGGCGTCGCCGGATTATCAGCGAGCTAAGCGATTTTCTTGTAGACGCTCGGCAGGCAGCGGTCGCCGGGCAGGTCGATAGTTACCGTGGTTCCATGGCCGACTCGGCTATCCAGGCTGACATGGCCGCCATGGAGCTCGATCAGCGACTTGACCATCGGCAGGCCCAGGCCGGTGCCGATATGCTTTCGCGCCAGATGGCTCTCGGCCTGCTGGAACGCCATGAAGACGCGCGGGATGTCTTCTTCGGCGATGCCGATGCCGGTGTCGGAGATCTTCAGCCTGATATCGCCGGACTCCAAACGCGCCAGGGTGATGGTGACGATACCGCCGGCCTCCGTGAACTTCACTGCGTTGGACAGGACGTTGTCGACGACTTGGCGCAGGCGCAGCGGATCGGCCTTCATGATGATCGGGTCCGACGTCACGCCGATGCTCAGCTTGATGCCGGCCTGCATGGCGCCGGCGCGCATGTCGTGAGCCGCCTGGCGCACCAACTTGGACACGTCGGCGACATCCTCGCGGAGCTCGAACTTGCCGGCCTCGACCTTGGACAGATCGAGAATGTCTGCGATCAATGCCAGCAGCCGCTTCGCCGAGGACAGGATATCCTGCACATATTCTTTCTGCTTGCTGCTGAGAGCACCGACATAGCCCTGCAGCATCATATCGGCGAAACCGATCACCGCATTCAGCGGCGTGCGCAATTCATGGGACACGTTGGCGAGGAAACGGTTCTTGGCATGGCCGGCTTCGATCGCCGCGTCCTTCGCCAAGCGCAGCCGTTCGGCGAGTTCAGTGACATTGTTGTAGGCTGTCTGCAGCGACCGCTCCGAGCGGATATGGGCGTGCATGAGATAGGCAAGCGAGGCGACAACCGCCAGTACGGCGATGCCATAGAACACCAGCTTGTCCTTGAAAGCGGACATCAGGCGATCGGTCTGACCAACGCGTTCGTTGCGCCGGTACATGATCTCCATTGTCATGGTGTGGAGTTGTTCGAGGGCCTTGTCGACGCGGACGAGAGAAGCATTTGCCAGTTGCGCCAAGTCTTCCGGACGGGCGAAGACGCTATCGATGGCGTCCAGCTCCTGCCGGACGGCGCCGATCTCCGGCATGTTGGTGATGCTGTCCTTGTGCCACTGCTTCCCACCCTCTTTCGGCAGGTTGGCGAGGCTGCTGAATGCAAGGTCGAGGTTCTGCCGCGCCTTGTTGAAACGCTCCGCCGTCGGATCGTATCGTAACTCGGTCAGGTCGACCTTCAGGTTCAGCAGATGTCGGGCAAGCTGTCCTTCGTACCAATAGTCAACGCTACCCGCGATGGCGATGCCATCGCGGATAGCGGTGATGTCCTTGATGACCAGGGGCGTGCTGACCAGCAGCAGCGCAAAGCAGACCATCCAGATGATCCTGGCTTGGCGCAGCATTGCAGCCCCGGTTCGTCTGGATCCCGGATGCTACTCGACGTCAATCGCGCCGAGCTGCCAGACCCAACGCGCAGACATCTCGTAGTTGCCGAGATCGGCATCGATATGCTGGGGATACACGACCCAGATCGGCCCCTTGTCGCGCACCGACATGTACTCGCCATTTTCCTTGAGCGCGAGCATGACCGGCCACTTGTGGGCATCTTCCAGCGGCACGGGGGCGCGGTAGTCATTGAGCGCCACCATGGTCAGCGTGGTCGCCGACGGGTCGGCACCGATCGCTTCCAGAACCTTCGAAAGCAACACTCCTTCGAACGT
>DATKFM010000393.1:0-17538 GCA_035544395.1 Verrucomicrobiia bacterium
CGCCTTCTTGATCCAGTCGATGCCTTCTTCCGGCTTCCCCAGCCAAGTCAATATCTCGCCCTGCTGCACCACGATCAGATCGTCATTGGGATTAAGCGCCAGCGCGCGGTCCTCGTGATAGCCGGCGCGATCGAGATCGTCCCGCGCGACATTGAGCGCGGCGAGGATGCGATGCACGTCGCTGTCGTTCTCGTCCAGCGCCAGCGCTATGTCCAATTCCGCCGCCACCTGGACCCACACGGCCTCGCGGTCCTCGCACCAATTGTAGGTCCAGGCCTGGCCCAGCACACACGCCTTCCAGGCGTGGGCATGGCCGAACTTGGGATCCAGCTCGATTGCGCGGTTGAGCAGCCGTTGCGCCTCGGCATTGTCGGTCCTGGTGCTGCGGTGGTGCAGCGTCTTGCCCGCGAGCACGCATTCATAGGCGGCCATGCTGGCCGTCGGCTTCTTGGACGCGCGGTCGCGGTTGGCCGCTTCAACGCGGCCCGGCAGCGTGGCAACGATGGCCGACGTCACCTGGTCTTGAATCGCGAAGATATCCTCGAGATCGCGGTCGTATCGCTCAGCCCAGATATGGCGATCGGTTTCGCCATCGATGAGCTGCGCGGTGACGCGCACGCGGTTGCCGGCGCGGCGCACGCTGCCTTCCAGCACATACTGGACGCCGAGCTCCCGCGCCACTTGCTGCACGTTGACGGCCTTGCCCTTGTACTTGAAGGACGAGTTGCGGGAGATGACAAACAGTTCGCGGAAACGCGAAAGCTCGGTCAGGATGTCCTCGGTCAGTCCGTCGGCGAATAATTCCTGGTCCGGGGTGCCGCTCATATTGAGAAACGGCAGCACGACGATGGACGGCTTGTTGGGCAGCGGCAACGCAGACGTCGGCGTGCGGTTCACGGGGACCACCGCGCCGATGCGGTAGACGCGCACCGGTTCGGCGATGTTCTTTACCGGCCGCTCGCCCATATCCTCGAACGACAGTTCCAGCTTGCGGTCAACTTCGGCATAGACCTTCGCCGAAACGCAGATGCCGCCGGGATCGGCCATCTCCTGCAGCCGCGTCGCCAGATTGACGCCGTCGCCATAGAGATCGCCGCCATCGACGACCACGTCGCCGAGATTGATGCCGACCCTGAGATGCAGCGGGTGACCGCCGGCGTCGCTCGCATTGCGGTCGGCCATGCCCTTCTGCAGGTTGATGGCGCATTCCACCGCATTCACCGCGCTGGCAAACTCGACGAAAACGCAGTCGCCCATGACCTTGAAGATGCGGCCATATCGCTGGGCGACGGCGGGCTCGAGCACTTCCTTGCGCCGGCTGCGCAATGCCGCCAGCGTGCCCGCCTCGTCCTCGGACATCAGGCGGCTATAGCCGACTACATCGGCGGCGAGAATGGCGGCTAGCTTGCGCTGCATGATCAGAGAATTTTCGATACTTTGAGGAGCTGAAGCCACAGATGATATCCACTCTGCGAGACCTGGAACAGCCCAGGGGCCGAAAACTGCCTGCATCCGGCGACAGAAACAGTGATTGCGATCACGCTTAAGTCCGCACGGGACGGCGTCGGCAACACGATGGCGTGAGGAAAACGCGACTGCCGCGAGAACCCGGGCCGGCGGCGGCAACCTTGCAGCCCGGGGGCGATGGCAGTATAAGGCCCGCCTGCTGGAGCGACCTTGGCCGAACGATCGGTCCGTGGCAATGTCACGGGGCGGTTTTCCCGAGTTAGGTCAAAGACTTGAAGCTTCGTCAGGGCGGCGGGTGCCGCCGGCAATCGGTGCGGGCGGGGGGTAGCTCAGCCTGGTAGAGCGCCTGCTTCGGGAGCAGGAGGCCGCTGGTTCGAATCCAGTCCTCCCGACCATTGCCCTGTCAGCCGCCTCTATCCGCGACAGCCACGGACCGCGAAAGCCGCCGATGACCCGCGCGCTGCTCGACCTCAAACCCGCCTTGCGCCTCGATTTCCGCGACGGCGCCCATCTGCGTCCGCTGTTGGCTGCGGACGTCACTCAGGCCTATGTGGACGGGCTGAATGACCCGGAGGTGCACCGCTACATGGAGGCGCCCCGGAAGCAGCGGCAGACGCTGGAGGGCGTGCGCGCCTATGTCGCCGCCAATGCCGCCGATGCCCACGCCATCCTGTTCGGCCTCTATGCCGGCGAGATCCTGCGAGGCACGGTGCGGCTGCATGACGTGGATTGGGGCCGTGGCACCGCTACCATCGGTATCGCCCTGTTTGACCGGCGTATCTGGGGTCAGGGCTTGGGGAGCGCCGCGATCGCGGCTGTTGCCCGCTACGCCAGCGACAATCTGGGCCTAACCCGGCTTGAGGCCGGAATCATCACCGCCAACAGGGGGTCGATACAGACCTTCGAAAAAGCGGGCTTCCGGCGGGCGCAGGACAAGCCGGCCGATCCAGAACTGGGGCCGGTCGGTTTATGGGTCTTCGAGGCCATCCCGACCCGATGACAGCGGCCGGTTGCCCCATCATCTTCAGCATGTTACCGCATCGTTGGTCGCTGCCGCCGACCTGTGTTTCCTAACGCAAATACTGCTGCCGCATCGACATTGACCGCGACATGAACGAGAGCATCCGCCCGCCAGCCAGCCCGCGCCCGTCCGCCGGAATTCTCTATCTGCCGGTCGAGGTTTCCGTGCGCGAGCTGGAGTCCCGGCTGCTGCTGGCGGCGGTGGCCTGCGAAGCCGGCATGGAGGTGGTGCTCGGCCAGAAATGGCTGCTGCAGAAGAACATCCCGCAGATGCCGCCGGGCGTACTGCTGTTCAAGACCTTGACCAACCGTGACGCCCTGGCGATGCGCGAGGCCCATGCCCATGGCTACCTCACCGCCGCCATCGACGAAGAGGCGCCGGGCATCGATCCGCGCACCGGCGGCTTGCGCTGGGTGTCGGCCGATGCGCTGGCGCAGAGCGACGTGATCTTCGCCCTCGGCGAGGATCATCGCGACGCGCTGGCGGAGAAATATCCGCAGCATGCGGCGAAGCTGGAGATCGTCGGCAACCCCCGCTGGGACCTCTTGCGGCCGGAGTTCCGCGCCGCCCATGCCGGCGAGGCGGCGGCCATCCGCAAGGAGTTCGGGCCGTTCATCCTGATCAACACGAATTTCGGCGTGACGAATTCCGCCAAGGGCCCGCCGGAAGCGGTGGTTCGGGCGCTGGTGCGCGGCGGCAAGCTGGATATGAACAAGCCCGATGACGCCAACCTGATCAATGAGAGCCGGCGCGTCGAGGTGCTGCTGATGGCAGAGATCGGCGGCCTCCTGCGCCGCCTGCACGACGCCTTCCCCGGCCATCGCATTGTCGTCCGCCCGCATCCGAACGAGGTGCTGGACACCTGGCGCAAGATCATCGGCGACCTGCCGCGGGTGGCGCTGGAGCGCCGCGGCGCGGCGATCCCCTGGATCCTGGCTTCCGACGTGCTGATCCATCCCTATTGCACGACGGGAGTCGAGGCCTTCGCCCTCGACAAGCCGGCGATCTGCTTCAAGCCGACGGAGACGCCGCTTTACGACATCTATCTCTCCTCGAGCATAAACTTCCTCGCCCATGACGTGGAGGAGCTGGTCACCGAGGTGGCGCGCATCGTGAGCCAATCGCCGGGCGCGTTCAAATATCCGCAGGCGTTGCGGGATCGGTTCGACCACGCCTTTGCCGCCCATCACGGCCTCTTGTCAGCCGAGTTGATCGTGCGCCGCCTCGCCATCCTGGCCGCTTCGGCGGGCGCCAGGCCATGGGAGCCCGCGGCCGGATTCCAGCGCTGGATGTGGCTGAAGCATCACAAGGACGCGCTGATGCCCCGCATCGCGCCGGAGCAGCTGCTGGAAAAGCTGCAGCGGCTGCAGACGCAGCTCCATCGCGAGCAGAACTTCGCCATCACCCAGATGGGCGACCGCCTGTTCCACATCGCCGCGGCCGTGGGCGAGAACAGCATCGACGACCGCAGCGGTGCGCCGCCGCTCTGGCTACGCGCCCATCCGCGCTATACCGAAGCCGCCCGCGCCGCTCACTAGGTGACAGACCGCCGATGACCACGCCCTCTTTCCACAGCCCGCGCCTGCCGGGTTTCGCCGACAGCTTCGAGATCGCCGGGCGCAAGATCGGCGGCGGCGCGCCTTGTTATGTCATCGCCGAGGCCGGTTCTAATCACGACAAGCAACTCGACAAGGCACTGGCCCTGGTGGATGCCGCCGCAGACGCCGGCTGCGACTCCGTCAAGTTTCAGACCTTCGTCGCCGAGGAGATTGGGTCGAACTACAGCTCATCGGCTACCGCGCTGCCGGAGAACCTGCATAAATGGGGCAAGACGCTGCAGGAGCTCTACCGCAACTGCGCCCTGCCCGACGAATTCCACGAGCCCATCGCCGCACGGGCGAAGGAGCGCAAGATCGCTTTCTTCTCCAGCGCCTTCTCCGAGTGCGATGTGGACCGGTTGATGAAAGTCGGCGTGCCCGCGATCAAGATCGCCAGCTTCGAGCTGGTGCATCTGCCGCTGATCAGGCATGCAGCCAACACGGGATTACCGCTGATTATCTCCACGGGCATGGCCGGGTTGGGCGATATCGAACGCGCCCTGGAAGCCGTGACCGCCGGCGGCGGCGGCAAGGTGGCGCTGCTGCATTGCGGCTCCAGCTATCCGCTCAATGCCGCCAGCGCCAACCTCGCGGCCATGGACACCATCCGCCGAGCATTCGGCACGCCTGTCGGCTACTCCGATCATACGATGGGACTGGCAGTGCCGACGGCGGCGGCCGCGCTCGGCGCCGCCGCGCTGGAGAAGCATTTCTCTCTCGACCGGAAGAGGGGCACCGGCCCCGACCATTCCTTCGCGGTCGAACCGGCGGAACTGAAATCGATGGTGGAGCTGATGCGCGGCGCCGAGCAGGCGATTGGCAGCGCGCGCAAATCCCGCGCCACCGAAGAGGAACCGCTGGTGCGCCTGGGCCGCCGCAGCATCTTCGTGACCCGCAAGCTGAACGCCGGCGACAAGCTGACGCCCGACAACATCAAGGTGTTGCGTCCGGGCATTGGGATCGATCCCCAATTCCTCACGCTGCTGCTGGGCCGTCCGGTCACGCGCGCCATGCAGGCGGACACACCGCTTTCCTGGGACGATGTCCTGGAAGCGCCGAAGTAAGCGTCCGTCCGGCAGCTCAATCTGATCTGGAGCCGGTATCCCCATGTCGCTCATCGCCATCATTCCCGCGCGCGGCGGTTCCAAGCGGATCCAGAATAAGAACATCCGGCCCTTCTGCGGCCGGCCGATGATCGCTTATCCGTTGGAAGCTGCGCGGCAGTCCGGTTTGTTCGACGTCATTCATGTCTCCACCGACGATGCGGCGATCCGCAATACGGCGGCGCAGTTGGGCTATGAGCCCGATTTCCTTCGCCCTGCCGCCCTGGCCGACGATCATGTCGGCGTCGTACCGGTTCTGGACTATGTCGTGAAGGAGTACGCCAAGAAAGGCCGGCGGTTTCGCGGCGCCTGTTTGATCTACGCCTGCGCGCCACTTTTGGCGGCCCAAGATCTCATCGCCGCCGCCAAGATATTCGATCAGCATGACGGAAAGAAGATGGTGCTTGGCGTGACATCCTATCCGGCACCGGTGGAATGGGCGTTCCGCATTGCGCCAGACGGCTCGCTGATCGCCGACAATCAGGCAAGCCACGCCATCCGGTCGCAGGACTTGCAACATGCCTATTACGACTCGGGCATGGTGTCGATCTTTCCGGTCAGCGATTTCGAGTCCGGCGCCGATCTGAAGAACCGGCCGACAGTGCCCTACATCCTGCCGCGCTACCGCGTGGTCGACATCGACACGGCCGAGGATTGGGAGATGGCGGAGACGCTGTATCTCGGCCATCAGCATCGCGGGAAGTCCTGACCAATCGACGTCAGGTTTCGGCGGCCAGCTTCGATACCTCGACGCAGACCCGCGGCGCGCCTTCGCCGTCCACCAGTCGCTGCCCGGCGGCTGCCAACTTTTGGCGCCGCGCAGCATCGCCCATGAGCGTCCGGAGCTTTTCCGGCAGTTTGCCGATGACGTCTTCCGCTGTGACACAGGGGAAACCCAGGGCCGTCATCGCCAATGTCGAGAGCCGCTGATTCTCGGCGACGATCACGGCGATGAACGGCACGCCCATGGCCGATAGCTCCCACATCGTGGTGCCACCGGCGGTGACCGCCAGATCCGCGCCGGCGATCAGCTCGGCCATTCCGGCGCCGGGATCGACAACAATCCGGGCGCCCGGTATGGCGCCGCAAGCCTTGTTGATGGCCGCGCCATGGGGATTAGCGCCGCCGGCGACGATCTCCACGGCTGCGCCCGCCAAATCCAGGCCACGCAATGCCTCGATCACGCTGCCGGTGACGTTTCCGCGGTCCGCGGCGCCCAGCGTGACCAGGATTGTGCGCACTGCGCCGTCACGCCTGATATTGCGGCGGATGGCGCGGCGGAATTCGCGGCGGAGCAGCGCATAGCGCGTGCCCAGCAGCAGCTTCGTGCGGCTTCCGGCGTCGGGGTACAGGGCCGGCGCGGCGTGGACGTTCTGGTTCAAGATCAGGTGATCGCCGCAGGGACCGGCTTCGCCATTGTCGTCGATCGCCATCGTGACCAGGCCATCCCCATGCAGGGGCACGCGAAAGTCCGGGCCGAAATGATAGCCGTCGATCACGACCGTTCGTGCGGATACTTCTCTGGCTTTCGCCACCGTTGCAGCGGCATCCCCCTCACCACCGGATTCTGAGGATATTGCCGTGCAGTCAAATCCCTCGTCGCCGATGCGCTCGCGCAAAGACGGCGCCAACCCTGCACTGGCGAAAGCCGCCCGCCCGCCTCCGTCCTGCCAGGCCTGCGCCAGCGCCAGGCATCGCATGACGTGGCCGCCGCCGATCGCCGCGTGGCCATCGACCCGCAGCAGCAATGACGTTGGATCGACCGGCAAAACTCCCCCAATCACCGTGACATTATCGGCCGGCCGTTCCGGCGGCTTGAACAAAGATACTGTTGCATTATCTTGCGCTGTACCCAATTTGATTTGAATCGCGGGTTTGGAGAGTGGGCCAGGTCTCCAGATCGGCGGCAGCCTCTTGTTCCGATTACCCGGCCCATAGCCGAACGTCGAGAGGCTTATCTTGCCGAGCCCCAAGGCCAAAAGCGGCCGTTCCATATTGCTGCGCCCCGCCGTGCAGAACGATGAATTGCTGCTGTATCAGTGGCAAATCCATCCGGATACGCGGGAATTCGCCCGCAACCCCCACCCGCCGACCCTGCGCGAGCACCACGAATGGTTTGCCAAGCGGCTGGGCAATGACGGCAGCATGATTTTCATCATCCTCCATGGCGCCGACCCCGGCGGCTGCCTGCGGCTCGACCGGATCGCCAGGACGCCCAAGCCGGTCTGGGAGGTTTCCATCAACATCGCGCCGGAGTGCCACCGCCTGGGACTGGCCAAGGCAGCCTTGATCCTCATCCGGGAACAGATGCCGGGCGCGGAACTCGTGGCTCACGTCATGCCCCGCAATCAGGCGTCGCATGCGCTGTTCCGCTCCGCCGGCTTCCGGCACGGCGCCGATGGCAACTATCATCTTGTCTGCGCTGGTTAGGTCGGGAGATGCGCCGCGGAAACGCGGCGCGCGGGTCAGCGCACCGAAACGTTGAAGATGCCGGTGCTGCCGCTGTTGCTGTTGTAGCTGACGACTTTGCCGTCACGTAGGACTTCGACCGTGATCGTGCCCTCGCGGTCCGCTTTCTCGATCACGCATTTCAGGCCGAGGCCGCGCACTTCGCGATGCTCGGGCACCATGCCGTCGAGCGGCATCTCGACAGTTCCGTCCGCTGTCCGCAGCTGACAGTTCCCTGCGAAGGCGAGGCCGTCGGTGCCCGTGATCGTGAGCACGAAATCATGGGTCTTGGCGTCGCCGGCTTGCGCCGTGTTCGCCAATGTTGCGTGAGCGCCAGCGCACAGGAGCGCCGCCGCCGCCAAGGTCGCAGTTCTGCCGATAAAATTCATGGGCCGATGCCCGTACTTTCCCACAACGCGCAGGAAATCTAGCACGGCCAGAGTTAACGAAATAGAAACGCTATCGGCGGCCCGGTGGATATCGGGGCCTCGCCAAAAATACGTTCAATAACAGATAGTTAAACGTTCGGCTCTTCCAGCACAAACAGCACGATGCGCTTGAGCGTATGCCCGAGCGCTTCGTCGAAAGCAGCGACGATATCGGGCAGTTTGGTGCCGGCGGAAGCTTCCCGGCGTTCGAAGGTCGCAGACGATACGATGCGCCGCTCCGGCATCTTCACGACTTTGGCGTTGATTCGGACCCAAATCACCGGATTGGGACTGCCTTCCTCATATATGGCTTCGAACTCGCGCAGATCGGTCTTCAACACATAGTCGGGCCGAAGCCCGACGCCTTCGCGGCCAACGGCCGTGATGCTGCGGGTGCTTTCGAAGGACTCGATCAGCAGCGTCTGCACCATCAGCGGCGCATTGTCGGTCCAGGCTGAACCGGCATAGTACTCGAGTGTGAATGGCGTGCGTTGCAAGGCGATGCGGGGCGTATCCAGGCTTGTCGCCGCGTTCGGCATTTCGACGACCAACTGCCAGTCCACCGACTCCAGCGTCTCCGGGTAGGAGGTCTTCGGCGTCACCGTATAGAGCTGCACCGGCACGCTGACTTCCGGCAGCAGGCCGCAACCCGGCAATGTCCCAGCGAGCGCCAGCAACCCCGCCCGACAGACATCGCGGCGGGCGACCGGCCGCCAAACAAACTTGCTCATGCTCTGCGCTCCGCCTGATTATTCCGGTTCATAGCCCTGCAGCCTGTCGCCCAACAGGAATCGGGCGGGATCGCGCTCGAGCTGCTTGGAGATTCGCGACAACGATGCCACCAGCAGTCGCGCTTCCTGAAGGAATTGCGTCAGCTCGAAGAGGCCATTGCTGCCTAACTCCGCAAAGCCGGCGCGATTCTCGACCAGAATTACCTTGAGCGAATCCGCCGCCGTATTGACCGACCCCGCCGCCGTACTGACGTCATTCAGCGCCGTGTCGAAGTTCTTGATCAGCGTCGATAGCTTGCCATTTTTGCTCGAAAGCTCAGTCCGGAGATCTTTAGCCAACCCTTCGAACTCCTGGCTCATGCCGCCAATATTGTCGACGGCCGTCGTCGCCTGAGCCAAGAGCTTTTCCAAGCCGCCGGACTGCGAGTTCAGGGTGCCTGTCAGCGATTCCACATTGCCCAAGATCTTCTTGATAGCTCCCCGATTTTCGTCATCGAACAGCAGCGTCACCTTGTCCAGCAACAAGCTGCCCTTGGCAATCAGCTCCGGCGCGCCCTGAAAGATCTGCGCCAGGGCCGAACGGCGCGAACCGATTTCCGGATAGGGCGCCGTCATGGTCTTCGGAAGATCGGCCGCGGTCTGTGTGCCCTCGTTCAGCAAGATGTAGATACCACCGGTCAGGCCTTGCATCTCCAGCGTCGCCTTGGTGTCGGACTTCACAGGCGTGTCGTCCCTCACCTCGATCGTGACGCGGATACGCTCGATGTTTTGCGGGTCGATCCGAATGTCGCGGACACGTCCGACCGGCACGCCGCGATAGCGCACGTTGCTGTCCAGCTCCAGGCCGGTCACCGCCTCTTCGAACAGGATGTCATAGCGGGCGAGATTGTCTTCGGTCCGGAACTTCGAGATCCAGACCAAAAAGCCGATCAGTCCCAGCAACAGCACCAGCACGAACGCGCCGACGGCAATATGGCTTGCCCGAGTCTCCATGGCTTATTTCCCGTTCTCCTTGGTCTCACCGCGAGCCGCCCGTCCGCGCGGGCCATGGAAGTACTCACGGATCCAGGGGTGATCGTCCTGCAGAAGTTCTGCCATCGTCCCCACTTTGACCTTCTTATCCACGAGCACGGCAATACGGTCGCAGATCGCGCCAAGGCTGTCTAGATCATGGGTAACCATGAATACAGTTAATCCAAGGCTTTGCTGCAGGCTGCGAATCAGTTGATCGAAGGCGGAAGCGCCGATGGGGTCGAGGCCGGCCGTTGGTTCGTCCAGGAAAAGTATCTCTGGATCGAGCGCCAGCGAACGCGCCAGACCGGCGCGTTTCTTCATGCCGCCCGAAATCTCTGAAGGGAGCTTCGCTCCCGATTCCGGCGCCAGCCCTACCAGCTCGATCTTCAGCGCCGTCAACTCGGCCTGCATTTTCGGCGTCAGATCCGTATGCTCCTTCATCGGCACTTGAATGTTTTGCGCCACTGTCAGCGAACTGAACAGAGCGCCGCTTTGAAACAGCACGCCCCACCGCTCCTGCAGCTTCGCCCAACCGGCATCGTTGAGGCCCGAGGTATCCTGATCCAGCACGCTGATCTTGCCGGTCCGCGGGCGGATCAGGCCGATGATGGTCCGCAACAGAACGGATTTGCCTGTACCCGATCCGCCGACGACGCCGAGCACTTCGCCGCGCCGCACATCGAGATCGAGATTGTCGTGGATCACCTGCTGGCCGAACTGGGTGCGCAATCCCCGGATCGAGATGATGGGACTTGTCGAGGCTTCCATGGGCGGCCAGCGTCAGATGCCGACAAAGGAAAAAAGGTTAGCGAAGAGCGCATCGAGGATTATCACCAGGAACAACGACTCCACGACCGCTTGCGTGGTGAGCCGCCCGACGCTTTCGGCGCTGCCGCTGACGCGCATGCCCTCATAGCAGCCGACCAGCGAAATGATGACGGCGAAGATCGGTGCTTTCACCATGCCCACCAGGAAATGCTTGACCTCGACCGCCTGCCGCAAGCGATCGAGAAACTGCGGGAACGGCATGTCCATCACCATGTAGGTCATGAATGCTCCGCCCAGGATGGCAATGATGTCCGCGAAGAAGGTCAGCAGCGGCAGCGCGATCAGCAGCGCCATGACCCGCGGCAGCACCAGCACTTCCATGGGATCCAGCCCAAGGGTGCGGATTGCATCGACTTCCTCGTTCACTTGCTGAGTGCCGATCTGAGCGGTGAAGGCGCTGCCGGAACGGCCGGCAATGATGATCGCAGTAATCAGCACGCCCATCTCGCGCAGCACGGCGATGCCCACGAGATCGACGGTCAACAGCTCTTGTCCGAATTTGCGCAGCTGATCGTAGCCTTGATAGGCGACGACGATGCCTACGAAGAACAGCAGCAGCCCGACGATGGGCATGGCGTTCAGTCCATGCTGCTCGATATTGCTGACCAAAGAGGTAAAGCGGATATGACTCGGATGCCGCAGCACCCGGCCGAAGGAGAGCAGCATCGCGCCGAAAAAGCCGATGAGCCCCCGGCCCGCTTTGCCGAAGTCGATTACGGCCTTGCCCATCCGCTCCAGGAAATCGAACAGGTTGAAGCCCGGATGCGGCGCCAGTGCCGGCAGTTCGCCGACATCGGCGACGCGCTGCAGCAGCACAGAGTGATCGGCCTTCACGCCGCGGAACGCGCCGGAGATGCCCGCCGCCTTCAGCTCCAAGAGGGTGCGCACCGCGAGCCAAGCGCCGGCCGTGTCGAGCCGCTCGACGCCGGCCAGATCGAAACTGACTTGCCGCGCCTGCGCTGTCGATAGCTTGCGCAACGCCAGGTCCAGGCGCGTGCAGGAACCGACGGTCCAGTCGCCGCTCGCCTTGATGACGGCGGCGTCCCCCTCGCGCGTGACTTCCAGCGAACCAGCTTTCATTGCTACCCGATTTCGAATCGGCAGAGCCTATCCAATCGGCCGGGGGCAAGCGACCCTTTTTCCGGCGCCTCAGGCAAATTGCTTAACAGCGTCCGGACGGCTAGATTGCCGCGCCCGAATCATCGGGCATCGACCGCCATTGGGCATGATCGGGGGCCACAGGGTTCGATGCAGATCAAGGACCATATCCGGCAGATTGCCGACTTTCCGAAGCCCGGAATCCTCTTCTACGACATTTCGACACTGCTGGCCCATGCCAAGGCCTGGCAGCACACGATGCATCTGCTGGCCGAGAAGGTGAGGCCGCAAAAGCCGGACCTGCTTGTGGGTATTGAATCCCGCGGGTTCCTGGTGGCAGCGCCCCTGGCACTGATGTTGGATTGCGGATTCATCATGGTGCGCAAGAAGGGCAAGTTGCCGGGCGCGACCATTCCCTTCACCTACGACCTGGAATACGGGACCGACACCGTGGAAGTGCAGGCCGATGCAATCAAGCCGGGCCAGCGCGTGGTGGTGCTCGACGATCTCCTGGCCACCGGCGGCACCATGCAGGCAGCAATCGCGCTGCTGCGCAAGGTCGGCGCAGACGTGCGCGCGGCCGCCTTCATTATCGAGCTCGCCTTCCTAAACGGCCGCGCGCGGCTGGATGTGCCATCGCTCTCCATCGTCACTTATGATTCGTGAGTCTGAATGAAAGTCTATATCAGCGCCGACATCGAAGGCGTCGCCGGCATTACCCATTGGGACGAAGCGACCAAGACTCACAATACCTATCCGGAGTTTCGCGAGCAGATGACGGCGGAAGTAGTCGCTGCCTGCGAGGGCGCGATCGCCGCCGGCGCGCGGGAGATCCTGATCAAGGATGCCCATGGCAGCGGCCGCAACATCATCGCCAAGCACCTGCCCGACTGCGCCCGGCTGATCCGCGGCTGGAGCGGCCATCCCTTCTGCATGGTGCAGGAGATCGATGCCAGCTTCGACGCCGCCATGTTCATCGGCTACCACTCGAAGGCTGGCGCCGAGGGCAATCCCCTCGCCCACACCCTGACCCTCGACATCTCCCATGTCGAGCTGAACGGCAAACGCATGTCGGAGTTCGTCATGCATAGCTACGCGGCTGCCCTGGCCGGCGTGCCCGTGGTGTTCATTTCCGGCGACAAGGGCATCTGCGCCGATGCCCGCGCCTTCAACCGCAAGATCGGCACGGTCGCGACCTCGGAGGGCAAGGGCCGCTCGACGATCAGCATCCCGCCGTTGCTGGCTGCAAACCGCATCCGCGAGGGTGCGACAGCGGCGCTGAACGGCAACGTCACGGCCTGCAAGATCAAGCTGCCGAAGCAGTTCAGGCTCGATGTCACCTACGCCAAGCCGACGGAGGCCTATCGAAACTCCTGGTATCCGGGAGCGACATATGTCGGGCGGCGCACTGTAAGATACGAAACCCGCGACTATTTCGAAGTTCTGCGAGCCCTGCGGTTCATCGCCTAACAGTAAAAACCGCCTCCTAACCCCTAATTGTCTTGCTATTCCTTGAAAATGCGAGGCAGATTGCGATTCGATAATCGGCGTATAAAACCCGCCGGGTGGTAACGCAAACAGGGTCGCAAAACTCTAGACTCCTTCCGTCAGTGTCTGCCTGACCAGCCGTCCCGCGGGCTGGTTGTTCGTTGCCGCCCCCAATTGGAGACCGAATGTCTATTGCGCAGCGCCGCCAAGCCGTTCACCGCGAAGTCTTCCAACTCTTCCTGATCAAGCCTTCCCACTACGACACCGATGGATATGTCATCCAATGGGCGAAGACCGACTTGCCGTCGAATTCGCTGTCCGTCCTCAATGCGCTGGCCGAGGACAGCCAGGCGCGCGCTGCGCTCGGCGATGAGATCGACATCGCGATTACAGTGCAGGACGAGACCAACTGCCGCATCAACGTGGCGAAGATGGTGCGAACGATCCGGAAGTCGGGCGGCAAGGGACTGGTGGGGCTGGTCGGCGTCCAATCCAATCAATATCCGCGGGCGATGGATATCGCGCGGCAGGTGCGCGCCGCCGGCATTCCCGTCTGCATCGGCGGTTTCCACGCTGCGGGAAGTCTGGCGATGCTTCCCGAGCCGCCGCCGGAAGTGCGCGAGGCCTGGGATCTCGGCATCTCGATCTTCGCCGGCGAGGCGGAGGGCCGCTTCGATATGCTGCTGCAGGACGCCTATCGCGATGAGCTGAAGCCGCTCTACGACTACCGCAACGATCTGCCGGGCCTCGAGGGTGCTACCACTCCGATACTGCCCCTGTCGGTGCACCAGCGGAATTTCAATCTGCGGGCGGCTTTCGATTCCGGGCGCGGCTGTCCGTTCCAGTGCAGCTTCTGCACGATCATCAATGTCCAGGGCCGCAAGTCGCGCTACCGTTCCGCCGACGACATCGAGAAGATCGTCCGCGACCACTACGCTCAGGGCATCCGCAAGTTCTTCATCACCGACGACAACTTCGCCCGCAACCGCAATTGGGAAGCGCTGTTCGACCGCATCATCGAGCTGCGTGCCGAAGGGCTGAAGGTCAAGCTGATCATCCAGGTGGATACGCTCTGCTACCGCATTCCCAATTTCATCCGCAAGGCGGGCCTTGCCGGCGTCAACCGTGTGTTCATCGGCCTGGAGAACATCAACCCCGACAATCTTATCGCTGCAAAGAAGAAGCAGAACCGTATCACCGAATACCGGACGATGCTGCAGATGTGGAAGGCGATCGGCGCCATGACCTACTGTGGCTACATCATCGGCTTCCCGAACGACACGCCCGAGCGGCTGCTGCGCGACATCGAGATCATCAAGCGCGAGCTGCCGGTCGATCTGCTGGAGTTTTTCTATCTGACGCCGCTGCCGGGCTCGGAGGATCATCAGACCCTGCATCGCAAGGGCATCTGGATGGAGCCCGACCTCAACAAGTACGACACCGAGCATGTCACGACCGCCCATCCCCTGATGTCGCCGGATGAATGGCGCACGGCCTATCATCTGGCTTGGAAGAACTACTACGAGCCGAAGCATGTGATGACGCTGATGCGCCGGGCGCTCGCGTCAGGCATGAAGCCGCGGAAGATCGCCCATATGGCGCTGTGGTTCTATGGCAGCATCGCGATCGAGAACGTGCATCCGCTGCAGGCCGGGCTGTTCCGGCGCAAGTACCGCAGCGACCGCCGTCCGGGCCTGCCGAAGGAAAGCCCCTGGGTGTTCTATCCCCGCTATTTCTGGGAAATCCTGTCCAAGCATGCGCGGCTGCTCAAGCTCCTGACGCATTACCGCTATCTGCGCTGGCGGGTCGAGAGCGATCCGATGGGCGCGCGCTATCAGGACCTGGCCTTGCGGCCGGTGGTCGAGGGCGACGAGGAAGAAGAGCTGGAAATCTTCAGCCACACCGAGTCCGCCGTCCAGGCGGTGGAAAAGGCGCGCAAGCTGAAGCTGCGGCCGGTTCCGGCCTAGGCCCGCCCCACCACGATCTTTTCCGCCAGCGCCAGCAATTGCCGGTCGCTGCCGCGGCGGCCAATCAGCCCCAACCCGATTGGACAATTCTCCACGCGGCCGCCGATGACCGTCACCTGCGGCAACCGCGCCAGATTGGCAATGCAGGTCAGGCTGAGCGTGCGCTCGCGGAAGGCATTCGACGCCTCGCCGGCCAATCCCACCGGCGGCGCGATACTGGCGGCCGCGGGCAGGCAGAGCACGGCGCCGTCTTTCAGCAAATCGTCCAATCGCCCAGCGAATTCCTCGCGGGCCTCCGCATCGCCGCCATCCGGTGACTCGAACACCTCCTTCGACCACTCGAAGCGCGCGGCGACCTCCGGGCCGAAGCGCGGCCTGGTCGCCTCGATCCAGGCGCGGTGCGTGGCCCAAATCTCCCGCGCCTGCAACCTGCGAAAACGCCAGCCCCAGTCCTGCAATTCGCCGCCCTCGCCGCCGATGCGGACGGCGCGCGATTTGCCGATGGCAGTGGCGGCCGCATTCACCGCCGGCTGCAGCGCCGCCGTGCCGGAAAGATTTGCCAGCGCGAAGCCGTCCTCGCAGACCAGCAGCTCGCCGAAAGGCGCCACCGCCTTGTCTTCATCCAGCAGCACGGCGCCGACGCGGTTCAGCATGGCGCCGTCCCGCGCGAACCAGCCGATCGTATCAAAGGAGGGCGCCAGCGGCATGACGCCGTCGAGCGGGATGCGGCCGTGGCTGGTGCGGATGCCCAGGATGCCGCAGAGGCTCGCGGGCACGCGCACCGAGCCGCCGGTGTCGGAGCCGAGCGCGAAATCGACGGCATTGCCGGCCACCGCCGAGGCCGAGCCGCTGGAGGAGCCGCCGGGGATGCGGCCGGGCGCGTTGCTGTTGACCGGCGTGCCGTAGTGGAAGTTCTGGCCGTTCAGGCTGTAGGCGATCTCGTCGGTGATGGTCTTGCCGATCATGGTGCCGCCGGCGGCCAGCAGCTTCTCGACGACAGGCGCGGTCTTCGCGGCCGGCTTGTGGGTGCGCAGCCAGTCAGGGTTGCCGCAACCGGTGACGTGGCCGGCGATGTCATAGATGTCCTTCACAGCGAATTTCGTGCCGGCGAGCGCGCCGGATTCCGCGCCGCGCAGCGTGTCCTGGAAATGCGGGACGAAAGCGCCGAGTCGGTTAGGCATGGCGGCGTGCCCTCAACGAGTAGGCCAGCGGCATCGGCGGCGATCCCGGCGGCGGGTGGAACATGCCGTCCTCGCCCTTGGACAGCGACGGATAGAGCTGCCAGGCGAGCCGGTCATGCTCATGCAGGAATTCCAGCGTCAGGCCGGCCTCGATCACCGACATGACGATCTCCGACAGCGGGTGAACCCACTCCATGCTGGTGTCATTCTTGATCCGGATATCCTCGCCGGCATAGGTCTTGTCCGATTTGAAGATCAGCGGCCCGTCGGTCTTGAAGTAAGGCAGGCTCATGGCGATCGGCGAGTCCTTGTCCTTCTGGTCCAGCATCAGCGCCGCCGGATGGCCCTCCAGCACATAGAGGAATCCGCCGGGCGCCAGCAGGCTCGCCACGATCTCCGCCCAGCGCTTCAGGTCCGGCAGCCAGATCAGCGCGCCCCAGGAAACATACACGATATCGAACTGGCCCTTGATCGCCGTGCGCGCGTCATAGACATCGGCCTCCACGAACTCCCCGGCGAGGCCGGTCTCCGCCGCCAGCTTGCGCGCCTGGCGCACCGCCTCGGCGGAGAAATCCAGGCCGGTGACGCGGGCGCCCTTCCGCGCCCAGTTCAGCGTGTCCAGGCCGATATGGCATTGCAGATGCAGCAGCGACTTGCCGGCGACGTTGCCCACCTCCGCAAGCTCAATCGGCAACAGCGCGTCCTCGCCCGCCTTGAAACGATCGAGGCCATAGAACGCCGTCCCCGGATGGATCGACGCCAGCTCGTCCCAGAGCCGCCGGTTGGTCTCACGCCAGGTGTCGGACATTTTCGTGCATTTCCCCGGTACCTAAGCTCCTGTTTCACATCGGCGAACCGGCAAAACAAGTGTTTTTCAGGGGCCCCAATTTTCGGGAACGATGCCATACAAGGGAATTACCCCCGGTTTCCTGCTGTGCGGCATTCCGATCCACGATGTCCAACATCGAGCCGGAGCGAGATTTCCGGGAGAGGAAAGTGTAGCAGAGAGGTGGCGAAAAATAAAGGAATTTGTTCTTATTGTGTGAATTTGAAGAAACCCCCTCACCCCCGGATCAAGTCCGGGGCAAACTCTAACCCTCTCCCCCATTTCGTAAGGGAGAGGGGACATAGGTCTTCTAGTCCCCTCGCCCCGCGGAGCGGGGAGA
>DATKFM010000394.1:0-10129 GCA_035544395.1 Verrucomicrobiia bacterium
GCCCTGAAGTTCGACCGCGAGAAAGCCCGCGGCTGGCGGCTCGATATTCCTGCCGGCACCGCGGTTCGGTTCGAGCCGGGCCAGCGCCGCGAGGTGGCGCTGGTGCCGATCGCCGGCAGCCGATGCATATTCGGCTTCCAGCAGAAAATCATGGGACCGCTCTGATGCCGCCACCGCTCTCCCGCGCCGCCTATGCCGCCATGTACGGACCCACCGTCGGCGACCGGGTGCGGCTGGCCGATACGGAACTCTTCATCGAAGTGGAGAAGGACTTCGCCGTTCCAGGCGAAGAGGTGAAATTCGGCGGCGGCAAGGTGATCCGCGACGGCATGGGCCAGTCGCAAGTCACGCGCGCCGGCGGCGCCATGGACACGGTGATCACCAACGCGCTGATCCTCGACCATTGGGGTATTGTCAAAGCCGATATCGGGCTGAAGGACGGCCGCATCGCCGCCATCGGCAAGGCGGGCAATCCCGACACCCAGCCCGCCGTCACCATCATCATCGGTCCGGGCACCGAGATCATCGCCGGCGAAGGCCGCATCCTCACCGCCGGCGGCATCGACTGCCATATCCATTTCATCGCGCCGCAGCAGATCGAGACCGCGTTGTATTCCGGTGTCACCACCATGCTGGGCGGTGGCACCGGCCCGGCCCATGGCACACTGGCCACCACCTGCACGCCCGGCCCGTGGCATCTGCAGCGCATGATCGAGGCGGCGGATTCATTCCCGATGAATCTCGGCTTCATGGGCAAGGGCAACACGGCTTTGCCCGCCGGCCTGGAAGAACAGATCATCGGCGGCGCCTGCGGCCTGAAGCTTCATGAGGATTGGGGCACCACGCCCGCCGCCATCGACAATGCGCTCACCGTTGCCGACAAGCATGACGTGCAGGTGGCGATTCATACCGACACGCTCAACGAGTCCGGCTTCGTCGAGATCACCATCGCCGCCTTCAAGGGCCGCACCATCCACGCCTTCCACACCGAAGGCGCCGGCGGCGGCCATGCGCCCGACATCATCAAGGTCTGCGGTTTGCCGAATGCGCTGACCTCCTCAACCAACCCGACGCGGCCCTACACGGTGAACACAATCGCCGAGCATTTGGACATGTTGATGGTCTGCCACCATCTGGACCCGCGCATTCCCGAGGACATTGCTTTCGCCGAGAGCCGCATCCGCAAGGAGACCATCGCGGCCGAGGATATTCTCCACGATATCGGCGCCTTCTCCATGATCTCCTCCGACAGCCAGGCGATGGGGCGCGTGGGCGAAGTCATCATCCGCTGCTGGCAGACCGCCCATAAGATGAAGGTCCAGCGCGGGTCGCTGCCGGAGGACAAAGGCAGCGCCGACAATCTGCGCGCCAAGCGCTACATCGCGAAATACACCATCAACCCCGCAATCGCCCACGGCATCGCCACCGAAGTCGGCTCCATCGAGATCGGCAAGCGCGCCGACCTCGTGCTCTGGTCGCCTGCCTTCTTCGGCGTGAAACCGGACATGGTGCTGCTGGGCGGCTCCATCGCCGCGGCCCCCATGGGCGATCCCAACGCCTCCATCCCGACCCCGCAGCCCGTGCATTACCGGCCGATGTTCGCCGCCTATGGCCGAGCGGCGGCGCGGTCCTCCGTCACGTTCACTTCGCGCGCGGCGCTGGAGGCCGGATTGGCGCAGCGGCTTGGCGTGCTGAAGGAACTGGTGCCTGTCGGCAACACCCGTGGCGGCATCTCCAAGGCCTCGATGATCCACAACAGCCTGACGCCGAAGATCGACGTGAACCCCGAAACCTACGAGGTGCGCGCCGACGGCGAGCTCTTGACCTGCGAGCCGGCGAGCGAGTTGCCGATGGCGCAGCGCTATTTCCTTTACTGACCATGCTGCGCGCCACCGCCGTCCGGCCGAGAGACCAGATGCGCGCGGGCGAGGCGGTGACCGACCGCATCGCCCTCGATCATACCGCGCGGCATCGCCGGCGCATCGTATTCACGACGGCGGGTGGGTTGCAGTTCCTGCTCGATCTCGAACATGCGCAGGCGCTCCGCGATGGCGACGGGCTGGTGCTGGAGGACGGGCGATTGGTGGTGGTGAAGGCGCTGGCGGAGCCGCTGCTGGAAGTGCGCGGCAAGGATGCCCGGCATCTGGCGGCGCTTGCCTGGCAGATCGGCAACCGCCACCTGGAAGCGCAGATCGAATCCCAGCGCATCCTGATCCGCCGGGACCATGTGATCGCCGACATGCTGAGCGGCCTCGGCGCGGCATTGCGGGAGATCGACGAGATCTTCGAACCGGAATCCGGCGCCTATTCCCATGGCCACGACACTGGTCATCACCATGGCCACTGACGCGCAACAACTGCAATTGCTGCTGGCGTGGATGTCGCCCGCCTTCCCCATCGGCGGCTTCGCCTATTCCCACGGTCTGGAGTTCGCGATCGACGCTCGCCGGGTGACCGATGCGGCGACACTCCGCCAATGGATCGAAGATGTATTGACGCGCGGCAGCGGCTGGAACGATGCGGTGATTTTCGCACGCTGCTGGGATGAGGATGCCGACGCGCTGAACGAATTGGCGCTGGCGCTCGCCGGGTCGCGCGAACGCTATCTGGAGACGACGAGTCTCGGCAATGCGTTTCTACAAGCGGCGTCAATGTGGAGAGCTCAAGAAAAACCCCCTTTCCCCTTGAGGGAGAGAGGCAGGGGTGAGGGGTATCCGCGCGCCAGCGCGGCAGAAGTCCATACGGAGATAGATTCTAGAGAAACTGAGCCTGTATGTGAATTGTCGCCGGTGTGTCTGTCTCAGCCGGAAGATTCGCGTGCGCGATCCCATGCACCAAGTCCCTCACCCCCTGCCCCCTCTCCCCCAAAGGGAGAGGGGAGTTCTATCGGACACTTCAATCAGAGAGACACCGCCTACCCTGTCGCCGCGGGAACTTTTTGCCGCGCCGCCAATATCAACCGAGGTGACGCCCTCCTCGCTTATCTCCAAGGGCTCACCTCCACGCTCATCTCCGTCGCCGTCCGGCTCATCCCGCTCGGCCAGACCCAGGGCCTCGCGGTGCTGCGCGACCTCATGCCTGATATCGCCGCCACCGCCGACCGCGCCGCATCGGCTACCCTCGACGATCTCGGCAGTTCCACCATCGGCGCCGATATCGCGGCGATGAAGCACGAAACCCAGTATTCCCGGGTCTTCCGCACATGAGCCGCGCTCTGCATGGCCCGCTCCGCGTCGGCATCGGCGGCCCGGTCGGTTCGGGCAAGACCACGCTGACGGAGATGCTGTGCAAGGCGATGCGCGAGCGCTACTCGCTGGCCGCCATCACCAACGACATCTATACCCAAGAGGATGCGCTGATCCTGAGCCGCGTGCAGGCCCTGCCGGAAGAACGGATCATGGGTGTCGAGACCGGCGGCTGCCCGCACACTGCCATTCGGGAAGACGCCTCGATCAATCTCCAGGCCATCGCCGAGATGAACCGGCGCGTTCCCGGCCTCGATCTCATCTTTATCGAATCCGGCGGCGACAATCTGGCGGCCACCTTTTCGCCCGATCTCGCCGATCTCACAATCTATGTCATCAGCGTCTGCCAGGGCGAGAAGATCCCGCGCAAGGGCGGCCCGGGCATCACCCGCTCGGACCTGCTGGTGATCAACAAGACCGACCTGGCGTCCCATGTGCAAGCGCGGCTGGATATCATGGAAGACGATACCAAGCGAATGCGCGCCGGCCGGCCTTATATCTTCACCGATCTGCTGCGCCGGAAGGGCGTGGCCGAGGTGGTCAGCTTCATCGAACAGGCCGGCGGCCTCGGCGGCGCTTAGGCGAGACCGTCAAACGATAAGGGCCCGCTTTTCGCGGGCCCCCGTCCGGCGTCAAGGCGTGACCGTCAACATCGTATGCATGCCCGCCAGGTAGTGCCCCTGCTCGTTGCAGAAGGCCATGTAATGGCCAGGCGCAAGTTTGGTGGTCCAATTCTTCGTGCCGCCTTCCGGCAGATCGCCGGCCTCTACGAAACCGGGAATCTTGTCTTCGTCGATGCGGTCGCCGTCCTGGTTCATCGGCATGGTATCCGCGGCCTTGTCGGTCTTGTAGATGAGGAACTCATGCTCGAGATTGGTCGATTCATTGACGATCTCGAACGTCACGTCGCCGGCCTTCACTTGGCTGGGCGTCAATGTGACTCCCTGAGTGCCGTCCTGCTTGTTCCAGAGCTCGACCTTCACCGTCTGGGCGGCGGCGGCCGGAAAGGCCACAGCCAGCAACAGGCCGCCCATCGCGGCCGCCTGCATCATGCGTAATCTGTTCATCGCTTGCTCCTGTTTGAAATGACATGGAACCGACCCCCGCGGCGATTTCGCCAGGGGTCGGTTACCGCGCCATTACGCGGCCTTGTCAGCGATGAGCCTGCGTCAAAGGAGCGCTGGGTGCCTGCGGGGCCCGGAATGCCCGCTCTAGAATCCAGGCGGCGCCTTCTCCCACTTATAGCCGGCCTTGCCCTGCTCATAGCCGAGCTTGAACAGCTCCACCATGTAGTGCTGGTCGAACGGCTCGGGCAGCGGCACGTCGAAGCTCGCGGGAATGTAGGCCAGATTGAAATCGACCTTGTCCCGCTGGGCTAGGGCGTAGATGCGATAGAGATCGCCATTTCCCTGATTCTGGATCAGGGACGAAACCGCACGTCCGGCGATAGTGAGCGTCTGCCGCTCCGTATCCGACCAATCGGGATCGAGGCGACCATTGCGGATCACATACATATGCCGCTCCCGGTCGATGCCGGCCTCTTCCGACAGCTCCGCGACGTGCAATCGCGCCGGATAGACAAAGACCTGGGCGCTGGCGCCGCCATCCACATGCATTTCCTGGTACTTCGTGCCGTTGGCCTCCACATCGATCATCATCGGCGGGAAGGCGCCGGGGATGGCCGCCGAGGCCACCAGAATCTTGCGCACAAGCAACAGCGCTTCGGGGGTGCCATATTCCGCGATCTTGCCGATGTCCCAGATGACGCCGCGGCGGGCATCCAGGTTTGTCGTGCCGATCAGCAAATTGCGGCCCTTTTTGTGCTCTGCCGCAATCGCGGCCAGCATGTCCTCATTGACATACTTCGCCACCAGGTTCTGCAGCGGCGTATTGTCCGCCATCGCATCGTTCCAGATCGCCGCGAAGATTCCGCGCGCCTCCAGCACATCCTTGGCGGTGATGGTGGTATAGACGTCCTCGAGCTGCTGGTCGTAGGCGGAGCCTAGGAAAGCAAACGGCGCGCTCAGCGCGCCGGTACTGACGCCTGTCACCAGGTTGAACACCGGCCGGTTGCCGGCTTCGGTCCAGCCCTTCAGAAGGCCGGCGCCGTAGGCGCCATTCTCGCCGCCACCGGAAATGGCGAGGAAGTGCGCTGGCGGCAACGGGCCTTTGTTCCCGGCGGCTTTCCAGGCCTCGGCCTGCTCCCGGTACGACGCGACGGCTTCCTCGGTCAGCCTCTCCAGATCGCTGACCTGCCAATAGCGCACGCCCGGCATGCCGGGAATCTCGGCCTGCGCCTCCATATCCTTGGGAACCGCGCTGAGGCGCTCCGGCAGTGAACAGGCCTGCAGCAGCAGCATCGCCAAGGCGACGGCCATCGCCGCAGCGGCGCGCGGCCAACTCCTGTTCGGAGCGATTTCTGAACCGATTGCGACGCGGAACATGCCGGCACCCCTGTCATCAAAAATGAAAGAGTCTTCCAGGGATATCCCGTAGACCCGAATTTGTTTTCCCTTGGCCCGCGCCGATGTTCCCTTGTTCGCGGCCAAGGGGCAAGCCGCTTATGGTAACGCTCTAGCGGGCGGCGACTGCCACGCAATCGGCAGATAGACCAGCCACATCACCGTCAGCGCGGCGATCAACCCATGGGGCGTCCAGATGTCCATCGCCGTGCCTGATATCAGCGGCCCGGCCATTGCCGCCCCGCCATAAAGTATGGCCCGCACTGAATTGGCGCCCGCCACATGCTCGGCCGCGAAATCATCGCCGATCAGCGCCAGGCTCAGCGCCCAGACGCTGCCGACCGACGCGCCAAGCAGGAACAGGATCGGCCACTGCAGTACAGTCGTCGCGGCAAAGCCGAAAGCCAGCGTCAGGCAGAGACCCGAGATGTTGGCAATCAGCAGCACCCGCCGCCGGTCCATATGATCGGCGATCCAGCCGATCGGCAGTTGGATCAGCGTCAATCCCAGCAGGAGCGTGGTCACCAGCAGCACGGCCTGGGAAACCTCCATGCCCAGCCGCAGGCCATAGATCGCCACCAGGGAATCGTGGCTCGATTCCACCAGGCCCAGAACCACCAGCGCGATCAGCGGCGCGGGAGAGCGGCGCAGCAGGGCGAGGAAGTTCGGCGGCTTGAGCGACTGCGCCGGCACCGGCACGGCACCGGCGAACAGCAGCGGCAATCCCGCCGAGAAGGCCGCCGCCGCGCCCACCAGGAACGGTCCCCAGCCCGCAATGCCCAACAGGCCGATAATGATCGGGCCGAGCGCAAAGGCGCCGCCCCAGACCAGTCCGAGGATGCCGACCACGCGGCCGAGATAGCGCGCCGGGGCGATCAACAGGATCCAGCTCTCGCCGGCAATGAACAGGAAGGACGAGCTCGCTCCCAGCACGAACCGCAAGACGAGCCAGGCGCTGTAATTGTCAAACGTCGGCAACGCCAGCATCATGGCCATGGTCATGATGGTGGCGCCCAGGCAACTCCGCTTGAATCCGGCGCGCGCAATGATCCGCGGCGCCACCAGGCCGATCAGCGCGATACCCAACGACTGGGCCGCGGCGTTTAAGCCGATCGCCGCGCCGTCATAGCCTTGGTGCTCCAGCCGCAGCGCCAGCAGCGCCCAGGCCAAGCCGGTGGACATGCCCATGATCGAGGTGCAGGCGATCGCCGCGGCGAGGCTGAACAGCCGCGCCGATGTGAGTTCCCGTTGTGTATCCGCAAGATTGACCACCGGCGCTTGGTAGCAGAGCGCGGCGGTGGGCGCAAAATGATCGGCGCTATCGCACGACGCTATGGATTGGCGGGAACGCCGACGACATCCTTGATCGACGCGGCAATCTTCAGGAGGCGCGACTGCGGATCGTCATCGCCGGCGGCTCGATCCGGATCGACGCCGCCAATTGTGTTGAAGGTCGAAGATTTTTCACCGACACGCAGAATGATGGTCTGCGGATTCACCGGCGGCGGCTCGCCCATCTCGGCGGGAAGACTGTCTGCGTCGGCCGCGGCCAGAGTTTCCGCGATCTTCGATAACTGTGCGGCGTCCAGCGTACCCTCCTGGCGCGGAGTCAGTTGCTCGTTGATCTTGCCGGCGATCGTATACCGGCCGTCCGGTTCGACCGTCCAGACGGTCCCGGTTGTCCCCGCAAAACCCGTCTGAAGTTCCTGCAGTTCGACTTTTTCCGTCAATTGCAGCAAGGGGCCAGCCCCCATCGCGGCGGCGCTGCCGACGTTGGCAAATATCAGCATTGCCAACAGCCTAGGCGCGGCCCACTTCGCTGCAGCGACCGACATGGGTGTCCTCCTCTGCTCCCGATCGAAGCGACCCATTGGGCGTCCATGATAGGCGGAATTGCGGCAATGATAAGGTGGGGATGGAGGCCGAAACCTCCATCCCCGTCAGTGGTGATGCTATTGTCCGTTGTCGATGGTGATCGCCTCGCCAATGTCATCGACCGATTGCGTCTCGGAACTTTCCGGACCGGCCGCAGGCGAGATCAGTGGCAAACCGTCCATTGTCGTCACGTCGGTGCTTGCGATCGCCATCATGGCCGGGGCCTGGAATGTCTCGACCTGCAGGCTGCCGGAGCTGAGGGTGATCGTGCCGCTGTTGATCCAGATCTTCCAATAGATGGTGTGGTCGCCCGCCGGCAGCTTCACCGAATACTTGCTGCCGAAATTGCCCCACTGACTGGCATTGCTCAGGCTGACATTGCGGTACGAGCCGGTCCAGATGGTGCTCTGTGTCGCCTGATTGTAGAAGCCGGTGCGGAACGAGAGCGGGGCTGTGCTCTGCGCGCTGGAGTTGGCCGAGATATGCACGATGCTTTCCTCGTCCAGATGCAGATTCACCTGCACGATGTTCTCATTCGCCGAGACGGTCTTGTGATCGGTGAATGGGAACTGCGCCGAGACACCGACGCCGCCGGCAATCGCCGGTGCCGGATCGGCCGGGCGCGGGATATGCCGCGAGTCGGCCGCTGCGGCGAGCTCCCGGAAGTGAGGCGTACCGTTGGCGAGGTTGCCGTCGATATCGTCGGCCAGGAAGCTGAGATGCACGGCATCGGGAATATTCGTCGGATTCGCCGCTGCCGCCGCCAGGACCAATCGGCTAGCGATGTCGTAGGCGCCGTTCTCGCCATAGGTCTTGGCGAGCTGCTGAATCAGCTCCCAGGAGAAGCCGGCATAGCGGCGGCCGACGGCGTGCACATTCTCGCCGGGCGCCGGCGGCCAGAGAATGACGTCAGTCGCCGGCCGCAGGCAGGTGCCGTCGCCGAAGAAATCGCGGCCGAGGCATGATTGCCGCGTCCCCAGCAAGGCCATGGCATCGCCGAAGCCTTCGCTGTAGCCGCCGTCGAGGATGCCGCCTTTCCGTGAATCGACGCCATGGCCGTATTCGTGGAACACCACATCCGAGTAGGCGGTGTTGGGACAAGCGCCGCCGGCCTGGAAGAAGTTGATCGAATTCCCGTTCCAGAATGCGTTGCAGGAATTCGCGATGTTCACGCGCGTGATCAGGTTGGGCAGGTCTGTCGGCGCCAGGATGCTACCCGCGAGTTCATGGGCCTTTTCCGTCCAATAGAAAGCGGAAACCTGGGCGCGCTCGTTGTCGTTCGCCGAGCCGAAGTTGAGGTCGACCGGATTGGCAGGCGTCCCGTTCTTCGTGCGCGATATGTCCGCACCCGCCTGGTTCTGCAGATCGACATTGGCGCCATCGAGATCGGCGGAAATATTGGCCGCGCCGGCGCCGCTATCGAAGCCGTAGCGTCCGTCCGGGCCGGTGGCCGTAGGGCCGCTGATGGAGCGCAGCACCTGCAGTCCCGGCAAGGGCCGGTTGGCGGTCCCATCGAACGGGGTCGTGGACCAGAGCTGACCGGTGATGACGCCCTGATGGGTGCTGTAGATCTCGCTTTCCCAGTTGAGCACCAGCGGTTCGCCGAGGGCGGCGACCCAATAGCGCCGTGCCTTCGGCTCTGTCAGGGAGGCGGAAGCGACGCTGAAGGTCCAGGCAAGATGCCCTTGCTTCGCCTCGTCGACCCAGATCTCCAGAGTCGGTGTCGACGTCTGGGGTTCCGCCGTTCCCAGATAGTCCTTCGCATCCGCGGCGGCCACGGGGATGGCCTGCTCGGCCGTGACGGACGGATCGGTGCCGTCGACACTCTCAGGCAGTCCCCGCTCCCGCTTGACCAGCAGCGTTCCGCTGCCGCTGACCATCGCCATGTAGTCGCTGCCCTTCGACAGCGGTACGCCGTTATATTGCAAGGGATAAACAGTGATGAATTTATCGGAAGCGCCCACCATGGGCACTGCGCCGGCAGCCGGGGCCGACTCGGCGCCGGTTGTTGCCTCCGTAATATGCGCCGTTGACGCCGGCCCCAATGTATAGCCGGCCGGCAACTCCGCCTGAATTTCGGAAGCGGCGGCAAATCCGGTCGTTGCCTCGCGGGATGCCTTTGGCGTTGCGGCGAGGCCGAGATCCTTGTTCACCACAACATAGGACGATTGCAGGCGCGTTCCCGACGGGTAGTTCACGTTCTCGTCCGTGGCGCCGGCCATCGGGCTGCTTGGGGAGTCCTGCGCCAGCAGCGGGCTCGCACTGCAGGCCAGCAGGGCCGCGGTGCTCAAGCCGTAAATAAATTGAAGCCTTCTGTTCATCTGGTCCTCCGAGTAAAACGGGCAAAAGACCGGCTGCGGCGCCGAAGAGGGGGTCTTCGGGCGCGGTCTGGGTTCACCAATTTTGCAGCTTGCATGTTGCCTACGCCGATTGCTTTCGGCGGGCTGTGATCATAATCACAACCCTACAAGCGCCACTTTTTTGCCCGGATTTGTTTAACGGTTGCGTGGATGGTTCTTCGCCAGCCGCTCGTTGCCCCTGCGGTAA
>DATKFM010000395.1:0-4896 GCA_035544395.1 Verrucomicrobiia bacterium
AAAGGCTTTCTGGTCAACAAATTCCGCGGCGACTTGGCGCTATTTGACAGCGGCCGCAAGATTATCGGGGAGCGCACCGGGCTTGCCGATCTCGGCGTGGTGCCCTGGTTCGCAGATGCCATTCGCCTCCCCGCAGAAGACGCGATGGCGCTAACTTCTCCCTTCTACCTTGGCGGAGCGAGCGAGGGAGTAGACAATTTGCAAAACGGGCGCGCTACCCAAATCAAGATCGCCGTCCCGCACCTCTCCCGTATCGCCAACTTCGACGATCTTGATCCCCTGCGCGCGGAACCGGACGTGATCGTCGAGATCGTTCCGCCCGGCCGTCCGCTGCCCGGCGATGCCGATCTGATCATCCTGCCGGGATCGAAATCCACTGTCGGCGATCTCGCCTTCCTGCGCGAGCAGGGCTGGGATATCGATCTCCTGGCGCATCACCGCCGCGGCGGCTTCGTGCTCGGACTTTGCGGCGGCTACCAGATGCTCGGCCGCAGCCTCGACGATCCCCGGGGCATCGAGGGTCCGGCCGGGCGTGTCGCCGGCCTGGCGCTGCTGGATATCGACACGGAGATGACCGGCGACAAGACGCTGGCCGAAGTCGCGGGCCGGCATGCCGCCAGCGGCGCCGCCGTGCGCGGCTATGAGATGCATATCGGCCGCAGCACGGGTCCCAGCCTGGCGCGGCCGTTCCTGTCGCTCAAGAACGGCAGCGGCGACAGATCCGAGGGCGCAATATCGGCCGATGGCCGGGTGGCCGGCAGTTATCTGCACGGCCTCTTCGCCGGCGATGAGTTCCGCCATGCCTATCTGTCCTCGATCAGGGAGCGGGCGACGACCGGTGTTGCCTATGAGTCAGAAGTCGAACGCACGCTCGATGCCCTGGCGGACCATCTCACCGCGCATGTCGCCCTGGACCGCATCCTGGAAATCGCCCATGGCGCGCGATAACCGGATGTCAAAGCAACGCGATCGCCGCAACGATGCCGAGCTGCAGCGCGCAGGCGGCGATGAACAGGCGCAGGCCCTGGCGGATGTCGTCGGCCGTAAGATTGCTGCGGCCACCCGCGCCCATATAGGCGGCGCCGCTTTCCTCGACGCCATGATAGCGCCGCGGCCCGGCTATCGCGAAGCCGAGAGCACCGGCCAGCGCCGCCTCCGGCCAGCCTGCATTCGGCGACCGGTGCTTCGGCGCGTCGCGCCACATGGCCTGCCAGCCGCGCCTGCTGTCGGCGCCGCGTACAAACACCGCGGCCACGACGATGACTGCACCGCAGAGGCGCGCCGGAACCAGATTCAGCAGATCGTCGAACCGCGCCGCCGCCCAGCCGAAGGACTCGTGGCGGGGTGTGCGATGGCCGATCATGCTGTCGGCGGTGTTGATCACCTTATACACGATCAATCCCGGCAAGCCGAAGATCAGGCCCCAGAACAGCGGCGCCGTCACGGCGTCGGACAGATTCTCCGCCAGGGATTCCAGCGCCGCGCGGGAGACGCCGGCTTCGTCCAGTTCGGCGGTATCGCGACCGACGATCCTGGCGACGGCGGCACGGCCGGCGGAGAGCCCGTCCTTGGCCAGCGCGCTGGCGACTGCGGCCACATGATCATAGAGACTGCGCTGGGCGATCAGGCTGCTGGCCAATATCACTTCAATCGCTTGGCCGATCAGGCCCGGCCTCAAGATGTCATCCAATTCCTGTCCAAGCATCCAGGCACCGGCGGTCAGCGCGGCTACCGCAATCACTCCATTGCGCTTGCGCCGGGCCTCCGGATCCACCGGATCGTTGAATCGCCGATCCAGCCAGCCGATCAGGCGGCCGATCAGCGCCGCGGGATGGGGCACGGCGCGATACAGCCAGACCGGGTCGCCGAACGCGGCGTCCAGGAGAGCGGCCAGCAGCAATATCCAGGCGAAGTCGATCATTGGCTGCCAATCTGTGCGGCCCCGGCCTCGCCGCGTCAATGCAGAGTTGAAATCACAAGAACAGGGAAGGCGACAAGGGCATGAGCAAGATCGGTGTGATGGTGTGCGGCCATGGCAGCCGCGATATCGAGGCGATCACCGAGTTCAGCGCGGTGGCCTCCGGCATCGCCAAGCGCCTGCCGGAGTATCCGGTCGAAAGCGGATTTCTCGAATTCGCGCGGCCGATCATCCGCGACGGCCTGGAGAAGCTGCGCCATAAGGGCGTCGAGCATATCCTGGCGGTGCCCGGCATGCTGTTCGCTGCCGGCCATGTGAAGAACGACGTGCCGTCAGTGCTGAACGAATACCGCGCCGAGTTTCCCAAGCTGAAGATCGAGTATGGCCGCGACCTCGCCATCGACACACGGCTGCTGCGCGCCGCCGGTGAGCGCATCGAACAGGCCGAGCGCGTCTCCAGCCGCCGCGTGCCTCGAACCGAGACCATGCTGATGGTGGTCGGCCGCGGCACTTCCGATCCCGATGCGAACTCCAACATCGCCAAGGTCGCGCGCATGCTCTGGGAAGGCATGGGCTTCGGTTGGGCAGAGGTCTGCTACAGCGGCGTCACTTTCCCGCTGGTGGGGCCGGGGCTGGAGCATGCGGTAAAGCTGGGCTACCGCCGGATCATTGTATTCCCCTACTTCCTGTTCACAGGCGTTCTGGTGAAGCGGATCTACAGCATCACCGACGAGATGGCGGCGCAGCATCCGGAGATCGAGTTCCTGAAAGCGCAGTACCTGAACGATCACCCGCTGGTGCTCGACGCCTTCGCCGACCGGGTGCGCGAGATTCTCTCCGGCGAAAACAACATGAACTGCCAGATGTGCAAGTACCGGGAGCAGGTCATTGGCTTCGAGGCCGAAGTCGGTCTGCCCCAGGCCGGCCATCACCATCATGTCCAGGGCATCGGTACCGATGGCGATCACGGGCATGATCACGATCACGGCAACGGACATCATCACCATCACCATGGCGATCACGATCACAGCCATGACCACGATCACGATCATGACCACGCCCATGATCACGATCATCAGCACCATCACGGCAACGGCGCCAACGGCCATGACCACACGCACCATCATCCGCCCCATCCCCATGCGGATCATCCCCACGGTCCCGCCAAGCGGAATCCGGAGCGGTTGAAGTAGGACGAGTCTCAATGAGCGGTAACCGTCGACAACCCTCACCCTGGCCCTCTCCCTCAGTCGAGGGAGAGGGGACAGTCGCGGGGGGATCTACTCAACAAAGACCCCTCGCCCCCTGCGAAGGGGGAGAGGGCGAGCACCCTCCGCTCAGCGGAGGTTGCTCGGGTGAGGGGGCTCACTCGATGTCTGACAGCTATAGCTACCTCCGCGACCCCGCCGCGATCTACCGCGAATCCTTCGCCACCATAAGGCGCGAGGCGCGGCTCGATCGCCTGCCATCAGACATCGCCGACATCGCCGTGCGGCTGATCCATGCCTGCGGCATGATCGACATCGTCGACCATCTTGCCTGCACTGACGACGCCGCTTCCACCGCGCGCATCGCGTTGGCAAAGGGCGCACCGATCTTCTGCGACAGCGCCATGGTCGCAGCCGGCATCATGCGCGACCGGCTGCCGGCCAAGAACGAGGTGATTTGCACTCTCGCCGATCCCAGCGTGCCCGAGCTGGCGAAAGCGCAGACCACGACGAAGTCCGCTGCCGCCGTGGATCTCTGGCACAGTCGCCTCGACGGTGCTGTCGTTGCGATCGGCAATGCGCCGACGGCGCTGTTCCATCTGCTGGAGCTGCTGGCCGATGGTGCGCCGCGCCCGGCGGTGATCCTGGCTTTCCCCGTCGGCTTCGTCGGAGCGGCGGAATCCAAGGACGCGCTGATCGCCGGCAGCTTCGGCTTACCCTATCTGACCCTGCGCGGCCGGCGCGGCGGCAGTGCGCTCGCCGCCGCTGCCGTGAACGCGCTGATCCTCGGCCGTGACGGAGAAGCCACGTGAATCCCTGGCTCTCCATCATCGGCATCGGCGAGGAGGGGCTCGACAGCCTGCCGCCGGTCACGCGCCGCATCATCGATGGCGCGGAAATCCTCGTCGGCGGCGAACGTCATCTGGCCATGGTGCCGAATGGCGGCGCGCAGAGGCTGACCTGGACCTCGCCGCTGTCGCAGACCGTCGAAGAGATCAAGCGCCAGCGCGGCCGCAATGTGGTGGTGCTCGCGACCGGCGATCCCATGTGGTTCGGTATCGGCGTCACGCTGGCGCGCCATGTGCCGGCCGAGGAAATGTTGATCATTCCCGGCATCTCCGCCTTCACCTTGGCCGCAAGCCGACTCTGCTGGCCGCTCGCCGATGTGGAATGCCTGACGCTCCATGGCCGTGCCCTGGCACTGATGCGGCCGGCGATTGCGCCCAGCGCGAAGCTGCTGCTGCTGGCCAATGACGGCGCGACGCCGATGGCCGTGGCGAGGCTGCTGGTCAAGCTGGGCTATGGTCCGAGCCGCGTCATCGTCCTCGAACATATGGGCTCGCCACAGGAGCGGCAGATTGCCGGTTTCGCCCGGGACTGGGCCACTGACAAGGTCGAGGATTTCAACACCATTGCCGTCGAGTGCAACGCCGGCCCCCATGCGGTGGCGCATTCGCGCCTTGCCGGGCTGCCGGACGATGCATTCGATCACGATGGCCAGCTCACCAAGCAGGAAGTGCGTGCGGCGACGCTGGCGGCCCTGGCGCCGCTCCCCGGTCAATTGCTGTGGGATGTGGGTGCGGGCTGTGGTTCCATCTCCATCGAATGGCTGCGCGCCAACAGGCGCATGCGCGCGATTGCGATCGAGCACAACTCGGCGCGCCGCGAGCTGATCGACCGGAATTGCATCACGCTCGGGACGCCCGCGTTGAAGGTCGTCGACGGCGAGGCGCCGGCCGCGCTTGCCGGCCTGCCCGCGCCCGACGCGAT
>DATKFM010000396.1:0-8415 GCA_035544395.1 Verrucomicrobiia bacterium
GTACCTGGTCGAGATCATGTGCGTGGCGGCGAAGTAGCTTCGCTCGCCTCATCGATGCGATCGCGGCGGCCAACGGCCGCCGTTTTCGTTTTTGCTAATTCCCAGTCGCCACAGCGGCATCATCCAGCAAGAGCTGCACGCCCGACTGGCCCTGCCAGTTGTCGACCCGCAGATGGCCGGCGACATGGAGCGGCGCGCTGCGGGCGCCGAGCAATGCCTGGCCGAGGCTGCTTTCCAGGCTGCGGAAGGCGATGGCCTTCAGGCGCTGGCCGTCGCTGCCGGACAGGATCGCCCGGACATGGTTCTCGCCCACCACATCGGCGCGGACCACCTTCATGTCGGGAATGGCGAAGCGCGGTTCCGGATTGCCGCTGCCGAAGGGGCCGAGCTGCTCCACGA
Source organism: Verrucomicrobiia bacterium (assembly GCA_035544395.1). Taxonomy (GTDB): domain Bacteria; phylum Pseudomonadota; class Alphaproteobacteria; order Dongiales; family Dongiaceae; genus DATKFM01. The sequence continues at coordinate 400 of DATKFM010000396.1, forward strand.
TCTGCGCGATCTCAGGGGAGGCGCCGCGGGCCGCAAGCGTGGCGTCGACGGTCAGCACGGGCATGAGGCCATCGGTGGCCATCGCCTTCACGCGGCCGGCGACGAATTCCCGCAGGGCGCCGATACTACTTTCCGCCACGGTGAAGCCCGCCGCCATGGCATGGCCGCCGCCGTTGATGAGAAGCCCGGCCTGGCGCGCGGCAATGATGGCGGCGCCCATGTCGAAGCCCGGGATCGAGCGGCCGGAGCCCTTGGCTACGCCGTTCTCGATTGCCGCCACGCAGGCCGGGCGGTTAAAGCGCTCCTTCAGCCGCGCGGCGACGATGCCGATGACGCCGGCATGCCAGCCCTCGCCGGCCACCAGGAGGAAGCGATCATCGCGGGCCTCGCGCTCCACGCGGCCGATGGCATCCGTCAGCACAGCCTGTTCGATGGCCCGCCGTTCCGTATTCAGGATGTCGAGCTGCCGCGCCAAATCCGCGGCCAGCGTCGCGTCGTCGGTCGAGAGTAGCCGCGCGCCCATGTCCGACTTGCCGACCCGGCCACCGGCATTGATGCGTGGACCGAGGATGTAGCCGGCGTGGTAGGCGCTGGGCATTTCCGACAACCGCGCCACGTCGCCCAGCGCCGCGAGGCCCGGATTGCCGCGGCGAGCCATCACCTTCAGGCCCTGGGCCACCAGCGCCCGGTTGACGCCGGTCAGCGGCACCACGTCGCAGACGGTGCCCAGCGCCACCAGGTCCAACCACTGCCGGAGGTCCGGCTCGGCGCGGCCATTGCCGTACCAGCCGACCGTCCGCAACGCCCGGTTCAGAGCCACGATCAGCAGGAAGGTCACGCCGACGGCCGCAAGCTGGCCGCAATGGCTGGTATCATCCAGGCGGTTGGGATTGATCACGGCGGCCGCCATCGGCAGCGATGGCTCTGCGGTGTGGTGGTCCACCACGATCGTCTCGAGCCCGGCCTTGGCGGCGGCCTCCAGGGGCGCGAAGGCTGTGGTGCCGCAATCCACCGTGATGACGATGGCGACACCCTCCGCCCGCAGCTTCAACAGCGCCGGCAGGTTTGGGCCGTAACCCTCTGTCATGCGATCGGGAATATAGATTCGCAGCGGCACTCCGATGGTGCTGAAAAATCGATGCAGCAAAGCCGAGGAAGTCGCACCATCCACATCGTAATCGCCGAATACCGCGATCATCTCGCCGCCCTGGATCGCCGCCACCAACCGCGCCGCCGCCGCATCCATATCCTGCAGGCGCGCGGGATCCGGCAGCAGGTCGCGCAGGGTGGGATTGAGGAAGCTCGCAGCCGAATCCAGATCGATGCCCCGCGCCGCCATCATGCGGCCGACGATCTCCGGTACCGACAGCCGCTGCGCCAGCGCGAGGCCGAGCCGGTCATCGCCGCCGCGGGAGACCCAGCGGCGGCCCAGCACCGACCGCTGCACGCCCAGGATGGCGGCGTTGTCCGTCGGCTGCTGCTGCGCAGCTAAGGCCATAGCACTCCCTGGCGTGTTTGTTGTGGGACCAGAGCCTAACTAGCCGAGATTCGCCAAAGCTGGAACGGCGCCGGACCGACTGCCTAAGCTTCGAACCCCGGCTTGCGGGCGAAATTGTGCTGCGCCTCGATCACCCGGACGGTGCCGGTCTTCGAGCGCATGACCATCGAGTGGGTGGTGCCGCCGTCCTGGAACCGCCGCACGCCCCGCAGCATGGTGCCGTCGGTCACGCCGGTGGCGGCGAACATCACGTCGCCCTTGGCCATGTCCATCATGTCGTATTTGCGGTTGAGATCAGTGATGCCCCAGCGCAGGCCGCGGCCCCGCTCGTCGTCATTGCGGAAGATCAGCCGCCCCTGCATCTGGCCGCCGATGCAGCGGAGCGCCGCCGCGGCCAGCACGCCTTCGGGCGCGCCGCCGGTGCCCTTGTAGATGTCCACGCCGCTGCCGGCGCGGGCGGTGGAGATCACGCCGCTGACGTCGCCGTCGGAAATCAGCATGATCCGGGCGCCCGCCGCCCGGACACGCGCGATCAGCTCCGCATGGCGCGGGCGATCGAGGATGCAGGCGACGATATCAGGCACGTCCACTTTCCGCGCCTTGGCCAGATTCTTCAGGTTCTCTTCCGGCTTGGCGTCCAGATCCACCACGCTGTCAGGCAATCCACCGCCGACAGCGATCTTGTCCATGTAGACGTCCGGTGCATTGAGGAAACCGCCCTCTTCCGCCATGGCCACCACGCTCAGCGCATTGTTGCCGCCCTTGGCGGTGATAGTGGTGCCTTCCAGGGGATCCAGTGCGATATCGACCCGCGGCCCGCCGGCGCCGACCTTCTCGCCGATATAGAGCATGGGCGCTTCGTCGCGCTCGCCCTCGCCGATGACCACCACGCCGTCGATGGCGAGACCGTTGAGCGAGCGGCGCATGGCGTCCACCGCCGCCTGGTCGGCCGCCTTCTCGTCGCCGCGCCCCATCAGGCGCGAGGACGCCAGCGCCGCAGCCTCGGTGACCCGCACCACCTCCAGCGCCAGATTGCGATCCATTTTCTTTGCCATCATTCCCCCCTTCGCAGACCGGACGAAACGGCGATCCCCTTAGGGGATCACAGCGTCTCGATCCGGATCAGCCGCGGCGGTTCGACCACCGTCTTCAAGCTTTCGATCCGCGCCAAGGCGCGGCGCATCGAGGCCTCCACCGTATCATGGGTGGTAAGCACCACGGGCACCGCCTCGTCGGGCGCCCGGCCCCGCTGCAGCATGGCTTCCAGCGAGACCTCTTCATCCCGCAGCGCGGCGGTTACATCCGCAATCACGCCGGGCCGGTCCACCACCATCAGCCGGATATAATAGGACCCTTGGTGCCGCTCCATCGGCGATACCGGCAGCTTCTTGAGCTGTGCCGCCGGGATCGAGAAAGTCGGCAGGGTGCGGCCTCGGGCAATGTCGATCAGGTCGGAGACCACCGCCGAAGCCGTCGGCCCGGCGCCGGCGCCGCGACCCTCCGCCACATTCTGGCCGACGAAGTCGCCTTCGGTGACCACGGCATTGAACACACCCTCCACATGGGCGATGGGCGTGCCCAGGGGCACCATGCAGGGATGCACCCGCTGCTCGATGCCCAGTTCGGTCGGCCGCGCAATGCCCAGCAGCTTGATGCGATAGCCGAGCTCCTCGGCATAGGCGATATCGGTGGCGCTGATATGGCGGATGCCCTCGACATGGATGCCGGCGAAATTGACCTCGCAGCCGAAAGCGACACTGGTGAGGATCGCCAGCTTATGCGCCGCGTCGATGCCGTCGACATCGAAGGTGGGATCGGCTTCAGCGTAGCCCAGCTTCTGCGCCTCCGCCAGCACATCGGCGAACTCGCGGCCGGTCTTGCGCATGGTCGTGAGGATGTAATTGCAGGTGCCGTTCAGAATGCCATAGACGCGCTCGATGCGGTTGGCCGCCAGCCCCTCGCGGAAATTCTTGATGACGGGAATGCCGCCGGCCACCGCCGCCTCGCAGGTCAGGGCGACGCCTGCCTCCTCCGCCTTGCGGGCGAGCGCCGTGCCATGCATGGCCAGCAGCGCCTTGTTCGCGGTGACCACATGCTTGTGTTTGCCGATCGCGGTCTCGACCAGCGCCTTGGCGACGCCGTCGGAGCCGCCGATCAGTTCGGCCACCACGTCAACTTCGGGATCCTCGGCCAGCTTCAACGGATCGTCATGCCATCGATAGCCGGCGAGATCTACGCCGCGATCTCGATTCCGCTCCCGTGCCGAAACCGCCGTGACCTTGATGGCGCGGCCGCAGCGCTGGGCCAGCAGCGTGCCATGCTCCTGCAGCAGCTTGACAGTGCCGGCGCCGACGGTGCCGAGACCGGCGATGCCAATGCGCAGCGGCTGCGTCATGGCCGGCCTTCGCGCCGACGCGGCAATCGTACAGACGCCGTCATTAGTTGCTCAGCAGGATTTCAACACGCTGATTGGCCGCGGCACCCTGGCCGGCAGCCTCATCGTAGACAATGCCGGCGCCGGTCGCGGTCTGGATGATCGAGGACGGCACGCCCTCCTGCATGAGTTGGGCCGCGACCGCATTGGCGCGCGCCAGCGCCATGTCGAGCTGGGCTTCTTGCGACTCCGCCAGTTCGGATTTGCTGGCATGGCCGACGACCGTCAGCCGCTTGACCTGTTGGCGCCGCTGCAACAGCGCGACGTCATGGAGGATCGCCCGGTCGCGGTCGGTCATGCTGTCGGAGCCCGGCTGGAAGAATATCACCGCGGCAGTATCGCCTGATGTCGGCGGCAGCGCCGCGACCTCCGGCGGCGGCAGCGACGCCGCGGCCGATTCCGCCTCTTCCGCCGGGTCGCCGGAATCCGCTGCCGGCTCCTCGCTGCCGGCCGTCGCCGCCGGCGCTGCCGTGCTGGCAGGCGGCGGCGGTGCGGCGGGAACCATGGTGGTCTCTTCGGTCAGCGGCTCGTCGGTGTATTCCGCATTGGCGTGATCCGCGGCAAGCTGCTGGAGCAATTTATCGCGCTCGATCTTCGGCGTCGATTCTGGCGCCTGATCCGGCACCGTACCCAGATTGGGGAATTCCTCGCTGCCTGATTCGACCGGCGTGGCAGCCGAGCCTGGCGCCTGCGCTTCCTGGTCGGAAGAAGAACTGCAGCCGCCGGCGATCAAAGCGGCCGCCAGAAGCATCGCCTTCAGCTTCCAACGCATGTTTGCGGCAAGCGGCATGGTCTTTAAGCCTTGTGACATCTTGGTTATTCGGCTCCGAGAATCAGTTGTCAGTCTATTGCAGCAAGCCTATGTTGCAATGCAGAAAGACCGGGGCCATATAGCATTCAGGCCCAAAAAACAGAGCGGGATCATAGGGAAAGGACGATGGCGGATCAACCGGGAGCGGCTAGCGATTTTCCCGACCCGGCCGAGCTGTCCAAGACCCTTGCCAGCATCGCCGAGCGGTCGCAGCGCATTGTCAGCGATTTCCTGAAGCACCAGAGCGAGCATGGCTTCGGCATGGCCGATCCCCTGAACGTCGGCGCTGCGTTCATGGAGATGACCACGCGGCTGATGACCGATCCGGCCAAGCTGTGGCAGTCGCAGATGAACCTGTGGCAAGCCCATATGGACCTCTGGCAGTCAGCGGCACGGCGGATGATGGGCGAAGACACCGCCCCTGCCGCCAGCCCGGCGCCCGACGACCGCCGCTTCAAGGACGCGGCTTGGGAAGAGAACCAGCTCTTCGACTACATCAAGCAATCCTATCTGCTGACCGCGCGCTGGATGCAGCAGACGGTGCGGGATGTGGATGGCCTCGACGACAAGACCGCGAAGAAGGTGGATTTCTATACGCGCCAGTTCGTCGATGCGATGGCGCCCAGCAATTTCCTGTTCACCAATCCGGAAGTGCTGCGGACCACCATGGAGTCCGGTGGCGAGAACCTGGTGAAGGGCCTGCAGAACCTGCTGGGCGATCTCGAGCGCGGCAAGGGCCGCCTGCGCATCAAGATGACGGATCTGGATGCCTTCAAGATCGGCGAGAACATCGCGATCACGCCCGGCAAGGTCGTTTTCCAGAACGACCTGCTGCAGCTTATCCAATATACGCCGACCACCGAGAAGGTGCAGCGGCGGCCGCTGCTGGTCATCCCGCCCTGGATCAACAAGTTCTACATCCTGGATCTCCGGGAAAAGAACTCGTTCATCAAATGGGCGGTGGCGCAGGGTCAAACCGTTTTCGTCGTCTCCTGGGTGAATCCGGACGAGAAGCTGGCAGCCAAGAGCTTCGAAGACTACATGATCGAAGGACCGCTCGCGGCCCTCGACGCGATGGAAAAGGCGACCGGCGAGAAAGAGTTCAACGTCATCGGCTACTGCCTCGGCGGCACGCTGTTGGCGTCGACGCTTGCCTACATGGCGACGAAGAAGGACAAGCGTATCGCCAGCGCGACCTTCTTCACCACGCTGGTGGATTTCAAGGAGCCGGGCGAACTCGGCGTTTTTATCGACGAGGAACAACTGGCCGCGCTGGAACTGCGGATGAGCGAGAAGGGCTACCTGGAAGGCAGCTCGATGGCGAACACGTTCAACATGCTGCGCGCCAACGACTTGATCTGGTCCTTCGTGGTCAACAACTACCTGCTGGGCAAAGACCCCTTCCCGTTCGATCTCCTGTATTGGAACTCCGATTCCACGCGCATGCCCGCGGCGATGCACAGCTTCTATCTTCGGCGCATGTACCAGGAGAACAATCTGTCCAAGCCCGGCGGCATTACGCTGAAGGGCGTGCCGATCGATCTGCGCAAGATCGACCTGCCGACCTATATCCTGTCGACGCGCGAAGATCATATCGCGCCCTGGATGGCCACCTATGCGGCGACCCAGCTCTACAAGGGCGACACGCGTTTTGTGCTGGCGGCCTCCGGCCACATCGCGGGCGTGGTCAATCATCCGGACGCCAAGAAGTACAACTACTGGACCAACGATAAGCTGCCCGACGATCCCCACGCCTGGCTGAAGAGCGCGACGGAGCATCCGGGCTCCTGGTGGACCGACTGGTCCGCCTGGGTGAAGAAGCATGGCGGCGGCGAGGTCAAGGCGCGCGCTCCCGGCGATGGCAAGCTGAAGGCGATCGAGGATGCGCCCGGCTCCTATGTCAAGGTACGCCTGCAATAACGCTGATAGCGTTTCGCCTTATTGTCTCCGCAATCGGCCGTTAGCAGGACGCGCATGAGAATAGCCGCGTTCCTCTGTTCAATGTTGATTTCCGCCGCCGCGATTGCCGCCGAATGGACAGTCGGTCCCGCGCCGAGCGACGATCCCGGCATGCAGGCGGCCATGGTGACGAACGACACCGGCGACACGCTCTACATCTGGTCGCGCCGCGCCGACGAGCGTTTTCAGATCTTCGCGGAAGTCCATCCCGGCGCCGGCCATCAATTCGGCACGGACATGCCGCGCTATCGCATCGATGATGGAGATGAGATCGACACCGACCGCATCCGCCAGGATGGCGAGGATCTCAATGCGCTCTGGGGCTATATCGGGCCGACCTCGGCGATCTGGCTGGTCTGGACCTCGATCCAGGATGAAGTGCTCAGCGGCGACCGGCTCCATGAATGGTTCGGCGGCAATGAACTCCTGATCACCTGGCGCACGCCTGCCGGCGATCCGCAGGAAGCGCGCTTTACGTTGACCGGCGCCGAGGCCGCAATACTTCAGGCGACCGGCACGAAGCTCGGCGGGACAGCCGAATGAGGACACGGTGATCGAAGCGCTTGTCCTTCGCCTCTTTACCGCCACCGATACGGACGCCGTCATCGACCTGCGCAACCGCGCCTTCGAAGAACTCTCTGGCGATGCCTATACAGCCGCGCAGAAAGCGGCGCTGCGCGAGAACCGCACGCAGAAAGGCTATGCGGAAGAGCTGATCCAAAATCACATCATGCTGGCTTTCGACGATGCGCTCGGCCTTGTCGCCATGGGCGGCTGGATCGAGATGCCTGGCGATGCCACGATCGGCCGCATCCGCAAGCTGGCGGTGCATCCATCGGTTGCGCGGCGTGGGATCGGCCGTCATATGGTCGAGGATGCCGAGCGACGCGCCCGAGATGCCGGCTGCCGGAGCTTCGTCGTCCGCTCCAGCCTCAACGCAGTGCCGTTCTACGAAAGCCTCGGCTACCGGATCACCGGACATGGTGTGGTGCCGACCGCGGCCGGCATCGATATCCCAATGACAATGATGGCGAAGTAGGACGCCCGCTCTCGCCTTGGCTAGAGGCGAGATCTAGAAGCCTACCGCCCCACAAGCTCCACGTTCTTCCGGTAGAACTCGGCCCGGCCGACATAATGATCGACGGTGGCGGTGATCATGTCCCATTCGGCGGGCTTCATCTCGCGCATCAGCTTCGCCGGCGTGCCGGCCCAGAGCTCGCCGGTCTTCACGCGCTTGCCCGGCGTCAGCACGGCGCCGGCGGCCAGCATGGCGTTGGATTCGATCACGCAGCCATCCATCACCATCGCCTTCAT
>DATKFM010000397.1:0-17674 GCA_035544395.1 Verrucomicrobiia bacterium
AGTCCAGCCGGTTATTGTGCCTTTGCTCAGATCCCCCGAATCGAGATCCGTTCCCTCAAGGGTGTCAGTCTGTGAGCCGTTAGTGAATTCGATGGATGAGCCACTGCCAGTTGGCGTGACATCAAAAATGTCCAGTAAATCTGGATCTGTAAAATCAACAGCGCTGTTGGCAACAAAAACCGCCACGGCAAAAACTCCCTGCGCGCCTCATTAATCAAATGCCGTGGGTTTGCGCGGTGACAGGCGTCACAGGTGGGTGCTGCAGGTTTTGCGGTCGATCGCTGCGGCCCTTGCGTCAGGCATCCGCTTCGTCGTCGGGAAATCGCCGAACTGTCGCGAGCGGCATCCTTGTGCCCACTCGCATCGCCCCTGCTCTGAAGACCGGCTGGCGCCCTTAAGTCGCCCAGCTCCTCAGTCCCGGTTGTCCACCCAAAGAACCTAGTTTCGTGTGCCTTGTTTCGCGCGCGATCCACGACCGCGTATTGACGAAAAACCTAGGCCAGACGGGCTCTTCGCAACAATGCGTATGGGCTTACGGCTCGATTACAATTTGGTAATTTACCGTACATCTTCACATCACGCCGTTGTGATGGAATGATCAGGCGCCGCCATTAGTGCGGCCGACGCATCAGCAAAGCGCTACCGATGCGACGATCTGGCGATCATCGCGCCACATGCTGTGGATAAGTGGTTTAGCTTAAGATTTCGGCTCGTCGGCCGGCGGAATTTCCGCGTCGGGCTGCGGCTCGTCGCTCAGGCTGGAAAAGTCGAGGCTGAGTCCGTCGTTGGGCGGCGGCTCTTCCTCGTCCAGGAAGTCCATGTCGTCCGGATCATCCGCCAGCACCGGCGCCGGCGTTTCCGTCGCGGCGTCGCCCTTGGCCACGCCGACCAGCGCCGGCCGCAGCAGCCGGTCATGGATCAGGTAGCCCGGCTCCATCACCTGCACCACGGTACCCTGGGGCTGGCCGGTGCCCGGCACCTCGAACATCGCCTGGTGGAAATTGCTGTCGAACTTCTCGCCGATGGGATTGATCTGCCTGATGGCGTGCTTCTCGAAGGCGGTGAGCAGCAGCCGCTCGGTCATCTCCACGCCGGTGGCCAGATTGGCCAGCGCCTCGTCATAGGCCAGCGCTTCCTGCGGCACGTGCTCGATGGCGCGGCGCAGATTGTCGGCGACGACCAGGATGTCCTTGGCCAGGATGGCCGGCGCGTGCTTCACCGCCTCGTCGCGGTCGCGCTGCGTGCGGCGGCGGGTGTTCTCCGCCTCGGCCATGGCGCGAAGCGCCTGGTCCTTATACTCGGCCACCTGGGCTTGCGCGGCAGACAGCGCCGCCGCCAGATCGGCCTCTCGGCTGGCCCTGGCCGGCGTCTCGGCAGCCTTCGGCTCCCGCGAGGAATCGTTCGCCGCCCGGTTGTTGGCCACGGAATCGTTCGCCGCGCGATCCGACGCCGCGGGGGCCGGTTCCGTCTCGTCCGGACCGTTTTCCTGATCGTTCATCACCTAAACCTTTAGCCGAGAATGCGCCCGATGACCCGTGCCGTGTAGTCGACCATGGGTATAACACGGGCGTAGTTAATTCTTGTCGGACCGATGACTCCGACCGCGCCGACGATCTTTTGCCGACTATCCCGGTAGGGTGCAATGACCATCGAGCAGCCCGCCAGGCCGAACAGCTCGTTCTGGGCGCCGATGAAAATCTGAACGCCTTCAGCTGTTTCCGCGGAATCCAGGAGCTTGGCCAAGGATTCCTTGGTCTCCAGGGCGGCGAACAGGGCCCGGATCCGCTCGAGGTCCGAGAGCGCCGTGACATTCTCCAGCAGGTTCGCTTGGCCACGGACGATGAGGGCGCCGCCGATATTGCCGCCGGCCCAGGTGGCGAGGCCTGCCTCCACCACCCGGCTGGTCAGGGAGTCCAGCTCCGCCTTGTGCTGCTCCATCTCCGTCATCACGGCGGCGCGGGCCTCGGCCAGGGTGCGGCCCACCAGCCGGCTGGCGAGGAAATTCGAGGCCTCGATCAGCGACGAGGAAGGCAGGCCCACGGGCACGTCGATGATGCGGTTCTCCACCTGGCCGTCTTCGGTCACCAGCACCACCAGCGCGCGGCCGGGGCCGAGATGGAGGAATTCGATATGCTTCAGGGTGCGCTCGGCCTTCGGCGCCACCACCAGCCCGGCGCATCGCGACAGTCCTGACAACAGCTGCGAGGCCTCTTCCATCACCTCCGGCACGCTGCGTCCGGCGGCAGCGCATTTGCCGTCGATGGTGCGGCGTTCGTCCTGGGTCAGGTCGCCCAGCTCCAGAAGGCCGTTGACGAACAGACGCAAGCCCCGGTCGGTCGGCAGCCGGCCGGCGGAGGTGTGGGGCGCATAGAGCAGCCCGGCCTCCTCCAGGTCCGACATGACGTTGCGGATGGTCGCCGGCGACAGCGCCATGCCCAGGCGACGTGAAATTGAGCGCGAGCCGACGGGCTCGCCGGTCTCCACATACGCATCGACGATGTGGCGGAGAACCTGACGAGACCGTTCGTTGAGATCGCCGAGTCGAGAAGTGTTTCCTTCGGGCATCTTCATCCAGGGGTCCCGCGTGCAAATTCAATGTAGTAACGGGGTTTAGCAGCGTCAACGCAACCACTTTGCCCTTGTTCCCGCTGATTTATTTCGCATCCTTGCGGCCGGCGCCCGCTAACAGCAAAGCCTAGACCCGGCGGGCGGCGCCGGATAGCGTGCGCGCCCGAGATTCCGTCGCGCGGCGCCGCGCAGAGGTCCAGCCATGAATTCCGCCACCAAGAACGCCCAGCGGCCCTCCGGCCGCGCCGTCGACATCCTGCGCGCGGTAACGCTGGTGCCCAACGTCAACAAATATGCCGAGGGCTCCTGCCTGGCGCAGTTCGGCGACACCCATGTGCTGTGCACCGCCAGCATTGAAGATAGGGTGCCGCCCTTCCTGCGCAACACCGGGCGCGGTTGGGTCACCGCCGAGTATGGCATGCTGCCGCGCTCCACCGAGAGCCGCACCGACCGCGAGGCCGCCAAGGGCCGCCAGGGCGGCCGCACCCATGAGATCCAGCGGCTGATCGGCCGCAGCCTGCGGGCGGTCACCGACTTGAGCGGATTTGGGGAGCGACAAATCAAGGTGGATTGCGATGTGATCCAGGCCGACGGCGGCACGCGCACGGCGGCCATTACCGGCGGATTCGTCGCGCTGCATCTGGCGTTCCAGCATCTGAAGAAAGTCGGCGCGGTGACCCGGGTGCCGCTGACAGATCACGTGGCGGCGATCTCCTGCGGCGTCGTCGGCGGCCGGGCGGTGCTGGATCTGGATTACGCCGAGGACAGCAATGCCGACGCCGACGCCAATTTCGTGCTCACCGGCAGCGGCGGCATCATCGAGATCCAGGGCACCGCCGAGAAGGCGCCGTTCAGCGAGGAACTGTTCGCAACCATGCTGAGCCTGGCGCGCAAGGGCATCGGCGAACTGATCCAGCAGCAGAAGCTCGCCACGGAAAAGGCATCGTGACGGCGCCGCGGAAATTCACCGGCAGCAAGCTGGTCATCGCCAGCCACAACAAAGGCAAGGTCGGCGAGATCCATGATCTGCTGCGGCCGCTGGGCATCGAGGTGGTCTCGGCGGCGGAGCTGGGGCTGCCGGAGCCGGAAGAGACCGGCAGCACTTTCGTCGCCAATGCGGAATTGAAGGCGCGGGCAGCGGCGAGCGCGGCAAAGCTACCCTGCCTGGCCGACGATTCCGGCTTGGCGGTCGATGCCCTCAACGGCGATCCCGGAATCTATTCGGCCCGCTGGGCCGGGCCGGAGCGAGACTTCCGCCTGGCGATGGCGGAAGTGGAGAAGAAGCTGCAGGCCAGCGGCGACAAGGAGCGCCGCGCTCACTTTGTTGCCGTGTTAAGTCTCTGCTGGCCCGACGGCCATTGCGAGAGTTTCGAAGGCAAGGTGTTCGGCCACCTGACCTGGCCGCCCCGCGGCGATCGCGGATTCGGCTATGATCCCGTCTTCATTCCCGACGGCCGCGACACCACATTCGGTGAAATGGATCCCCAGGAGAAGCACGCCATCAGCCACCGCGCCGAGGCCTTCCGGCAATTGCTCGCAGCCTGCTTCGGCGGCAGATGACACCGATGTCAGCCAGGTGCGAGCCGGGGTTCGGCCTTTATGTGCACTGGCCGTTCTGCCGGTCGAAATGCCCCTACTGCGATTTCAACAGCCATGTGCGGGCGGCAGTGGATCACGGCCGCTGGCGCCGGGCGCTGTTGGCGGAGATGGCGCACTACGGCGCCGCGACTGAAGGCCGGCGCCTCACCAGCATCTTTTTCGGCGGCGGCACGCCGTCGCTGATGGAGCCGGAGACTGTGGGCGCTGTCATCGAGCAGGCGCGCAAGATCTGGCAGGCGGATGCCGGGGTCGAGATCACTCTGGAAGCCAATCCCACTTCGGTTGAAGCGGAGAAGTTTGCGGCCTTCCGCGATGCCGGCGTCAACCGGGTGTCGCTGGGCGTGCAGTCCCTGCGCGAAGCCGATCTGAAATTCCTCGGCCGCCAGCATAGCGCCGGCGAGGCGCAGCAGGCGATCGAGCTGGCCCGCCGTTATTTCGACCGCTTCACCTTCGATCTCATCTATGCCCGGCCGGGACAGACCGTTGCCGCCTGGCGGGAAGAGTTGCGGGAAGCGCTGACGCTCGCCGGCAATCATCTCTCGGTCTATCAGCTGACCATCGAGCCGGAGACGGCCTTCGCCTCGGCGGTGCGCCGCGGCGATTTCACCGTGCCGGACGAAGACAGCGCGGCCGAACTCTATGAGGCGACCCAGGAAGCGCTGGCCGAGGCCGGCCTGCCCGCCTACGAGATCTCCAACCATGCGCGGCCGGGCGAAGAGTCCCGCCACAATCTGACCTATTGGCGCTATGGCGACTACGCCGGCATTGGCCCCGGCGCCCATGGCCGGCTGACGCTGGCTGGCGTGAAATATGCGACGCGCCAGCACCGCGCGCCCGAAGCCTGGCTGGAAGCGGTCGAACAGAAAGGCCACGCGACGCGGCAGCGGGATGTGGTGGATGCCGAAGCGCGCCGCGAAGAGATGCTGATGATGGGCCTGCGGCTTGCCGAAGGAGTCGATGCGGATCGCTTCGCCAGTGAAACCGGGGAGACGCTGTTATCGGCTCTCGATCCGCCGCGCCTGAAAGCGCTTATCGAGGGCGGCTTCGTCGAGCTGGATAAGTCGGGCCTGCGGGCCACCGCTGCCGGGCGGCAACGGCTCAATGCCGTGCTGGCGCAGCTATTGGCTTAATAGATAAAGCCGTCGAAGTTCGGCGGCGGCGGTTCGCGGATCTGCGGGCCGGCCGAGCTCACCTCGAGGATCGCCAGGCCGCGATCGACGCCGCCATCGGGCTTCAGCCGGAACAGGCCGTCGACGCCATAGAAGCCGTTGGGATCGGTCAGCGCCTCGGCACCGAAATCAGCACCCGACGATCCGGCGGCGAGTGCGGCAGACATCAGCACCGCGTCATAGGCCAAATAAGCCACCCGCGGCGGCGGGCTGCCATAGACGGTTTGGTATTTGGCGGCGAAGTCGCGGATCTTCTGCGGATCCGGCGCCGGATACCATGCACCCGCCAGCAGAGGCTCGCCGGCGCCGCCGATGCTCTCCCAGGCCGTGGAGCCGAGCAGCCGGACTTGCAGAGGATCGATGCCGAAAGTGGGCAAGCTGCGGACGATGCCCAGCAGCCGCTGATCGCCTTCGGGAATCAGCAGGGCGTCGATCTGCCCGCCGCCGGCGATGAACTGGCCCAGCTGGCCGACCGCGAAGGACGCGTCGAGGCTGTTGGGATCGTAGTAATCGACGCGCACCATCTCCGCGCCGGAACTGGCCGCCGCCTGCTTCAGGCTGGTGGCGATCACCTGGCCATAGGCGTTCTGCGGCAACAGGGCGGCGAAGCGCTTCAGGCCCTGGCGGCTGCTATAGCCGACAATCCGCTCCACCTGCAGCCGCGGCAGGATGCCCATGACATAGGCGCCGTTGCCGGCGACGGTTTCGTCGGAGGAGAACGACACCAGATTGATCGCCTTGCTCTGCACCACCGGCCGAACCGCCTGGACATTGCGGCCGAACAGCGGGCCGAGAACAAACCGCGCGCCGTCGGCGAGCGCCGACTGGGCGGCCTGGGCCGCCGGGCCGGGTGCGCCGGCGTCGTCGCGCACTTCCAGGGCGATGTTGCTGTCCCGGGCATCGAACAGGGCCAGTTGAGCGCTGTTCAGCATGGCCTGCCCGGTGGCGGCGTATTCGCCCGTCAGCGGCAGGATCAGGCCGACCTTGATGCGTTCGCCTTCCGGAATGGCCATGGGGATCGCGCCGCTGTCGGTGGCGCCATCCGATCCTTGTGTGCCAGTGTCGGGGGCCGGTACGTTGTTGCCGCCGCAGCCGGCGAGCGCGCCCGCCAGGAGCGACGCGGCGATGACAGCCCGGGCGCGGCTTAGCCACGGCTTCGACAGGTCAGATGTCAGCTCCGCGATCGACGTCATCGTCCCCTTCCTCTGCGCCCGGCAAGCCGGCGCCGGGAAAACCTACCCATCGCCCCACGGGAAGTAAACCGCCTGAGGCCCGCGAGGGAGCGTCGGCGGCCGGCACGCTGGCAATTGTGGCAACGCCGATCGGCAATGCCGCCGATATTTCTCACAGGGCGGTGGAAACGTTAAGAAGCTGCGCCGTGATCGCCTGCGAGGATACGCGGGTGACCGGGCCGCTGATGGCGCGGCTGGGGATCGCGACGAAGCTGATCGCCTATCACGAGCATAACGCCGCCCGCATGCGCCCGGCGATCCTGGCGCGGCTGGCCGAAGGCGAGACCGTGGCGCTGGTGTCCGACGCCGGCACGCCGCTGGTATCCGATCCCGGCTATAAGCTGGTACGCGACGTCATCGCGGCGGGCCTGAAGGTGACGACGATACCCGGACCGTCAGCGGTGCTGGCAGCGCTTGTGCTTTCGGGACTGCCCAGCGACCGCTTCATGTTCGCCGGCTTCCTGCCGCCGAAGACGGTGGCGCGGCGGCGCGAGCTCGGCGATCTGGCCGGCATCGGCGCGACCCTGATCTTCTTCGAATCCGCGAACCGGCTGGCGGCAACCTTGGCCGATATGGCCGAGACATTGGGCGAGCGCGAAGCGGCGGTGACCCGCGAAATCACCAAGATGTTCGAGGAGGTGCGCCGCGGCAGCCTGCGGGAGCTGGCCGGGCATTACGCCGACGCCGGCGCGCCGAAGGGCGAGGTGGTCATTGTCGTCGCTCCCCCGGGCGCCGCCGCGGCTCCTGATGACGCCGAGATCGACCGCCTGCTGGCGGCGGCGCTGAAGCAGGAAAGCCTGCGCGATGCAGTCGACGGGGTTACGGAGGCCACCGGTTTGTCCCGGCGAGAGATCTATGCCCGGGCGCTGCGCCTGACCAAGAGCGGGGATTGATGGCCGCACAGGCGTCATCGCGCGAGAACCGCCGGGAGCGGCGGCAGCGCGCCTATCGCCGCGGCCGGCGCGGCGAGTTCTGGGCCATGCTGCTATTGCGGCTGAAAGGCTATCGCATCCTGGCGCGGGATTTCCGCGTGCCCATGGGCGAGGTCGACCTGATCGCCTGGCGGCGTGGCGTGCTTGCCTTCGTCGAGGTGAAATCCCGCGACTCCGCCGATAGCGCCATCGAAGCGGTGACCCCCTATCAGAGTCAGCGCATCGCCCGCGCCGCCGCCGCGTTCGTCGGCCGTCATCCGCGCTACCAAACCGATGCGCTGCGGTTCGACGTGATTGTTGTCGCGCCGCGCCGCTGGCCGCAGCATCTGATCAACGCCTGGTATGCCTAGCGGGACCGCACAGATTTTACGATAAGGCGATCTAGTGCGACAGAGCTTGCGCGAGAAATTGCCGCGGCGAGGATTGAGTCTTGCAGCGGCGCGCGGACGGGGCGAAGATCGTGCCATGGATAGTCGGGATACCATGGATTATCTGCGCGGCATCGGCGCCGCGGAGGACGAGGATGTCGACCTTGCGGCCGGCGCGCTGGCGCTAGCCAAGCTGTCGCGGCCGGACACAGATCTCGAACCCTATCGCAATCACCTGGCGGCGTTGGTGAAGGATGTGGGCATCGCCACCGCGGCAACTTCCGAGCCACTTAATCCAAGCATCGCCGGGCGCATCGCCGCCCTGACAGCCGTGATCGTCGATCGCCACGGCTATCGCGGCGACCGGGAAACCTATGACGATCTGAAGAACGCCAACCTGATGAGCGTGATCGATCGCCGCCGCGGCATGCCCATCGCCATGAGCATCCTCTTCATCCATGCCGCGCGTGCCCAGGGCTGGTCGATCGACGGCATCAATTTCCCCGGCCATTTCCTGCTGCGGCTGCGCCATGGCGGCGAGGCGGCGATCATCGATCCCTTCAGCGAAGGCCAGATCCGCACCGCCGCCGATCTGCGGACCCTGATCAAGGCGGTGCGCGGCCCGGAGGCGGAATTGGCGCCCGGCGATTGCCAGCCCGCCAGCAACAAGCAGATCCTGCTGCGTCTGGAAAACAACATCAAGCTGCGGCTTCTCCGCCATGAGCGCTTCGGCCCGGCGGCGGAAGTGGTCGACCGCATGCTGCTGGTGGCGCCGCAGGATGCCGAGCTATGGCAGGAATATGGCGTGCTCCATGCGCGCATCGGCAATATGCGCACGGCCCTCACCGCGCTGGAGAAATCGATCGCGCTGCAGCAGCGCCACGAGCGCCGGGGTGCTGCGCAACAGCTTCTGGCGCAGCTGCGTTCGCAGATGAATTGACCGCCGCCGCCGGTTCCGCGTAGCGTAGCCGGTCCCCGCGAAGCATCCCCGCCCGAGCACAGCGCCAAGAAAAGCACCGCCATGAGCCTTGCCGTCGCCATCCAGATGGATCCCATCGAGTCGATCAATATCGACGCCGACAGCACCTTTGTGCTGGCGCTGGAGGCGCAACGCCGTGGCCATGGCCTGTTCCACTATCTGCCGCGGCACCTGGCTTTCCGCGATGGACGATTGCTGGCGCGGGCGCGGCCGCTGCAGGTGCGGCGCGAACTTGGCAATCACGCAACGCTGGGCAACCCGGAGATGCTGGACCTGGCGACGGTCGATGTCATCCTGATGCGCCAGGATCCGCCGTTCGACATGTCCTATATCACGGCGACCCATCTGCTCGAGCATGTGCATCCCCGCACCCTCGTGGTGAACGATCCCGTGCATGTGCGCAATGCGCCGGAGAAACTGTTCGTCACTCATTTCGACGGGCTGATGCCGCCGACCCTGATTACGTCGGACCGGGACGAGATCCTCGCCTTCCGCCGGGAGCACCGGGACATCATCGTCAAGCCGCTGTTCGGCAATGGCGGCGCCGGCGTGTTCCATATCACCGAAGGCGACGAGAACCTGAATGCGCTGCTGGAAGTGTTCACCCAGATCTATCGCGAGCCCGTGATCGTGCAGCGCTACATCCCGGAAGTGCGCGCGGGCGACAAGCGGATCATCCTGACCGATGGCGTGGCCGTGGGCGCGGTGTCGCGGGTGCCTGCCGCGGGCGAAGCGCGCTCGAACCTCCATGTCGGCGGCAAGGCGGTGAAGGCGACGCTGACGGCGCGGGAACGGGATATCTGCGCCGCCATCGGTCCGGCGCTGCGGGAGCGCGGCCTCATCTTCGTGGGCATCGATGTGATCGGCGACTATCTGACCGAAATCAACGTGACTTCGCCGACCGGCCTGCAGGAAATCAACCGGCTGGATGGCGTGATGCTGGAGAAAGGCTTGTGGGACGCGATCGAAGCTCGCGTCGGCAGCCGTGAACGGCGACCGGTTTGATCCGGTATCTGCTTCCTATGTAAGCGACTCCAGCGCGCCGATGCGTTGGAAAACTTCTGGCGCCACGGCCTCGTAGTCGCGCCAACGGCCGATCGAGCTGGTATAGACCGGCTGGCGCACCTGGCGGATGCTGGCGGTACGTACGGTGCGCTCGGTCTTATGGAACTCAAGGCAGGCGTCCTGCCAGTCAAGGCCGCAGAAATCCACCAGCTGCCGCGACGACGCCTCGAAATCGGCAACGGCGGTTTCATATTGCCGTTCCAGCATCGGCATCGGCAACACGCGCCGCCAATGTTCCATCAGCTTCTGATACTGCGCGTAGTAGTGGGCGAAGTCGTCCAGATCCAGGCTCCATACCAGGGGATAGAGGAAGTTCGTCATGAAGCAGGACAGCGCAATATCGCGGGGATCGCGCCGGCAATGGATGATCTTCGCATGAGGAAACATGGCCGCGATCAATCCAAGATTATCAAAGTTCGCCGGCATCTTGTCGATGATGCGCTTGGCGTCCGGCGCAAACGATTTGAGTTGACCGAGATAGCGGGTCGCCTCATCGCGCAGCGTCTGGACATCGATCCGCAGCGGTCCTTCACGCAGAAATCCGCGACCGCGGTAGTTGGCCGGATCAAGACGCGCGGCGGCGATGGATATGTCCATCAACTCATCGGCGCCATGGACTTCGCTATGGCTCGCAAGAATTTGCTCGCAAAGCGTCGTGCCCGATCTAGGCATGCCGACGACAAAAATCGGCAGATTGGAGCTGCTGGCGGCATCGCGGTGCACTCGGAAGAAGTCGGCGTCATAAGTCCGGATTAGCGCATTTACGTGCATCTCTCGGCGCTGGCGATCATAGATTATGCGCCGTTTCTCGTAGATCTGCCGCCGCCAGAGATTGCCTGTCGAATAGGATCTGAAGGCGCGATCAAACTGCTTGCGCTGCGCATAGATTCCGCCAAGCGCCATCTGCAGTGATGCGCGCCCCTCGGTCGGCTTGTCATCAGCGGCTATGATCGATTCTGACTTGAGCAAGAGCTCTTCATCGGCGGCCTTTCCTCTACGCTTAAGCAGCCCCGCCAAAGCTGCCGGCGTATCTGGACGTATTTTGTCAGCTTGTTCGAAATAATCGATTGCATCGGCAAAATCACCGTTGCGCTCAGAAATCATCGCCAGGGAAATGAGCGCCGCAAAACGCCTCTTTGGCGAGGATTCTTGCGTCAGCTCGATGTAGATCGCCTTGGCCTCGCGATAGTCGCCAAATTGAGACAGGGCATTTGCGAGATCCACTTTGATCTGCCGATTCTCCGGTGCTGCGGACAATGCCTTTCGCAGGCAATCGAGCGACATTTCACGCTCGCCGAGATCCGCATAGATCGCGCCTAGATTGGTCAGCGCTGCCGGATGATTGGGGGCGGACGCCAGGACTTCCATCAGACCGGAAATCGCCGCGTCATGATTCAAGGCGCGACGCGCCACGGCGAGATTGATGGCAATCTCGGTGTTCTTCGGCCGCAGCCGCGCTGCCGTCATCAGATGGCTCTCCGCCTTGCGCCATTGCTCCAGATCGATGAGCAACGTGCCCAGATTGTTATGAGCCTCGGCGAAATCCGGTTTGATGGCGACGGCGCGCTCCAGATGCTTCAGCGCCTCTTCATTTTCCCCTTTCATGCGCATCAGGTTGCCCAGATGCACATGGGGGTCGGCATATTGCGGCGATAGCGCCGCCGCCTTGGTGAAGGCCTCCGCCGCCCAATCGACGGCCCGGGTCATGCTATAGGAGATGCCTAGCGTGTTGTGATAAAGCGCCGAGCCCGGCTTGAGGGCGATCGCCTGCCGCACCAGAGCAATCGACTCGTCGGGCTTGCCGCCCTGCTGCTTCAAGGCGCCCAGCAGATGCAGCGCATCGGCGTTATTGGAATCATCGGCCAGGATGTCGCGATAGGCGCGTTCGGCTTCGGCCTGCTTGCCGGCGCGATGCTGCGCGATGGCAGCGGCCAGGCGCGCCTGCATCGGATTGGCGGCGGCGTTCGGGGCTGTGGCGTCGGCGCTCATGATTGCAGTCTGATCTAGTCGCTTCGGGCTGCCCGTTCAATGGCGATGGCACGGCGGCCACGCACGGTTTCCCGGTGCAGAATGTAGAGGCCGCTGGCGATGACAACAGCCGAGCCCACCAGGACATAGGCATCCGGCACTTCGCGCCAGACCAGATAGCCGATGGTGCCGGCGAAGACGAGGGCCAGATATTCGAACGGTGCAATGATCGAGGCGGGCGCCATTCGGAAAGCCTGGGTCATGGCCATCTGGGCCACGCCGCCGATCAACCCGATGCCTGCCAGCAGGCAGAAGCCGGCTAAATCCGGCGTCTGCCATTGGAACGGCAGGGTGAGCGCGCCGGCGGCAGTGGCGAACAGGGTGAAATAGAAGACCGTCGTCGCAGCCGGCTCGGTGCCGCTGAGCCAGCGGACGGAAATCATCGCCAAGGCATAGAACACCGCGCCGCCCAGGGCGAACAGGGCAGCGGGATTGAACAGGCCGGCGCCCGGCCGCGTCATGATCAGCACGCCGATGAAGCCGGCGATGACAGCCGACCAACGGCGCAGTCCGACCTTTTCGCCCAGCAGCGGCACCGACAGCGCGGTGAGAAATATAGGGCCTGATAGCGTCAGCGCCACGGCCTCGCCCAGCGGCAGCAGCTTGAAGGCAGTGAACACCAGCCCCATGGCGGTGACGCCGACGATGCCACGCAGGATATGATCGCGCGGCCGCCGCGTTCGCAGCGCCGACAGGCCGCCCGCCTGGCGCAGGAAATAAATCACCGGCACGAAGGCAAAGAGATTTCGGAAGAAGACGATCTGTCCGGTGGGATAGGTCTCGGACGCATATTTGATGAGCGCGTCCATGCCGGAAAACAGCACCACCGCCCCCAGCATGTAGTAGATGCCGTGCAGAATTTGCGAAGCCAGTGCTGTCGAGGGGGATGCAGCTGTCATTGCGGCGTCAGTGAGGCCTGCGGCACATTGCCTGCCGACCAGAGGCAGGTCAAACGATCCGGCCCGCCACAGTAACCCCACCATTTGCTATGGTTGGGCAATCGGCTGGCAATCGGCTAGAATCGGCGACCCCCAGGGATTGAGGAGCTGCGCTGAAAAATGACTTCGTCTCGCTTTGCCGTTCTCGAAATTTCAGGCACGCCGCGGCAGCGGGGCCGCGCCTATGGCGAGGGCCTGCGGCCGCTGATCGCCGAGCGGGATCGAAGCTGGCGCCGGGCAATCGAGACGCGCACGAAGATTTCCGCCGACGATTTCATCGAGGATTTCCTGCAGCGAACCAATTTCACACCGGCGATCGAGCGCTGGACGCCGGACCTGCATGAGGAAGTGAAGGGCATCGCCGAGGGCTCCGGCTTGAGCTATCGCGCCATTCTTGCCGCGCAGTTCATGGATGAGGAATGGTGGTTCCAGCGTCAGTACCGGAACCATTGCAGCAGCTTTGGTGCGGCGGCCCGGGACGGTCATCCGGCGCTGGTCGGGCAGACCATGGACCTGCCGAACTGGATGGATGGATTCCAGACTCTGCTGCTGATCCGCGGCGCGCGGCCCGGCCTCGATGCTTATGTCGTCACCGCCGCCGGCATGATCGCGCTGATGGGCATGAACAGCCGCGGCCTGGGCGTCAGCGTCAACACGCTGATGCAATTGAACTCGTCGGCCGATGGCCTGCCCGTAGCTTTCATCACCCGGCGGCTGATCGAAACGCAGGCCGTGGATGAAGCGGTGGGATTTCTCCAGGAGGCAAGCCACGCCTCTGGCCAGAATTACATCCTGGCCGACGGCACAGTCATTCGCGATTTCGAGTCCAGCGCCGGGCGAACCGTCGAGGTCAAGGCTGCGCCGGATGGGCGCATCTGGCACACCAATCACCCGCTGGCGAACCGCGATTTGCGGACCGATCTCACTGAATCCTGGTGGGAACGGCAGGCGCGGGATTCCGGCTGCCGCCTCGATGCCTTGGCGCACCGCCTGCAGGGCGGTCCCGCCCTCACGGCCGACAAGGCAGCCGCCATGCTATCCTCCCGCGACCACCCGGAATTTCCGGTTTCCCAGGAAATCACCGACGCCGATGACGGCTTTACCTTTGCCGCCATGATCGCCGAGCTCGGCCCGAAGCCGCAGCTCCTGATCGCGCCCGGCGCGCCGTCCCGGTACCCGTTCTCTGCCTTCGACTTTGCCGCCGGTCTGCTGGGAATTCCCCAGGCCGCCGAATAGGTTCGCGCGCAATAAATGGTCTGCGGGAATCGGCCTCTGGGTTACCAAGATTAGCTTGGCGGGCCCTGGCCAAATGCCCTAACTTGAGCCCCAACAAGGCAATAAGACCAAGGTTTGGGAGAGCGCTTGACTGACATAGCCGCTGTGGAGGCACAGGGCGTCACCAAGGTATTCGGTCTCGGGCCGGATGCCGTACGGGCCCTGGACAATGTCTCTGTCACGATCCGCGAGAACGAGTTTTTCACTCTTCTCGGGCCCTCCGGTTGCGGCAAGACCACGCTGCTGCGGCTGATCGCCGGCTTCGAGCTCCCCACCTCCGGCGATATCTTGCTTCATGGCCAGTCCGTGGCCGACCAGCCGCCCTACCGCCGCGCAGTCAATACCGTGTTCCAGAGCTATGCGCTGTTCCCCCACATGACCGTGGGCGAGAACATCTCCTTCGGTCTGGAGATGCGCGGTTCCTCCCGCGCCGATGCGCAGAAGACCGTCGACGAGATGCTCTCGCTGGTGCAGATGACCGGCCTGGGCGCGCGCCGGCCTTCGCAGCTTTCGGGCGGACAGCAGCAGCGCGTCGCCCTGGCCCGCGCCCTGGCCAATCATCCGAAGGTGCTGCTGCTGGACGAGCCGCTGTCGGCCCTCGACCTGAAGTTGCGCCAGGGCATGCGCACGGAGCTCAAGGCGCTGCAGAAACGCACGGGCATCACTTTCATCTTCGTCACCCACGATCAGGAAGAAGCGCTCACCATGAGCGATCGGATTGCCGTGATGAGCAAAGGCCAGATCCAGCAATTGGGCACGGCGCTGGATGTCTATGAGCGGCCGGTGAACCGCTTCGTCGCCGACTTCATCGGCGACACCAATTTCGTCGTCGTCGACATCGTCGGCGCCGAGAATGGCTGGATGCGCTGCCGCGGCGCGGCCGGCCTGGAGTTCATGGCCGCGCCCGCGGGCAACAAGAAGAGCGGCAGCGCCACCCTCGCAATCCGGCCCGAGAAGATCCGGCTCAAGGCCGGCGGCGCCCATGGCGAAATCGTGCAATCGGTCTACACCGGCACCGACACCAACTATCAGGTGCGCATCGGCGACGGCAGCGGCCTCAGCGTCCGCGTGCAGAACGCCGTCGACGGCGGCAGCCCGTTCACGGTCGGCGACAAGGTGGGCATCGACGTGCCCTCCGGCGCCGCCCGCATGCTGCAGGATTGAACGGAATGGCCGAGGCCGTTATCGCGGGAACGATACCGGGCAAGCCGGCGACGGTCGAGCAGCGCGTCAGCGCGGCCCAGGCCGCGGCGGAGAAGGTCAGCCGCCGCACCCGCTGGGCGCTGATTGCGCCGGCGCTGATCGTGATCGGCACCCTGGGCATTGCGCCGCTGCTCATCATCGTCATCTATTCCTTCCTGAAGCCAGGCGCCTATGGCGGCGTGGTCTGGGAATATTCCAACGCCGCCTATGTGCAGTTCCTGTTCGAGAAGGATCTGTTCGACGAAAGCTATCACTTCACCACGTCCTATTTTCAGATCTATTCCCGCTCCCTGGGCCTTGCCGCCTTTACCACGCTCGGCAGCCTGATCCTGGGCTTTCCGACCGCCTATTTCATGGCCACGCGGCCGCCGCATCAGCGGAATTTCTGGCTTTTCCTGATCACGCTGCCGTTCTGGTCCAACCTGCTTATCCGCACCTTCGCCATCTTCGTCCTGATCCGCGACGATGGCATCGTCAATAACGCGCTGCTGTCGATCGGCCTGATCAGCACGCCGTTCCAGATCATGTTCACGGACACCGCCGTCGGCATCGCTTTGCTCTACGGCTTCCTGCCCTTCATGGTCCTGCCGATCTATGCCAGCCTGGAAAAGCTGGATTTCCGCTATGTCGAAGCGGCTTACGATCTTTACGCAACGCGCTGGCATGTGCTGTGGCGCATCATCGTGCCGCTGTCGAAGCCGGGCATCGTCGCCGGCTGCCTGCTGGTGTTCATCCCCGCGCTGGGCGCCTATGTGACGCCGCTGCTGGTGGGCGGCGGCAAGTCGCTGATGATCGGCAATCTGATCGCGCTGCAGTTTGCGGGCTCGCGCAACTGGCCGTTCGGCTCGGCGGCATCGCTGATCCTGATGGTTCTGGTCATGTTCGCGCTTTATATCTATGTGCGCTATGGGACGCGCAAATCGGGGCTGGCCCATGGCTGAGATGGCGCTCCCGGCCGGCCGCCGGATTTCCGCCCGGAGATTCGACCTCAAGCGGATCTACGGATTCGGCACCGCCGCCGCTGCCTGCTTGGTCTTGCTCTACGCGCCAATCCTGATCCTGTTTGCCTTCTCCTTCAACGGCACGCGGTCGGTGACCGTTTGGACTGGCTTCAGCCTCGATTGGTATCCCAAGGCTTTCCTGAACGACAAGATCTGGGGCGCGGCGCTCAACACGATGCAGATCGCCATCTTCGCGACGGTGATTTCCACGATCATCGCCACCGCCGCCGCGCTGGCGACCACGCGCACAAGGCCCTGGCGCGGCCAGACCGCCAGCTACATGACCATCAATCTGCCGCTGATGGTGCCGGAGATCGTCACCGCCATCGCCACGCTGAGCTTCTTCGGCCTGGTCGCCGCCGCGCTCGGCACCCGTCTCGGTATCATCCAGATCATGCTGGCCCACACCTGCTTCTGCATTCCCTTCGCTTACATGCCAATCCGCGCCCGGCTCGAGGACATGGATTTGACCCTGGAGCAGGCCGCCGCCGATCTCTATGCCACGCCCTGGCAGACCTTCCGGCGGGTTACACTGCCGCTGCTGATGCCGGGCATCATCGCCGGCGCGACCTTGGCGTTCGTCGTCTCGTTCGACGATTTCACCATCACCAGCATGCTGGTGGGCCCGGGCGAAACCACCTTGCCGATGTATGTCTGGACGTCGATCCGCCGCGGCATCAGCCCGGAGATCAACGCCATGTCGACGATCCTGCTGGTGATCTCGATTTTGCTTGTGTCCCTGTCCTTCCTGATCGGGCGCAAGAAGTACTGAGTACCCCC
The DNA here is from genome assembly GCA_035544395.1 of Verrucomicrobiia bacterium. Lineage (GTDB taxonomy): Bacteria > Pseudomonadota > Alphaproteobacteria > Dongiales > Dongiaceae > DATKFM01. The sequence goes on from DATKFM010000397.1 coordinate 17,138, forward strand.
ATGTGGCCAGAAAACAAAGGAGACTGAATAATGTTGCGTAACGCGTTACGTATGACCGCGGCGGCCGCGCTGCTCTTTGCGAGCAGTGCCGCCTATGCCGATGGCGAGCTGCACCTTTACAACTGGGGCGACTACACCAACCCCAAGCTGATCGAGAAGTTCGAGCAGCAGTACAACGTCAAAGTCACTCTCGACGACTACGACTCCAACGACACGCTGCTGGCCAAGGTCCGCGCCGGCAACACCGGCTATGACGTGGTCTTCCCGTCGGACTACGCCGTGCAGATCCTGCTCGGCGAGGGCTTCCTGGCGAAGACCGAGCCGAACAAGATGGAGAATTTCAAGAATGTCGATCCGCGCTGGGTCGACGTCTACTGGGACCAGGGCCGCAATTACAGCGTGCCGTGGCAGTGGGGCACAACGGGCGTTTATGCCCTCAAGAGCCTTTACAGCGGCGATGTGAACACCTCAGCAATATGGCTGGATCCGCCGCCGGAACTGGTGGGCAAGATCAATGTTGTTCCTGAAATGGGCGAC